>JAZDKM010000388.1:0-2871 GCA_043803085.1 Planctomycetota bacterium
CTAGGAGTGTGTCGGGGATAGATTCTACTCCCCCACACGGAATACGACTCACCGTCGGTACGAAAGGTGTTGAGTCGGGATCGATCGGGCCGTAGCATAGCGGCTATGGCGAAGCGGTTCCGCACAGATCATCTGGATCAGGGCCTGTTGCTCCCGCCCTCGTTGCACGACTGGTTGCCCGAGCGCCACTTGGCGCGGTTTGTGGCCGAGGTTGTCGAGACGTTGGATCTGCAGGCGATCTACCGGTCGTACGAGGGTGATGGCCGCGGCTTGGCGGCGTATCAGCCGACGATGATGGTGCGGGTGCTGCTCTACGGGTACTGCCTGGGCGTGGTGAGCAGCCGGAAGATCGAGCGGGCGACATATGAGGACGTGGGGTTTCGGTTTTTGTCCGCGGACGCGCATCCCGATCACGACACGATCGCCGCGTTCCGCGCGCGCCACCTGTCGGCGTTGGCGGCCCTGTTTGTCCAGGCCCTCCGCCTGTGCGAGAAGGCCGGCTTGGTGAAACTGGGCCACGTGGCCATCGATGGCACGAAGATCAAAGCGAACGCGAGCAAGCACAAGGCGATGAGTTACGCCCGCATGACGGAGACGGAGGCCCGGTTGCAGCAGGAAGTGGAGGCGTTGCTGCAGCGCGCGGCCGAGGTGGACGCGGCCGAGGACGCGCAGTATGGCCCGGGCGAGCGGGGCGACGAGTTGCCCGCGGAGTTGGCCCGGCGCGAGGTGCGCTTGGCGAAGATTCGGGAGGCGAAGGCGGCGCTGGAGCAGGAAGCCCGGGACCGGGCGGCGCAGCAGCGGGCCGAGGCCGAAGTCCAGATCGCGGCGCGCGCCGAGCAGGCCGCGCAGACGGGCAAGCCGGTGAGCGGACGCGCGCCCGAGGTGCCGGACCCGGCCACCGCCACGCCGGCGCCCAAGGCCCAGCGCAACTTCACGGACCCCGAGAGTCGCATCATGCCAGATGGGGCCAACAAAGGCAGTTTCATCCAAGCGTACAACGCACAGGCCGCGGTGGACGGGCATGCCCAGATCATCGTGGCGGCCGACATCACGCAGCAGGCGAATGACAGCCAGCAACTGGTGCCGATGATCGCGCAGGTGCAGGCCAATGTGGGGCGAGTGCCGGATGCCGTGAGCGCCGATGCGGGCTATTGGAGTACGGCCAACGTGACGGATCCCGGTGTCGCGGGGATCGATCTGCATATCGCGACCGGACGGCAGAAACACGGAAACCCGCCGGGCCCGATCGACGAACCGTTGGCCGAACACGCGTCGGCGAAAGAGGCCATGCGCCACAAGCTGCGAACCGCCGCCGGCCACGCGATCTACAAGCGGCGGAAAGCGATCGTGGAACCGGTCTTTGGGCAGACCAAGGAACGTCGCGGATTTCGGCGATTCAGCTTCCGGGGCACGGCCCGCGTCCGGGCGGAGTGGCGACTGATCTGTTTGACCGGCAATCTGTTGAAGTTGTTTCGTGCCGGGTGGTCCCCCCAACCCGCCTGACGGGCGGCAGCAGCCGGCGGGCGCGCACGGGCCGCCGCGCAACCGCCTCAACGTGGACCGCCCATCTGTCGTTCCGAGCCACGTGGTATCACCACGTCGGTGTTTCGGTTGGATACTGTGCGTGGAGAGTTGCTATCTCCGACGCACTCCTAGAGTCTCACGTCTCCAAGCGGCGATGCGTCGGCACTCTCTTCTCTTCTTCCCGCTCTCCCTTGCGGTCTTCTTGGCCGGCTGCAGCGGCCCTTCGCCGACCGGGCCGTCACCGCTTCCATCGGTCCCAACGCTCCGGTATTCGCAGTTCCTGGCGTTCGGCGACAGCCTGACGTTGGGGATCGTCCCGTTGTCATCGACGACACTCCACCACCAGATGGAGCACGCCTATCCATTCCGGCTGGAGGGTCTGCTGGCGGCGCGGTATAGAACCCAGGCGTTCGAGATGGTCAATCTGGGCAGGGGAGGAGAATGGGCGCAAGACGGCGCGCTGCGCCTTCCCGGAGCCTTGGAGGCGGAACGGCCTCAGGTCCTTCTCTTGATGGAAGGGACCAACGATCTGAACGCGCTGGGTGACGCAGGCATTCGGCCCACCGTCAATGCGCTCGAGTCGATGATCCGGATGGCAACGGCCGCCGGCGTTCGCACGCTGATTGCCACGATTCCACCGGAGCGACCGAGTCCGTCGAGCGCTTCGCTCGTTTCCACGGTGCCGCGCTTCAACGACGCTCTCCGGACGATGGCGGCTGCGCAAGGCGTGCCCGTGGTCGAGGTGTACGAGGCCATCTCTGCCGACCTCTCGTTCCTCGGAGCCGACGGCATCCACCTCACTCCGGCCGGGTATCAGCGCGTCGCGGAGACCTTCTTCGAGTCCATCAGAAGGAACTTCGAGACACCTACCGGGCTCGCAGTTCAGTAGCCGCCCGGCGCCCCACGTGGCGGATCTCATCGCCGACCATCACCATGCCGCTCCGTGATCGCCGAACGGCTTGACCGGCCTGCGCGGCCGGCTCATCAGGAACCGCGTCCGGTGCGGCAGCGAAGGGTGTCCGGAGGAAAACCTGAGCCACGGCGGCCGTGCGCGATACAATACCTCGCGCCTGGGAGAGGCCCATCCAGATCGGTTCCCGGCGGCGCTTCGCTCACGGGCTGGTGTGGTCCCGGAGCCCCCGCAGGGAAATCAGAACATCTATTTGGAGGCACAGACGTGACGAACCATCTGATCGACTTGCGAAGCGACACCCTGAGCATACCGACCGCAGAGATGCTCCAGAGCATCCAGACGGCCCGCCTGGGCGATGACTCGCGCGACGGCGACCCCACCGTGCTGGAGCTGGAGGGGCTTTCCGCGAGCATGTTCTCCAAAGAAGCCGCCAT
>JAZDKM010000389.1:0-6311 GCA_043803085.1 Planctomycetota bacterium
AAGCTTATCTGCCGATCGTGAGGTATAACGCCGAACGGGTGGGGGCCAAACTGCCCGGGGAAGTGGAGCACGACGATCTGGTCTCGGCCGGGGTCTTCGGCCTGTTGGACGCGATCAACTCCTTCGACCTGCACCGGGGGGTCAAGTTTGAGACCTACTGCGCGCCGCGCATCCGCGGGGCGATGCTGGACGAGCTCCGCATGCTCGACTGGATCCCGCGTCTGGTGCGCAGCCGTGCCGCCAAGCTGGAAGAGGCCAGCCGCCGGCTCGAAGCCGAGTTGGGCCGGGCCCCCTCCGAAGACGAACTGAGCAAGCGCCTGAACATGTCCTCCGCGGAGTTGGACAAGCTCATGCGCGAGGGCAGCGCGGTCTCGCTCGTCTCGCTGTCGCACGCCCCCCCCGAACTCGATGCCGGCCGAGAGTTCTGCGCCATCGACGTGCTGGAGGACAAGCGCGGCCCCAATCCGCTGGTCGAAACCCAGAAGAAGGACCTCAAAGACCTCGTCACCCGCGGGCTGAGCCGTGCCGAGCGTCTGGTGCTGATCCTCTACTACTACGAAGGCATGACCATGAAGGAGATCGGGCAGGTGCTGGATCTCTCCGAGAGTCGGGTGTCGCAGATGCACTCGGCCATCCTGGAACGTCTGAAAGCCCAATTCAAGGACCGTAAAGAGACCCCCGGGTAGGTCGGGCTCCGCCCGACGCTGTAGGGTGGGCCAAGTCCGCAGGTTCCGCGCCCGCGGCGATCGTAGGGTCCGCGCTCGTGTGGTGTCTCAGTAAAACGGCCTCTTATCCGAACCGCGACCGTGAGGGAGCGGCGTGACCGAACGGCGTGCTGGACCGCTCCCTTACGGTCGCGGTTCGGTTCATGGTCGCGGTGCAGATCGTAGGGTCCGCGCCCGCGGACCATGCTCTGCACATGGTTCCCCCAAAGATGGTCCGCGAGCGCGGACCCTACCCCGCTAACGTTCATGGGCCGCCGAAGGCTTCCTGGAACACCGCGAAATCGGCCAGGTCCACGTCGTTGTCCCCCTCGGAATCGAACGCCGCCAGACAGACGTTCACGCACTGCGGCAGAACCGGGTCCGGCGGAACTCCCGGACCGGCCAAGCAATCCTCGAATGCCGCGTAGTCGTCGAGGTTCACCCCGCCGTCGGCATCGAAATCGCCGCCCCCGATCGCTTCGCACTCGTCCGGCACCGCGGTGCCGTTGCAGTCCAAGCTCGCACCCGCGGCCAGGTCGCACTCATCGGGCACGGCGTTAGTGTTGCAGTCCTGGCTGGTGCCCGCGGCGAGGTCGCAATCATCGGGGATGTCATTGGCGTTGCAGTCCGTGGCCCCAGGCTGACAGGCGTCGCCGGTGCCGTCGCCGTCGCAGTCCGCCTGGCTGGGATTGTAGTGCTCGGGACAATTATCGGACTCGTCAGGGATCCCGTCGCCATCGTGATCCGTGGGACTGGTCTGACAACCCCAGCGCGCAATGTAGCTTGAAGCCATTCCCCCCGCCGTGGTGAAAATGCCCCCCGCGTACAACGCCGGCCCGGTCCCGTCGTCGAAGACGGTGAGCGCGTAGACACAGGAGCTCATCCCGCTGCCCAGGGCCGACCACTGCCCCGGCGCGCCGGGGTTCCACTTGGCGATCCGGCTGGCCGTCACGCCCCCCGCCGTGGTGAAATCGCCCCCCGCGTACAAGGCCGGCCCGGTCCCGTCGTCGAAGACGGTGAGGGCGTAGACCAAGAAGTTCATCCCACTGCCCAGGGCCGACCACTGCGTGCCATTCCACTTGTGGCGATCCGATTGGCCGGCACGCCCCCCGCCGTGGTGAACTCGCCCCCCGCGTACAGCGCCGGCCCGGTCCCGTCGTCGAAGACGGCGAGGGCGGAGACATAGGGGGAACTGCCTCCTGTCAACCCGCTCCCCAACGCCGACCACTGCGTGCCATTCCACTTGGCGATCCGGTTGGCCAGCACGCCCCCTGCCGCGGTGAAAGCGCCCCCTGCGTACAACGCCGGGCCCGTTCCATCGTCAAAAACGGTGATGGCATTGACGTCGGCGTCCACACCCAGCAGCCCAAACCCGGGGGTCCAGGCCGGCGGGCAGGAGTCGGCGAGCACGCACGGCGTGGGCCAGGCCAGGCCCATGACCATTCCCACGACCAGAACCTGGCACGCCCAACGCCCAACCACCGAAACCGTCCGCGCGCATGGCCCCCCGTCCTTGCGGCGCAAAGGAGCCACGAGCAGGCGCTCATGCGGGATTGGAAACCATCCTTGCGTATCCCTTCGTCGGCTTGCCGTCGTCGTCCGCGTCATAATGGGCCCTTTCCGATGAACCCTCTGTCCCGGTATCAGGGGACAGGTACCTCGCTTGGTCGCGTCCTCGACATCACGGAGAGCCCTCACCCTGGCCCTCTCCCGAGGGGAGAGGGAGGTAGCTCTCACCCCAACCCTCTCCCGGGGGGAGAGGGGTTTCGGTGAGGCTCGGAGCCGGTCCCCTTTTGCCGAGGCCGGAAAACCTTCCTCTAAGCCTAGAAGCGGAATTGGCGCGTCCAAGCGCCGCGTTTTTTGAAGATTTTTTGTCGTACGCCCCGGACAGCACGGTGACACCCCGGGCGCTGTCGTGGCTGATGACATTACCGGACGGCGAATGGCCCGCTCCGCACTCGACGGCCGGGACCTTCACACCTGCCAAACCGCGAACCAGTGGAACAGTTGTGAAACGGCGCATCTTCGTGTCCCCCCCAACTTGAGCGCCAACCCCGGTGCCCCGTGGGATGTTCATGCAGGGCCATACCTTTGGGGTTCGTGAACTTCATGATAGCGAACCGGTGACACCGTTGCCAGAAAAAACCGTGAAATCCGTGCCTATACAAGAGGCAAGACGCAGGAGGCAAGAGGCAAGAAGCAATACGAGAGGCAGGAGGCAGGAGGCAAGAGAGGATGGTCCGCGAGCGCGGACCCTACTTGGCGCGTGATCGGGGAGAGGCGACGGAACCATGAGCATTGCCGCTTCCTGACGGTCGCGGTTCGGCTTGGGCGTTTCGACGTTTCGACGTTTCCACGTTTCGGCGTTTCGACGTTTCCACGTTTCGACGTTTCGACGTTTCGACGTTTCGACGTTTCCACGTTTCGACGTTTCGACGTTTCGACGTTTCGACGTTTCTCTTCCACTCCCTTACGGGTCTTTGCAGAAATGACCTCCGCGCCAGGAGGGCTACGTCCACACGCCCGGCAGCCGGAGACGGCATTGGGGGCATTGACCGGCGCGCAGGCGGTTCTCAAGGATCTTGAACCCCAGGCGCTGGATCAGGCTTGTGCCGCATTTCGCGCAGTAGGTGTTGTTGCCGTCGTGCGGAGCGATGTTGGAGGTGTAGACGTATTGGAGCCCGACGTCCTTGGCAGCCTGGCAAGCGGCCTCCAGCGTGGGGACCGGCGTACGCGGCAGGTTGGTCAGGCGGTACATCGGCACAAACCGCGAGAAGTGCAGGGGCGTGTTGACCCCGACGTTCCGGCGAATCCATCCACACATCCTGCGAATGACGCTTATGTCGTCGTTGTACGTGGGCACGACCAGGTTCACCAGTTCCAGCCAGCAATTGGTTTTCGCCTTGATCGTTTTGATCGCGTTCAACACCGGTTCCAGCCGGATGCTGCACACGGTCTCGTAGAACGGCTCGGTGAATCCTTTGAGCCCGATGGTGATCGCGTCCAGGTATTGGGCGAAGTCGACCAACGGCTCGGGCTCCACGAAGGCCGCCGTAGCCGCCACCACGCGGAGTTCCGCCTTCCGGGCCGCCCGCGCGAGGTCCTTGGCATACTCCAGGAAGACCACCGGTTCGGTGTAGTTGAACGCGATGACTTTCATGCCCTGCTCTTTGGCGGCTTCGACCGCCTGCGCGGGCGTCAGGTCGAAGGTCTTGAGTTCGTCAGGCTGGGCTTGCGACTGCTCCCAATTCTGGCAGTACAGGCACCGCAGGTTGCACCCGCCCACCGCGATAGTCATGGTCTCGGTGCCGGGCAGGAAATGGCTTAGCGGGACCTTCTCAATGGGGTCGACCCGCACGATACACGGTCGATTGTAGCCCCGGGCGTAATGCTGACCGCCGACGTTGGTCCGGGAACGGCAGAAGCCGGTCGCGCCGGAATCGAGCACGCAGTGCCGCGGGCAAACTCCGCAGCGGAGCGACCCGTTCTCCAGACGTTCGTAGAAATCGACCTCTCGACTCCAGGCCGCCGGCGGTGAACCTCCCGCCAGCACACAGTCCACGCCCCACCGCCCGAGAGCACAAAGGCCGCAAGAACTGAGGCCGTATCGGCCCAACGCGGCAAGGAAATGGCGTCGGTCGAGAGGATTCATGCTGGCCCTCAATTCTCGGAGCGCGGCGACTCCTCACCCGACAACTGCGCGTAGCGCACCTTAAGCACCTCCGCGAACCCGCGGTTCAGCAGGAATTGCGCGGTCCGGCCCGGCTGGCGATGCGCGCGACGCATAGCGTCGATCTCGGCGATCAACTCCTTCTTCCGATCTTCCGGCTGAATGGCGTCGGCGAGATCGTCCTTATTCAAGGCGAACTCGACCTCGCTCATCTCGCTCGCGCGGCGCACCGTCTCCCGCAACAGGTTGCGGCGCTCCTCCAGCACGGTATCGTCCAACGGACCGAGCTGAGCGGTCTCTCCCTCGATCAGCCGGTCGATTATGCGCTCCACCTGCCGGTCCGGCCTCCCGCGCGCCCGGGCGAGCCATTCGGCCATTCGCGTGTTGTCGGAAGCCTGGCCGACGCGGACCGGGTCTTTCAGGTTCTTCGGCGGGATGAGGCAGGGCTTGTAAAGCCGCAGCACTTCGAGCTGCCCCTGGTGCAAGACCGACTCCGCTGCGCCCTCCAGCCGGACGAGTTCCGCGGAGAAGTCGGCGGGAGAAAGCTTGTCTTTGGGTTTGGCCTTATGCTGGGTGGCTCTGAGGCGTTCCGCTTCCTCGGCCAGGGGCACGAGCTGCCCAATCTGCTCGCGGTCGAAGTGCATGCCGTTGGCCAGATTCCAACGGTTAATCTCCTGGCGAAGAGTATGCAGGGTCCGCTCGTCCTTCTCATGCTGGGCGCGCGGATAGGTCCGGGTGCCGGATTGCCGACCCTCGACCGCCTCACGCACCACCTGCGGGGCCGAGACGGCTGCCAACTCATACAACGGCTCGGCCGCCGCGGGCGTCAATAGGTACTCCGCGACTACGTCGGGACGCGGGTGAGTCGCACGCTCCAGCGCCTCGAGCTCCTTCCGTGCCTCCGCCCACTGGGGATCATCCACTTCGGTCCGTGGAGGTCCGTGCCGAGCGCTCTGCTCGGCGCGGCGCGCAGCCTTGCGCCGTTCTGCGGGAGTGGCAAACCGGCCAAAGACCGCCTTCTTGTTCGGCCGGTAGCTCTCAGCGATCTGCTGTTGGTCCGGCGTGAGGACATTCCAGACTTCGTCAGCCAGGGCGTTAAGCTCGGTGACCCACTTCTCGCGCGCCGTTATCGCCCGGCGATGCACCCGGGCCGTACGCTCCTCCACCTCGGGCTTGAAACCCTGGTTCAGCCGGTCCTCGGCGAGAAAGGCGGTATAGGCTTCGATCTCGAGGGGCTGGATGTCGGCCTGCGCACGATAGTAATCCATGTGCAGGCGAGAGGCTGCTTCGTACTGCCGAAGGAGCGCCCGAGCCTGATCTCGGGTGAGCGAAAGCGAGAGCATGAAATCGAGGGCATCGACACCCTCGCGGTCGAAATCGCTGCCCAGGCGCTCGCGCAGAGCTTCGGGCACCTCGGCGGCCGAAGCGACCACGGGAAACGCTCCGGCCGTCACCAACAGCGTAGTCCACAGCAACGCTCGGCCGATGGTCCTCCAGCTTAAACTGATCCGCGACATGGCAAACCTCCCGCGACGTTCACCGGTTGTCAAGCACTACTATTATAAACGATGCGGCGGCCGTTTTGTTGCAGGGTGGCGGGCGGAATGGTTGGCCGGGGATTCACCCGCGCCCGCCGTGGGTTTTTTCGTTCTCCGCGTCGCTCCGGCGGCTGTGGGGGGTCAGCGAACGTTCTCGGACGTTTCTGGCACGACAATTGCCCGTCGTTCACTGCAACTCCGCCTTGCGGGGAAGTCAGGGTGCGCACCTGTAAGGCGGACGATCATCGAACCAGAATCAGCCAGGAGGTTGCTGATGGCCAAGGCCAACAAAATTTACGTTTCCGCCGCCGACCCCCACGCGGGGACCAGCGTCATTACGCTCGGGTTGGTGAGCACCTTAGGCCGCATGGTGGACCGGATCGGCTTCTTCAAGCCGGT
>JAZDKM010000390.1:0-2786 GCA_043803085.1 Planctomycetota bacterium
TTGAACCTTGAACTTTGAACCTTGAACTTTGAACCTTGAACTTTGAACCTTGAACTTTGAACCTTGAACTTTGAACCTTGAACTTTGAACCTTGAACTTTGAACCTTGAACTTTGAACCTTGAACTGATCGTATGTACCAGACGCTCACCAGATTGTCGGTCTGGGCCTGGCACCTGATCCCCGCCAACCCGATCGTCGTGCGGGTGGTGCAAGGGGCCGCTCGCCGCTCCCGCTATCTGTGGCTGCGTTTCGGTTACCTGGGCATCCTGTTCTGCGTCGTGTTAATGGGGGCCTTCGGCTTCAGCGACACCGCGTCGTTGGCCGATCTGGCGAAGAAGGCCTCGTCCGCGTTCAAGTTGGCCTCCATCGCGCAGTTGGTGTTGATGTGTTTTCTCGCTCCGGTATTCACCGCGGGGGCGATCACCCAGGAGCGCGACGCGCAGACTTTCAACATCCTGCTCGCCACTCCCTTGTCCAACGCCCAGATCGTCTTCGGGTCCCTCCTGAGCCGGTTGTACTTCGTGGTGGTGCTTCTGCTCGCCGGCCTGCCCATCTTCTTTGTGACCATGATCTACGGCGGCGTCACCACGGCACAGATTGCCGGCAGCTCCGTCCTCGCCGGGGCCACGGCCGCGCTCACCGGCTCACTGGCCATTGCCATCAGCATGATCCGGGTGGGCACCCGCCGGACCATCTTCTCTTTTTATCTCATGATCGGGCTGTACCTCTTGACGGTCTACGCCCTGGGGACCTGGAGCCGCACCTGGGTCCCGGAAGCCGCGCCCAACGTCGACGGCGTCCGCATGAGTTGGCTGGCCCCGTTCCATCCCTTGCTGGCCCTGGAGGTCGCGCTCCACCGCCTCGACGCCCCCCCGCTGGCCGCCTTGGGCGGACGCTCCCCCGTCGTGAAGTACCTTCTGGCCTATCCGCAGACCGGTTACGTCGTGCTCACTCTCACGCTCTCCTTTGTACTCACGGTGCTCAGTATGTTCTTCGTACGCCGTGGGGCCCACGAAGGCGAAGCCACATTGCTCAACCGGCTGGCCAGTCGTATCCTCCGCCGGCCGATCGGCGAGCGGACCCAGAAACCACGCCGCGTCTGGCACAATCCTATCGCCTGGCGTGAAGCCGCCACCCGTGCCACCGCCGCCAGCAAGGGCCTCATCCGCTACGCCATCATCGGCGGCGGCGCTGTCGCCGCCGCGCTCGTGCTCCTGGAGTATCACCGCGGCGGCCTGTCCGCCGCGATCACCCGGGAATGGTTGGCCGGCATCGTCATGATCGAGTTCGGCATCATCCTGCTGGTCGCGACCAACACCGCCGCCACCGCCATCACCAAGGAGCGTGAATCTCAGAACATGGATATCCTGCTGGCCACCCCCCTCTCCCCCAAGGACCTGGTCTGGGGCAAGCTCCGCGGGCTGGTCAGTTTCACCGTGCCGCCCCTCTGCGTACCGGTCGCCAGCCTGTTCGTTTTCGGCGCCTACGATTGGGTCGCCGGAACTCGAGTCCCCACGGTTTCGATTGAGGTATGGCTCGAGCTGGCCGTGCTCATGCTCGCCTACGCCGCCTTGGCCTGCATGTTGGGCCTGCACTTCTCCCTGCGTATCCAACAGACCGTCAAAGCCGTCATGGTCAGTGTGGGCGTGATGACCCTCATTTGTCTCATTGCCTGGACCGTGGCCGGCGCGATCATCGCGAACGTGGACGCGGGGGGCGCGTTCCTGGCCGCCTTCACGCCGTTCAATGCGATCTCCGTGCTGGTGAACCCGGCCGACCTCTTCAACACCTCCAACGAATTGGCCGCCCATCTCGGCGAGGTGCGGAGCTTCGCGCTCGTCGGGACCCTTATCGCCGCCGCCGTGGTCTGCGGGATCGTGGCCGGCATGTACAAGTCCATGGTCCGCAACTTCGACATGATCGTCCGCAAGCAGTCCGGACAGTAAGACGGCGTGGGAGAAAAGGGATAAGTCCTGATGGCAGACTACCGCTGTAGCTGTAGGTCTGGTCCCCACACGCGACCAATTCGCATGCGCTGGTGTCGGGTCCGATGACCCGACCTACGTGTGTTTGCGTCATCTGCCGTGGGTCCGGCGTTTTTTGCTGGCATCGGCCTCGTTAATTCGCTATACTGGATGCCAAAGGCGATATGGGCGGTTTCGCCGGCCGGGTCGTGGGTGGCATGCCCAAGCGTCGCTTCAGCGACGCGCCGGCATGTTGCGTCATTCGAGCGCCGACTGCGTTCGAGCGCCGCAACATGGACGCTGGTGCGAGAATACGCTGGTGCGAGAATCCTTTCTCGCCCCCCAATTCGCGGGAATCCCTTCCCGCGAACGCGGCCGCGTGATGGTCTCGGCGCGATGAGGAACCATGATGCATGCGGGAAAGGATTCCCGCTAGATAAGGTGCGAGAAGGGATTCTCGCACCAGCCGGTTCAAGGTTTGAGTGACGACGGAAAACGGTCCGCGAGCGCGGACCCTACGCGGCTTATCGGAAAGGGTCGATTATGGGTCGCACCACGACATTCATCCCATGGTGCGGTTGCTTGGGAATCGTCCTGCTCGCGATTTTGCCCATCCCGTGCGTGCTGGCCGATTCCTGCCCACCGGCCTGGACACCCGGGTTTGGGCTGCCGGGGATGAACGACTATGTCTGGGCTCTCACCGTCTTCGACGACGGGACCGGTCCGGCGTTGTACGCGGGGGGCGGTTTCACCACGGCGGGGGGCGTGTCGGCTAACTACATCGCCAAGTGGAATGGTACGCAGTGGTCGGCCCTGGGCAG
>JAZDKM010000391.1:0-13162 GCA_043803085.1 Planctomycetota bacterium
TATGTCTCGGAACTGGGGCGGTATGTAATCGCCTATACGGCCTACTCCCGTGCCGGTCCCGGCGTGTCGCTGGCGACCACGAAGGACTTCGTGCATTTCGAGCGCTACGGAAGCATCATGATGCCCGAAGACAAGGACGCGGCGCTCTTTCCCTGTCGAATCCAAGGATACTGGGCCCTTGTGCATCGTCCGATGTCGCCGCTCGGCGCCCACATCTGGATGTCGTCCTCCCCTGACCTGCGGCACTGGGGCAATCATCGCCTGATCCTCGCGGCACGCCGCGGAGCCTGGTGGGATGCGAACAAGATCGGGCTGTCGCCGCCGCCCATCGAAACGCCGGAGGGCTGGCTGATGATCTACCACGGGGTGCGGCAGACCGCGGCCGGCTGCGTCTACCGGCTTGGATTGGCGCTGTTCGATCGCGAAGCGCCGGATCGCTGCCTGCTACGGGGGGACTCGTGGACGTTTGCGCCCGAGACGCAGTACGAGCGCGAGGGCGATGTCGGGAACGTCGTGTTTCCGTGCGGATTCACGGTGGGGCCCGACACCGACACCATCAATCTCTACTACGGCGCTGGCGATACGTGTATCGGTCTGGCCACGGCCAGCATCCGCGCCTTGGTCGGGTGGCTTAAGCGTCACCATGACGCCCCGGGGGCGCCAGCCGCCGGGCGCATGTGATCATGCTGGCGCCCACGCAGTTAAAACTGAAACTGGGGACAGTCACCTATTATTCACTTCTCCCGCTTCCGCTTCGCACGGCGCGAATATCGTCCAGAAGAGGATCGCCCGTATCGGCAGCGTCGATCAGCCGCTGGACGTCTTCCGGCCGTTCAGCCGGGACCTCGGCGAACCGGCCGGTCCTCGTGAGGTACTCCTCCTGGACTTTCCTGAGGTATTCACCAAGACCGGCGAAGCCCCCGGCCTGCGCGCTCACGGCGGCACGAGCGGCCCGGACCTCCTCCACGACGTTACGCGGCTCGCGACGAGTGTCATCAACCGTTGTCATTTTCCGGTTCCCACAGATTGCTCGGCGTCACGATCTCCGGTGGCGCAAAGCCTACCCGCATGCATATCTTCGAGAGGTGCATCCGCTTGTTCGGGTTCGCCAAGTGCTTCACGTTCCAGGTGAGCAGGTAATCCATCCGATGGAGCGTCGCCGAGGCCACGTGTACCGCGTCGCCTTCCAAAGGTCCAGGCATCACCTTCTCATTGACGAGCACTCGGGCCAGTCCCAGGATTTCGGGCGTCACGTCCAGCACCGGGATACCGACGACGAACGCCAAGGCTTCTTTGCTCCGCGGGTACGCCGGCTGGCTCAGTTCCGCGAGGACCTCGGCCGAGATGAACAACTCGTGCCTGCGGCTTTGCGTTTTCAGCCAGCCGAGACTCTCGCGCTTCCAGAACAAGCTCTCCACATCCGTCCGCGTTGTGGCGCACGCGCTGAAAAAACTCGTCTCCAGGTAGACGCGGGCCATAATATCCGATTCTATCGCGGTCATTCTGCGGCAGCAAATGCACCATCTTTCTCTACGCCCGCATAATCGCGGTTGCGTTCAACGGCCTGGTTTCGCCGCGCGAGTTGCCCCAGCGCAACATGTAGTGGACCGTCTTCCCACCCTCGCCGCCGGACCTATCGCCGCGCTGGCTGATGCGCCTCGTACCGCGCGATCTCCTCCTTGAGCTGATTGATGAGGCGCTTGAGCGACTCCATCTCCAACTCGCGGAGGTGTTCATCCTCTTCCGTGTCGGCCCGCGCTTCTTCGTAGCCCTCCTCCAGGAGCCGGAGCTTCCGCCTCGTATTGGCGTATTCTCGATCGTCCCGCAGGGTCACAGAATCACCTCCACCGTGCCTTTGGGCACCTCGAACCGGTCCGTTGCAAAGAACACGTTGACCAGCTTCTCGAAACGCCTCCGCCGGACGAGCGCGATATCGAGGAATGGCAGACCGGCACGAAGTTCCGCTTCCGCAGCGGGGTCTTTTGGAAACCCCCGCCCTGTTAGCAGGACGCAGTCCACGTCGTTCGGCTCTATTATATCCGTGACGAAGCTGCCGTTCAACACGATCCGCTGGACGCCGGAATCGTCAAAGGGCGGGATCATTCAAGTCCCTATTGACGTTGCCGCCGGGGATGTGATCGGGCATCGCACGGTCCTCGAAAGTCGGCCATCGTAGCCCCGATAAAGGGCGGTTGCAAGCCGAAAACGAGCCTCGCCACGGTCGCGCCCGGTTCGCAGTGGGGCGCCGATTGTCGGGTGGCCGCCGTGATCATCGGGCTTGGCCTGCTGATGATGCGCCGGGTCAAACGGCTCGACCTCGTCCTCGCCTGGCTGGGGGATTCGCGTTTATGGGCCTGTTGCGCATGGCCGCCGGGCAGGGCGGACTGGTCTTCGCCCTCGGCCCGCTAACCGGGCTACCCGAGGGGTGAAAGGTGCGGGCTTGCGAACAGGCCTCCGGGCACGCTGCGGAGCGCAACCGGCGGCCCCAGGACTTCGTTCAACACGATCGCGCGGCGGAGGTCGGCCATCGACAAGGCGGTCCAATCCCCCATCCCCGCAGACGTGAACGCGAGGCGCGGCGCTGGGAGGTGATGCTCCGTCCGTTTGTTGAGCGCGCGGAACTCCTCTCCGCGTGAGGCCGACTGAGGACGCTTGGCCCGGGGGGGCGGAGCGGAGGGCTTGGATGGCTGCGCCGGCCGCTGCTCCCTCCAGCGCCGCACAGAGATCGAAGGCTCGCCCAAGTCCACGATGATGACTGGCGGTGCTGTTGGAACCCGTGGCCTTCCCAGGCGTGTGGGAAGCGGTAGCTCCCCGCGAACTCCAGGCTGCATGACGAACTCGGGGCCTTGTCGTGCCCCGCGCAGCGGTGCCGCTTCGCTACGTTGCGGTAACGGCCTCGCCCGCGGCGCGGACCCGGTGCGGCCTGCGGGAGCAGGCTTCGAAGCGGGACGGCCGGCCGTACCTCTCTCGGGGCCAGGCAAACCCGCATCCGCCCACGGCTTCTTGGAGCGTTCGCGCAGCCATTTGCTCAATCCGCCCAACGCCGGGAGCAACAGGAAGACCAGAAGATAGATCAGGTCCCCCCAGTCAAGCTCTTGGGGGAGGCGGGGGTATTGCGCCAGAATGAGCAGGTCCGTGATCATGCGTGGTTGTCACGATGGTCCGCGAGCGCGGACCCTACTGTCGGGCAGAGCCCGCCCTACTCCGGTTGCGGCCCGGGGCCGCCTTTCTTCTCGTCGCCGGCGCCGATGGACCGACGCATGGTTGTGTCGGCTTCAATGTTCTTCATGCGATAGTAGTCCATGATGCCGAGGTTGCCCTTGCGGAAGGCATCGGCCATGGCCAGAGGGACCTGGGCCTCGGCCTCGACCACCTTGGCGCGGTTTTCTACGACCAAGGCGACCATCTCGGCCTCGCGGGCGCGGGCCATGGCGGCGCGTTTCTCGGCTTCGGCCCGGAAGCGGCGCAGGTCGGCCTCCGCCTGGTCGGCCTGGAGCTTGGCGCCGACATTGGCTTCTTTCTCCACGCCCGCCACGCTGATGTCGGCGATGTCCACCGAAAGGATTTCAAACGCGGTGCCCGCGTCCAAGCCGCTCGCCAAGGCCCTCTTGGCGATGCGGTCGGGGTTCTCCAAAACGTCCTTGTAGGCGGCGCTCGAGCCGATGGCGCTGACGATCGCCTGCCCCGTGCGGGCGATTACCGTCTCTTCGGTCGCACCCCCGATCAGTTGGCGAATGTTCGTCCGCACGGTCACGCGGGCCTTGGCCAACAGCCGGATGCCGTCCTTGGCCACGGCGTCCAGCCGGTCCGCACCGCTGGCTATGTCGGAGTGGCCGGGACAGTCGATCACTTTGGGGTTTACCGAGGTGTTCACTGCATCGAGGATGTCGCGCCCCGCGAGGTCGATGGCACAGGCCTTCTTGAAGTCCAGGTCGATGTTGGCCCGATGGGAGGCGATCATGGCCCGGGCCACATTGGGCACGCGCCCGCCCGCCAGATAGTGGCTCTCCAGATCATTGGTCGTGATGTCGTGCAGACCGGCCTTGACCAACTGGATTTTGCTCAGCACGATGACCCGCGAGTCGACCTTGCGCAGGCGCTGCCCGATCAGGTCGGCAATGCTCACAGTGGCCTTGCTCATGTACGCCTGTAGCCACAGGCTGAAGAATTGCATCACCACGGCGATGACGATCAAGCCGAGGATGATGACGATACCGGCAATGATCCACCAGAAAGACACGGCGGCGGCGGCGAGTAGGGGGAAGTACGCTTGCATCCTGTTGACCTTTCTGTTTATGGGACCGGCTTCTCGGCCGGTCGCCGCTACACGGTGGCGGAAGGCGTCTTGGCCACGACCGTCAGATTGCTACCCTTGATGCCCACGACCTGGACCTCGACGTCTCGGTCGATCATACCCATCTCCGCGACGCAGGGGAACCGTCGCCCGTTGAAATCGCAGGTGCCCGAGGGACGCAGCGGCGTGAGACTCCGCCCCACGCGGCCGATCATCGCCTGCATCTCGTCCACGTCCACGCCCACGTCGCGCGCGCTCAGCACCGGGTTGTCCGGCGAAATCTTTCGTCCGATCCAAGTGTGCGGCCAGACTTTCACCGCGAGCGCGGCCGCAGTGGGCAGGAGCACGGCGCAGGCCAGTATGGCCACCACTCCGGCCTGGTTGCTCATCTGAAACGTTTTGACCACCGCGGCAATGAGGAATCCCAACCCCGCCACTGTCAGAATGCCGTGTGACGGGATGAAAATCTCCGCCACCAATACCGCTAGGGCGATCGCATAGAGCAGAGCGATGAGACCCATGTCACTCATAAGAAGCTGTCAGCCTTCGGCTACCCGCCCGAGGAGCTTGGAGTTCTAAAAGCTCCTAACAGAATGAATCTGTGGGACAGGCTTTCTAGCCTGTCGTTGACCGGCTGGAAAGCCGGTCCCACATCTTTTTGTTAGACGCTCCAAGTTCAAAACTACCGGTTCGCCTTCGGCTTTCCGATCCCGACGTTTCTACGTTTCGACGTTTCTTCAAGCTCGCCGCACCACCACCCGGTTGCCGTAGCGTTCGACCACCTCGACTTTGGCGCCGTCTTCCAGAAACTCCCCTTCGCTCACTACGTCAACCAACAGGGAGCCGAAGCGGGCTTTGCCCGCCGGACGCAGCGGCGTCTCGCAAACCCCCAGGTCGCCCACCCGCGCCAACCCGAAATAGGGGTCCTCCGGCATCACCGCCGAGGGCGTGGGGTTCTCCGGCACGATCCGACGAAAGTAGGGCATTTGCGGCAGAAAGCGGCTTAACAGAACCATGCCCGCCAACGAGGTCGTCAACGCGCACGCCAACGTGATCAAACCGGCCTTGAGCCCTTCCATGCCGGCCGCCCATTCCGGCCAATAGAGCGGGAACGATCGGCCGGGTTCTTCCGGGATGAACGTCGCCAGCAGGCCGATCAGCATGAGCACGATCCCGCTGATACCCGCGACGCCGAATCCCGGGATGACAAAGATCTCCAGGGCCAGCAGCAGCAGCAGGCCGATCAGCACGAGCACGATCTCCCACACGTTGGCCAGCCCGGTCAGATAGGGCGCCCCCAGGAAGATGGCCAGGCAGATCAAGGCCACCAACCCCGGCAACACCACGCCCGGCGTGTGGAACTGGACGTAGGCCCCAAGCAGGATCAACACCAGCAAAAAGCCCCGCACCGGCATGGAGGTCAGCCAACCCACCAGCCGCTCCGACCAGGTGAAGTCGAGCCGCACGGGCGTGCCGACCAGACCATACCGCGCCACCAGTTCCGCTTCGTTGCTGACAATGGCCTTGCAGAAGCCGAAAGCGTACGCCCGGCTCTGCGACATAGTCAGTAATTCGTGATCGCTGACCACCGGCTGGTGAACCGGAAGCTCCGTTTTCGAGACCGGGTCCGGACAGGTCTCCACCAGCTTCCACTGAGGCGGCTTGCCCTGCCCGAGCGACGGAAGATTAAGCCCGAATACGGACCGCTTGGAATCCCCGGTCTCGTCCAGGCGCTTGCGTTTGGTCTCGCGGTCGACGAATTCGCGCTCGCCCGTTTCCGCATTCTCCAGCCACCAGACCTCGAGCTCGGAGCGGACCAGCGCTTCGGACAACAAGCGGTTGTAGCCGTTCCGTGCCGCCGAATCCCGAAACTGCTCCAGCACCGGGCTTTCCGCTTTGGCTTTGAGGTCCTGCGGGACCGCCTGCGGCCCCAGGGGTGAGCCCAGGATCACGCCGCAGTCGCCCAGCGTGGAGGCGGCGGACATGACGATTTCGTGGCAGGCCACCGCGATCATCGAACCCGCGGAATACGCCTGCGAGTGCACCCAGGCCACCGTCTTAACGTGGGTCAGGTTCTTGATGTAGTCGCAGATGTCCAGGGCGCTGTCCACGTAGCCGCCCGGCGTGTCCAACTCGAAGATGATGACGCGGGCCCCGTCCGCGACCGCCCGCTCGACGCGCCGCTGGATGCTTTCCATGGTCACGTCGCTGATCGTGCCGGTAACCGGGATGATCACGCCTGGCACCGGCGGCGCGGTCGGTGCCTCGCTGCCCTCCGGCGAGGCCGCGCCACCGGCAGGCACAGCGTCCTTCACCGGTGCGGCCGGCTCTTGCCCCACCACCGGGACCCAGACGCCGAGCAGCATCCCGACGACCACGGCTACACATGCGCGACCCATGCCCATGCCCCGTTCGACCCCAATAGCCGGATTGGCCAACACTCTTTCCTATTCAATTCTACTTGGGTCCGCCAACACGGGCAAGTAGAAACACGGCGCCTGTTTATAATCGCGGACGCGGCCCGCCGCTCGAAGGTACGTGGCGCGGAGTTTGCCCGCCAAAACGGCTTGTCGGGCGGAGCCCGACCTACGGCCTGTTTATGAACGGGAACCCGGCTGCGTTAGGATGCGGCCGGCGCACGAGGAGGGGGTTGGGGTCGTCCGTTGATCCTCGGTCCGCCGTTGCCGCCCCGGACAGTGACCGCCGGGTAGCCTGGGTAGATTCCCGAGCGTCCCGGATCGTACCCTTTGCCGTTACCGTTACCGTCGAGCAACCGTGAGTAACGGCGCGGGCGGGGCAGTTTGCGCGTCAGCAACTCCTCCACGGTGATCAACGCGGCGCCTTTGGCCGCGAGTTGGCGCAGGGTGAACTCGGCGGCGGTCGTGCTCCAATAACCGCAAGCGTCCGCGACGATCGTCACACTCCGGTTGCGCGCCATCAGTCCCAACGCCAGGGCCTTGACCGACCACTCCAGCCCTAGCCCGAAGATGAGGTACTCGCGGACCGCCAACTGGGTGAGAAAGCGGTCGGCCTTGGGGTTGGCGAGCAGGTCGGTGGTGCGTTTGCGGAAGACGACCTGCTGGTGACGCTGAAACAGGTCGAGCGGGACGGTAAGCGTGTTGTCGCCTTCGACCATCGCGCGGTTGGGCAGCAGGGTGAAGTCCAGCTTCTGCTGTCCGCCGGTGCCGTCGACGCAATAGGGCGCCGCGCCGCGCAGGTCCACCTCCTCGGGCCGGTGGGACTCCATCGCGGAGACGATCGGCACCTGGTTACGCAGGGTCCAGGCGATGATGCTCCGCAAGACCGGTATCAACCGGTCCGCATTCGCCGCACGACACGGCGCGTTTTCGTCGAGAAAATCCCATTGGGTGTTCAGGTCGAGCAAGACGCACTCATAAGCGCAGCCGTTGCGTCGCATACGCTCACTCCGCGCGGCGAGATAACATCCGTTGCGCCGTGAAAAGGCGCGCCCTCGCGCTGGTCCTGGCAGAACCGACGAAAGACATGGTTGCTTCCTTCCCTATGCCTTTGCCGCTGCTCAGGTCGGGGGGGGGTTCGCGACCCCGACCGGCTGACAATGATAGGCCCGAGTGGTCGGGAATGCGAATAGTTTTGTGAATTTTTGTCGGGTGGGCGATCCCGTGGGCGAGGGCCGGTTGGCTATCGGGCGATAGTGCGCGGGCAGTTACAGTCAGACTGTAAATAGCGCGCGCCCGACAGGCTATCCGCAGCCAACTCCTACGCCGGAAGGCGGGCAGTAGCTGAACGGACCTGAAGTGCAAGAATATAAGGAAACAGGTTGTCGTCGGGCGGTCGGGTTTCCCCGGCCGCGCGCCCGCCGGAATCCGGCGGACCGAGAGTGTGCTGACGATTTAGAAACTGGATACTAGATCGGCCTGACGGCCTCACTAGACACTAGATACTGGAACCCGCTCACGGCGCTGCTCTAGTCTCTAGTCTCCAATTCCTAGTCCTTTAGAAAGGAGGTGATCCAGCCGCAGGTTCCCCTACGGCTACCTTGTTACGACTTAGTCCCAGTCACCGAGCTCACCGTCGGCCGCCGCTTCCTTTCGGTTCGCTAAACGGACTTCGGGTGCTCCCAGCTCCCATGACTTGACGGGCGGTGTGTACAAGGCTCAGGAACACATTCACCGCGTCATGGCTGATACGCGATTACTAGCGATTCCAACTTCATGGAGTCGGGTTGCAGACTCCAATCCGTACTGGGGCCGGTTTTTTGCGATTTGCTCCACCTCGCGGTCTCGCGTCGCTCTGTACCGGCCATTGTAGCACGTGTGACACCCTGGGTATAAAGGCCATGATGACTTGACGTCGTCCCCACCTTCCTCCGGTTTGACACCGGCGGTCTCGTTAGAGTTCCCGGCCGAACCGCTGGCAACTAACGACAGGGGTTTCGCTCGTTAAGGGACTTAACCCGACACTTCACAGCACGAGCTGACGACAGCCATGCAGCACCTGTGCGCGTTTCACCCGAAGGCAGCTTACATCCCTTTCGGGAAGGGCATCCGCGCATGTCAAGCCCAGGTAAGGTTCTTCGCGTTGCTTCGAATTAATCCACATGCTCCACCGCTTGTGTGAGCCCCCGTCAATTCCTTTGAGTTTTAGCCTTGCGGCCGTACTCCCCAGGCGGCGCACTTAGCGCTTTTGCTACGGCACGAAAGGCGTCAGACCTCCCATACCTAGTGCGCATCGTTTACAGCGTGGACTACCAGGGTATCTAATCCTGTTTGCTACCCACGCTTTCGCGTCTCAGCGTCAGTTCAGGCCCAGTAACCCGCTTTCGCCACCGGCGTTCCCTTAGATCTCTACGCATTTCACCGCTCCACCTAAGGTTCCGGTTACCTCTGCCTGCCTCAAGAGTGCCGGTTTGCCCAGCAGTTCCTCGGTTGAGCCGAGGGCTTTCACAAGGCACCCATCACCCCGCCTACACGCCCTTTAAGCCCAGTGATTCCGAACAACGCTCGCCTCCTCCGTATTACCGCGGCTGCTGGCACGGAGTTAGCCGAGGCTTCCTGTGGGGTTGATCATGGATTTCTCACCCCCGACAGCAGTTTACATCCCGAAAGACTTCATCCTGCACGCGGCGTCGCTCCGTCAGGCTTGCGCCCATTGCGGAATATTCGTTGCTGCAGCCACCCGTAGGTGTCCGGGCCGTGTCTCAGTCCCGATGTGCCGGGTCATGCTCTCACACCCGGTACCCGTCGCAGCCTTGGTAGGCCGTTACCCCACCAACTAGCTGATAGGAAATGGGCCGCTCCCAGACCGCCGGAACTTTGCCCACAGGAACATGCGTTCCCGCGGGATCATCAGGTATTACCGGCACTTTCGCAAAGCCCTTGACACGAATGCCAAGGACGCCGCTATCCCTGAGTCCGGGGTACGTTACCCATTCATTACTCACCCGTTCGCCACTAACTTCCCTTCAAGTTACCCATCCGGGAGTCCGTTCGACTTGCATGCCTTAGCCACGCCGCCAGCGTTCGTTCTGAGCCAGGATCAAACTCTTCGAATAGATTCGTTTCTCATCCGCCCCCGCGCAACGCGGAGACGGTCAGATCCGAATTTGGGGCTTACACTTCTCTGCGCTCGCGAGAAAGTAAGCCGTCCGGCCCGAAGGCCGAACCACACCATCACATCCGAGCGGTACGGGACCGCTCGGGAATCAGAAGCCGCCATGGCGCCTTTCAAGCGCGACGCCATAACGGGCTCACGTCCTCACGACGACAGACCTGTTCACTTGTCAAAGAACACGCACTCGGGATATCAAGCACCCCGAGCAAGCGCCGTATCCTACATCACCCCGCCCGGCTGTCAAGCCCCCCAGCGCGGCGACCGAGCAGAAAATGCGGGGTGCGTCCCGCGGCGGAGAGAATGGGTTCGTTCCGCATTGTGGCCCTCGACGCTCAACCATCCGGTTCAAGCGATAACTCCTGTAACGAGCATACCTTACGCTTCTCGCTGTGTGGGCCTGGGTCCAGCGAAAAGGGATCCGCTTGCCATTTTGCGCGCTTGGGGATGGAACGTAGTAGTGCAGAGGACGCAGATGAAATGGGTTCGTTTGGTAATTTTGTGGGTGCGGGTGTCGCGTTTCTCCTGCCATGGGGCACCGCTGTTCCTGGGGGTCAGCGGGGGCTGGAGCCCGCAGCACGGGGGCCGCCACGTTGAAATGGCCTGGAGTGCACATTCTCAGCGCCTCGACAATCTGCTCCGCTAGATCGCTGGCGCGGGCATGCTACGGGCCGTCGAGGGCGCTCACGAACTCGGCCAGGTCGTCCAGCTCAATGACTCCGCTTCCAGTCATGTTGCCCGGCTGGCAGTTGCCGAGGCCCAACTCGCCGAAACATGTCTGAAAAACTGCAAAATCGGCGAGATCGACGTCACTATCCATATCAAAGTTACCGTCGCCATAGGCTACGCACGTAGCGCCGGCTCCATAGCACCACTCGCCGGCCGTGCATGGGTCGCTGCCTGCCTGGCAACCGAGCAGTGAATGGCACGTCTCGGCGCCGTCGCAAAATACGCCGTTGTTGCAGTAGGCGTCGCTCGGGACGTTGTCGCACAAATCCGTGCCCTCGTTGCACGAGTCGACCGTGCAGGAAACATCGTCGTTGCAGTCAACGTCCGGCCCGTCCTGACAGCCGAGCAGCGCATCGCAGGTCTCCGTGCCGTTGCAGAACAGGCCATCGTCGCAATCGACCGCGTTGTGCCGGCAACTGTAGCTCACGCAAAGGTCCTCCGTGCAGGCGTCGTCGTCGTCACAGTCGGTGGCAGTACAGCAACCCGGACAGTCGTTCGGGCAATTGCACGGGTTCTCGCCGTCATCGCAAGCGCCGTTGCCACAGAGAGAACAGTCCGCGTGGACGTCTACATTCACAGTGGGGTCAATCGGGTCGTTGCTGTTGATCCCCAGCGTATCGTCCAAAGCGGACCCCGAGCAGGCTCCGCAATCCACCATTGCGCAGACCTCTTGACTGCTACCGCTGGCGATGCTGTAGGGCGGGGGCGGGTTCAGCGTAACCCACGTCGGCTTGGTGACGGAGGTCACTTCCAAAGTGCCGGTGCCGTCGTTGTAGATCGTGAGGCAGGACACAGGCCCCCATCCCAGGTGTCCCGGCGTGAAAGTGCAGAGGTTCCAGGTGTTATACCTCATCATGCACTCTACGGCCTCGGGGTTGCAGAACTGGCAGTTGCCGTTGTCCACGCCGTGACTGCAATGGTCACAACTGGTGCACCCGCCGTAACCCGCCTGGTAGTATTCGTCACACGCCCAGAATATATGGCCTGTCTCATGAGTGAACACCTGGTCAAAGGACCAGGCGAAGGAACGGTACAACAGGTGTGCGTACGGTCCGCCCATGTAGGCCCACGCGGCGTACCCATTCGTATGTTGATCCGGGGCCGGAGGCGGGTTGTAGCACACGAATGCGGTGTAGGCCCGGTCCGTTTCCTGGTCGCTGCGCAGCCAGGTGTTGAACGCCGTAACTCGGGCCACGTGGTCCCCGGCTGTGTAGCCGAAGTTCTCCATGATTGTGCTGACCCACAGATGGGCATCGGTACTCGGATGCGTGACCGGCTCATATCCTTGCTGCAGCCGCGAGTCGGTGTGCCGGTATGCCAGGACGTCGAACGACACAGTACGGTCGTAGTCGGTCGCCCGCGCAGCCCACCACGCGAGCCCCGCGTCGATCTCGGCCAAGATATCATCCTCGTGCGCGGCGGTCCACGTGTGGTCGTCCGAATCGATGCTTCCGTCACTCTCGACGAACATCACTGCAACGGTGACCGTACCCGTCATGTCATCGCTGTTCCCCCGGAAGCCGCCGTCTCGCGTTTGATGCCCGAGCAAAGCCGCCACCGCGGGGTCCGATGGGTCGAGCCCGGCCGCCCACAGGTTGGCCAGATAATCTTCCATCCGCAGCGGGGGCTGCGGCCAGGCATCGTCGATCAACGGGTGGGCGGGATCGTCGCTCGCCCCGGCCGCTCGCCCCGGCCCTGCCGTCCGAATGAATTGCCTGGCCACCGCGGCGCTCAGACGATCGCCGCTCTCAGCCAAGGCCTGCGCCGCAGGGACGTCAGCCGCCACGATCACGCCGGCCGCTTCGAGCCGGTCAAGGGCGACATACTGCGGGAAGGTGCACCAGATGATGCGCTGGTCCAGCGTGGTCAGGATTCGCCCGCCAAGCTCTTCGATTTTGGAGAACACGTCGGCACCCAGCCTGCCGGACCCAGAGACGGCGACCAGCGCCTCGTAGCTGTCCTCGCGGCCGCCGGCCCGGCTTGGGCCACCCGCGCAGTTGTAGCTCAGTGACATCGGCTCGACGCGGATATCCGGCGCCGGGTCATCCGACTCCCGCTCCTCCTCGTGATCGTTCAGGCCGGCGTCGTTGCTCGGGTCCCGCGCGTAGTCCGGCGACGACTCGCCGTCGCGGTAGATCTCGATCTTCCAGTCGAACGGGCCACAGTCGGAGTTGAAATTGAAATCCACGTACTGTGAGTCCGCGGTGACACAATCGGTGATCGTGTGCGTACCCGTCGTGTGTACGAGCGTCCAGGTGCCGCTGCTGGCGGCCTTCCAGTGGATCTCCTCAAAGACCGACAGCGAGCCGCTGCAATCTGCCACATCCGGGTCCCAGCTCAAACGCCCCGAACGCTTGCACCCGTCACCGTCCTGGTCCACCTCATTGGTCCACCAGGCGTCGAAGATCACCGCCGTCTCCGGGAGGTCATCGGCTGCACGCTCCTCCTGATGATCGTTCAAATCCCCATCGTTGCTCGGGTCCTGTGTCTCGTCCGGCAACGACTGCCCCGACCGGTAGACCTCAATCTTCCAGTCGAAGGGACCACAGT
>JAZDKM010000392.1:0-7903 GCA_043803085.1 Planctomycetota bacterium
GTGCTCCAACGCAGCTAAAGTTTCGGGTGTGCCACTGCTCTGTGAGCAGTGCTTTCCAGGGGGCCTCCTGCGACCGGCACTGCCGAGACGGCAGTGGCACACAAGGGTGATCGACTCCGAACCCGCAGGTTAAGGTGCGTCGGAGCACTAGCCCGCGGCGTCAGCACGTGTGTCTGACCGCCCGGCGGCCTAGGATCCGGGTCCGACCCGCCGCCCCTTCTGCGTCCTGAGCGGCCTCGGTGAGTATGATAACAGTGGGCTATCCGGCGGCCCGCGCGTCTTCACGGTGACCCCGATGGAGTTCGGCGTCCCGGCGAGTGGAAGCAGCGGACGTTGATTTCGAGCCGGAAACGGAAGGCACGAACCATGTTACGTTCCAGAAGTTATGTCGTGATGGCGACACTGGGCTTGCTGTTGCTCGCAGGGATGTGGGCGGGGAGCGGAGCACTGCACGCCCAGACCACCCCCTCAGTCCCCAAGCCGACGTTCCAGTACGTGGGGGTCGAGCAGACGATCGCGCGCGTAGACCTGGCCACGGGCAAGATTCAGATTCTCGAGCAGCCCGATTCCACGCGGGCCAGCCTGCTGGTCAAACACTCGCGACCTTGGGAATGGCGCGAGATCCCGGTCCTGGAACATCGCCCGGCGCCCGGTGAGAGCGCTGAGCCGCGGAGCGACCCCGGCAGCGAAAAGCCCGAATAGCATGGGGCCCCCGCGCGGACGCAATCGACAAGTCCCCAGACCAACGCCATAATGAGAGGGTGGGTTCTGCGCCGGAGAAGCGGGCCGATCGGGACGAAACGCGCACATGTTGGTCGATGCCTTTCTGCAAACCTGCGACGAAGTGCCGGATCGCTTGGCCGTCGCCGACCCAACCACGGAGCTGACCTACGGGCGGCTGGCGCGCGTGGCGGCTGTGCTGCGCGAGATCGTGCTCGCGGAGACGCACTCCGATCGGGTGGGCATCTGCCTGCCGGCCTGTGCGTTGTTTCCCCCCACGTTGTGCGGTGCCTGGTGGGCGGCGAAGAAGGCCGTGCCCCTCAACTTCCTGCTGAGCTTGGACGAACTCGGGCACGTCGTGCGTGACGCCGGCCTGGACCTGGTGGTGAGCGTCCGGTATTTCGACGAGATGCTCTCCAAGCTCCCCGTCCGCCGCATCTACCTCGAAGACCTGCCCATCAAACGCCGGGTGTTGACTTCTCTCCTTCGGCGGCGCCCGCCCGCGCCCTCCGTCGAACCCGACGACACGGCGGTCATTCTGTACAGCTCGGGGACGTCGGCCGTCCCCAAGGGCGTCGAGCTCACCTACCGCAACCTCAAGAGCAACTGTGAGAACTGCATCGTCTCGGCCCGCTTCACCGGCGCGCATCGGTTTCTGAACATCCTGCCGCCGTTCCACGTCTTCGGTCTGACGGCCAACGTGCTCGTCCCGGTGGAGTGCGGGTGTACGGTGTTCTCGCTGCCGCGCTTCCAGCCGGCGGTGGTCTTGAATTGGGTGAAGGAAAAGGACATCTCCGTGCTGATGGCCACGCCGAGCATGTACGGCGCCCTGATGCACGTCAAGTCGCCTCCGCCGGAGGTGCTCAAGCCGTTGTACCTGACCATCAGCGGCGGTGAACCGCTGCCGGCGACGATCGACGAAGGCTGCCGCGAACGCCTCGGCGCGAACCTCTTGCAGGGCTACGGTCTGACGGAGACCTCGCCGGTCGTGACCCTGTGCGCGCCGCACGCGCAGAAACGCGGCACGGTCGGCCGCCCCATTGCGAATACCTACGTCCGCACCGTGGACGACCACGGGACGGACACGCCGACGGGCGTGCCCGGCGAAGTTTGGGTCAAAGGGCCTGGAGTTATGAAGGGTTACCACCACCGGCCGGAAGAGACCGCGGCGGTGCTCACCGCCGACGGCTGGTTCAAAACCGGCGACCTCGGGACCCTGGACGCCGACGGTTTCCTGAGCATCACCGGACGTAAGAAGGAGATGATCATCGTCAGCGGGGAGAACGTGTTTCCGAGCGAGATCGAGAGCGTCCTGGCCCAGCACCCGGCCGTCAAGCAGGCGGCAGTGATCGGCGTGCCCGACCCGAGCCGCGTGGAGGTGCCCGTCGCGTTCGTGACCTTGCAGGACGGGGCCCGGGTGGAGCCGGTCGAGTTGCGCCAGTTCGCCCGCGAACGTCTGGCGGGCTATAAGGTGCCCCGCGAGGTGCGGATTTCGGCCGATCTCCCGCTGGGGCCCACCGGCAAAATCCTCAAACGGAAGCTCCACGAGCTATTGTGATGATGCGGATCATGCGCGAAGTGCGGTTCTCGCTGGTGCCGGCCGATCGGGTCCGGCCGGAGATCACCAACTCCTGGGCGGGCTGGCCCGGAAGCGGCCCCTTGGCGCCGCACCTCGCGCTGCGGGCGCTAGTGGGGGGACCGGTGGACCCCAAGACAGGCTATCTGGTCAATATTGCGTTGATCGACCGGGTGTTGCGGGAGAGGGCGTTGCCGCTGCTGCAACGGCGTCTCGCGGAAGCCGGGGCGCGTCCCCTGCACCCTGCGGGGCTGATGCGTCCGCTGTGGACGGCTGTCGTCGAGGGACTGGCCGGCTTCAGTGTCCAGAAGTTGGAGTTACGCCCGACGCCGCACCTGCGCTTCGGGATCGCTGCTGGAGGTTTATCCATGGTCACGATGACTCAATCCTTCGAGTTCGCCGCCGCCCATCGTTTGCACGTGCCTGAACTCTCCGAGGAGGAGAACCGGCGGATATTCGGCAAGTGCACCAACCCCAACGGCCACGGGCATAATTACCTGCTCGAAGTTACCGTGGCCGGCGAACCCGATCCGGCGAGCGGCACCCTCATGGATCTGCCGGAGTTCGAGGCCGTCGTGAAGCAGCGCGTGATCGACCGCTTCGATCACCAGCATCTCAACGCCGACTGTGTGGAGTTCGTCAGACTGAACCCGACCGTGGAGAACATCACGCGGGTGGTCTGGGAGTTGTTGGTCGGTGCCTTTGACCGGAGCCGCCTGCACGCGGTCCGGGTGTGGGAAACGCCGAAGACCTTTGCCGAGTACCGGGGGGAGTAGATGTGCCGTGCATGGTCATCGGCAGCGATGATTGCGGATTGAGAACGAGGCAGCAAGGCCACCCGGCAACAGGCGCAACTTTGCAGGGGACCGCTCCCTAAAGCCGAAGCGTCGAAAAGCCACATTCGGACGTTTCGACGCTTCGGTGTTTTGTCGGTTCGACGGTTCGACGTTTCGACGTTTCGACGTTTCGATCTATTCCAGCCGGTCCAGCACGATAAAGCCGATCACCCATTCATCGTTCGTCGAGCACCCCAAGCCGGAATCCTCCGAGCGCAGTGCGTAGAACGCCACTGTGTTGCTCGAGCAGGAAACGTCGGTCGCCATCACGCTGCCCGTAAGCGTGGCGTCCTCAGGATCATCGAAATCCTCGAACCTCCCCCCGGTGCTCATCTGAAGGTAGTCGAGCCTGTAGTCGATCGCGCCCTGCCCAGAGAGGAACCATCGGGCACCGTCCGGCGTGACGCATATCCGAGCCCCGTACCCGGCGCTCATCGGATCGTCATTCGCGACGCATTCGGCACGGTCCACTATGCCGTCGGTATCGATCACCGAGGGCCTCAGATCGAACGGGTCGAACTGGTCGGCCAGCGTCGAATCGGGAGCGTCCGCCACGCTGCCGATCGCGCTGCGGTAGAGGGTGACGGCGCCGAGAATGGCGTCAGCGTCCTCCCGCGATATGAAGTAACCGAAGCTGCCGTTCGCCATCGCCACCGGCATGCTGTTCTGCGTGGGATTGTTGTCGAAGACGGTGATCGTGTCGGCGGCGACGTTGAGCAGGGCGATCTCCCAATCGCCGTCGAAGGAGTCGTCCTGATAGATGATATAGTCGCCATCGAAAACCATCTGGATATTGTCAGTGAATCCACCGCGATCGAAGAAATCGAACGTCAGCGGCTCCGCCGACGGATTGTCAATGTCGAAGACATAAAGCAGGTCGCCGGGGTTGGTGCCGTGAGCGGCCACCTGCCGGGTCTCGGCGTTGACCGCTGCCTGATTGAAGCCGCCAAGAAAGTCCGCCGGGTTCGGAAAGCTGATGATCTCCGGCGTGGCACCGCTCACGTCGATAACCTTGATCGCGTTGCCGTCGCTGACCGCCGTGGTTTCGTTGATGGTGGTGATGAGGTCGCCATCCGACGTCATGTGCCCCGGACGGTACGCGTCGCTCGGCACCACGAAACGATCCAGCGTGATATCCGTGCCGGGGATATCGGTCAGCGTCCCCGTCTCGGTGTCGAAGATGGCCACTGCGTTTGTCGAGCGGACCAGGGCGATTTTCCGGCCGACAACTTTCCAGTCGTGTTTTCCGAACAGGCTGCCGGAGTTGGGGATCTCCGTAGCCGTGTCCGTGTCCGCGTCGGCGTCCGTGGGCGTGAAGTAATAGATGCCGTCAGAATCAGCGAACACCACGAGGTCGTCGCCGGCCTCGATCCGTACCAGGCTGCTCCCGTACGATCCGAGCGAAATGTGGGTCTTAACCAAGGCCGGCAGGGTCACGGGCGGCGTATTGTCGTTGACATTGGTGTCCGGCACGTTGTCGTTGGTGTTGCCGGGGGGCGTGTTATCATTCAGGTTGTCCGCAGGGGTGTTGTCGTTCTCATTCCCGGGGGGCTGACCGCCCCCTCCGCCCCCTCCGCCGGAGGCACATCCGCTACTGCTCGTCAGAAAAACACCCATGGCCAAGAGCATGGCCGCCACCGCAAGATTCCTCGCCATTTTACCGTCTCCGTTTCTGTAGTCTTCCGAGATTCGTTCCGCGCCGCAGACCGGAGGATCAACGATGATCCTCCTGCCGCAAATCCAGAAGTCTCTGCGACAGGCTGGAAAACCTGTCCCACAGGTCCTTCCCTCAGATCCTCTTAGTCGCCGCGGCCCCCTAGGCGCAACGGCATCCTTCGAAAAAAAGCGGTTTTTTCGACTCATTTTCAAAGAAAGAGGCCCAATGAGTTGCGCGGACGGCCGTTCAGCGACTAACACCTCGAGAAGCCGCAGGTACTTGGCGATAGGCGGCGGGACGTGCCCACGACTATGACCCGCCTCGGGCATCAGCTATACTCGACGCCGTGATGCGTGGAGCGGCGGAGATCACGGACGCGCAGGTCGCGTCGTCGGTGGGCGGATCCGAGCAAGAGTTGGACCTCCTTCTGCGTGCGCTGGCGCCGCAGGTGCGTCTGATGGTGAGCGCCCGGCTGAGCGCGACCCCGGCGCAATACCACGCGGTGGACGAAATCACGCACTTGGCTCTGGTGGGCCTCAGCGAGGGGATCCCCCGTCTGGAGAAGCGGACGGTGGCCGGCCTCAAGGCTTTTACCTCCAGCGTTGTCGCGCGCAAGGTGTCTGATTTTCTCAAGGGCCGCGGCGGTGGCGACTTGGTGGGTCCTCGGTTACGTTCGCTCGATTCCACCGTGACTGCGCTCTCCGGGGAAAGCCCGCTGTGGCAATTTTTGTCGGCCAGCGGCATCTCGCCCTCCAGTGCCGCGGACCGCGCCGATCAGTTCGCCCGCTTGCTGCAGGAAGTGGGCCGACTCAAACCCGATTACCGCGATGTGGTCACCCTGGCGTTCTTCGACCAACTGCCGACGCGCGACATCGCGGAGCGGATGGGGGTGTCTCGCCCGGCTGCCTCCATGCTGCTCATCCGCGCTGTGAAGACGCTGCGCCGCAACCTGACCGGTTCCAGCCGCCTGGGAGGCCGCGATGACTCCGCCGCCTGATCCGGAACCCTCTGACGAATTGGCCGACCGCATGGACAAAGCCCTCGAAGGGCTTTGGCGTGGCGACACCAGCGGGTTCTCCCACCTGCTGGACGATGGCGAGGCTTGCGGGTTCCCCGTCGGCGAGATCCTGGAAGTTATCGGATGCGGGGCTCGTATCGGGACGGAAAGCACCCTGCCCGAACAGGTCGGCGATTACCAGATCATTCGGGAAATCGGTCGCGGCGGAACGGGCGTGGTTTATGAAGCCCGCCAGCAGCACCCGAACCGCCGAGTCGCGCTGAAAGTCATCAAATCCCGCGGACCGGCCGACGGGTTTCACGTGAAACTGTTTCAGCGCGAGGTCGAGACTCTCGCCCGCCTCAAACACCCCGGCATCGCCGCCATTTACGACGCCGGGCGAACCGAAGACGGGCAACACTTCTTCGCCATGGAACTGGTCTCCGGCGAGACGCTCCTGGACTACGCCAACGCCCGGCCGGCCGGCGGCGTGCGCCAACCGCTCGGAACGCGCGAGCGCCTGAGCCTGTTCTGCAAAGTGTGCGACGCGATCAACTATGCCCATCAGCGAGGGGTGATCCATCGCGATCTGAAACCCTCGAACATCCTGGTCAGCGAGGAGGACTGTTCCGAAGGCTCCGGCAGCGCTTCTGCTGTGGGATGCGCCGTCAAGGTGCTGGACTTCGGGCTGGCTCGGGTCATCGACGCAGACGTAAACCGGACCACGCTGCTGACCGAGGCGGGCCGGATCGTCGGTACGCTTTCCTACATGAGCCCCGAACAGGCCTGCGGCGACGCCGACGCCATCGATGTGCGTAGCGACGTGTACGCCTTGGGTGTCATCCTCTACGAACTGCTCACCGGGCAGTTTCCTTACGAACTCAGCCGCTCCGCGCCCCAGCAGGCCTTGCGGACAATCTGCGAAGAGGCCCCGCGGCGACCGAGCACGATCAACCGTGCCCTGCGCGGGGAGGCGGAGACGATCGCTCTGAAAGCCCTGGAGAAGGATCCGGCCCGCCGCTATCAGAGCGCCGCGGCGCTGGCCGAGGACCTGCGCCGCTACCTGGCCGGCCAACCCATCCTGGCGCGGCCGCCGAGCGCGCTCTATCACCTGCGCAAGTTCGCGGCCCGCAACCGCGCCTTGGTGGCGGTGGGAGTGATCGCCCTGCTCGCGTTGGGCGCGATGCTGGTGCGGGTGGTCCGGGAGCGCGACCGGGCCGTAGCGGCGGAGCGGCTGGCGGCCCAACGGCTGATCCAGGTGCAGGCAGAGGCGGACAAGGTCAAGGCGATCAACCAGTTCCTCAACGAGATGCTCGCGTCCGCCGATCCCGGGAGGGACGGGCGCGAAGTCCGGGTGGCCGACGTCCTGGCCCGCGCCGCCGAAAGCCTCGGTACGCAACTGGGGAGCCAGCCCGAGCTCGAAGCCGCCCTGCGGAACACGATCGGTATGACCTACATCGGACTCGGGCTGTATGCTCAAGCGGAGCCCCACCTGCGCTCCGCTCGGTCCACCCGCTCACGCCTGTTGGGTGAGACTCACCCGGAGACGCTTGAGACCCAAACCAATCTGGCGGCCACGCTGAAGGAACTCGGCCAATTACCCGAGGCGGAAGCGCTGGTGCAGCACACGCTCGAGACCCGGCGCAGCGGACTCGGCCCGGACCATCGGCTGACCCTGGACGCGATGAACCAATTGGCGGACGTGCTCCAACGGCAGGGTCGAGTGGCCGAGGCCGAGACGCTCTGGCGCAAGACCTTGGCCGCTCAGCGCCGGGTGCTGCGGCGTGACGACCCGCAACTCCCGGTCACGATGAGCAACTTGGCCCAATTGCTGAAACAACTTGGAAAGCCGGCCGAAGCGGAATCCCTCCTGCGTGAAGCCCTGGAGCAGCAGCTTGAAATCAAAGGCGAGGAGCATCCGCACACCCTGGCGGCCATGAATAACCTGGCCATGACGCTGAAAGCCCAGGGCCGGTACGACGAGGCGGAGACTCTCTTGCGGCGGGTGGTGGCGGTCCGACAACGCACGCTCGGCGACCATCCCTCTGTCTTTCTGGCGGTGAACAATCTGGCGCGGCTGCTTCAGGAGCAAGGCAGGCTCACGGAGGCCGAATCCT
>JAZDKM010000393.1:0-3531 GCA_043803085.1 Planctomycetota bacterium
CGCACCTCGGCCTCGACGCACCCGCCTCCCAGCGTCCCGGCGGTCTGCATGGCTTGGTCCACGAGCATCAGCGCGCCCGGCGCCTGGGGCACCGAACCGCGCGTCTTGACCACCGCACACAGCGCCACTGGCCGGCCGGCCTTGACCTCGGCGAGGAGCTGCTCAAACAGCGGAAGATGCAGAATCACGGCCGGTTCGTCTCGTACGCCCACTTCAGCCACTGCAGGGCGCACGCCATGTCGTTCGGATCGACCGTCGGCCCGCCCCAGAACCGAAAGCCCGGCGGGGCGTCGCGGTAGGGAGCGCAATCGTAAGCCACGCCCTCCGTCTCTAACGCGGCCACCACCTTCTTGCAAAACGCCTTCTGTTCGTCGGCGCTGAGCTTGCCGAACCAGTCCGCGGTCACCTTGAGGCAGATCGAGGTGCTGCTGCGCGTGGCAGGGTCGGCCGCCAAAAAGCCGATCCAGTCGTTCTTCTTCACGAAGTCGGCCACCGCCTGGAGGTTGGCCGCACCGCGGGCGAAGAGGGCCTCGAGCCCGGTCTTGCCAGTGAAGCTCAGCTTCAGGCCCCAGTTGAGCGTGTCGATGTAGTCCTCCACGCACAGCATCGACGGCGTATTGATCGTGGAGCCCTCGAAAATCTCTCTATCCACCTTGCCGCCTTTGACGATGCGGAAGATTTTGGGCAGCGGCCAGGCCGGCTTGGTGCTTTCCAGACGTTCCACGGCCCGCGGGGAGAGCACGAGCATGCCGTGGGCCGCCTCGCCGCCCAGGCACTTCTGCCACGACCAGGTCACCACGTCCAGCCGCTCCCATGGCAGGGGCATGGCGAACACCGCGCTGGTCGCGTCGCAAAGGGTCAGCCCGCCGCGGTTGGCCGGCGGTGCCCAGCCCTCGGGTACACGCACGCCGGAAGTGGTCCCGTTCCAGGCAAATACCACGTCGCCGCTCCAATCCACTTCGGCCAGGTTCGGCAGCTTGCCGTAGCCGGCCGTCATCACTTTGGCGTTCAGCTTGAGCTGCTTGGTGATGTCGGTCACCCAGCCTTCGCCAAAGCTTTCCCACGCCAGGACGGTCACCGGTCGGGCGCCGAGCAGACTCCACATGGCGCACTCGAACGCCCCGGTGTCGCTGCCGGCCATGACGCCGATTAAATAGTCCGCCGGAATGCGTCCCAGTTCTCGGCTCAGGTCGATGGCCTTTTTCAGCCGAGCCTTGCCCTGCTGGTGCCGGTGCGAGCGTCCGACAAAGGCATCGGACAATGCCTGCGGCGTCCATCCGGGTCGTTTACAGGTGGGACCGGAGCTGAAATTCGCTATACGGGGTTTGGTTTGTGGCTTTTCCATGGTCGGGCACCTTTCGCAAAAGCTCTCGTTAGATCAAAACCCAAGAAGCGCCATTATAATTCCGCCGGCCGGACAATCCACTGGACCTGCTGTGCACTCTTTACGGTGTTAGGCGTTTTGAGCCCGGATTTCCCGGATGGGCTGGTTGTGATGGCATGATTCGTACACGTTTCGCCGGTGATTCAAGGGTTTCCGGCCATTTTGACCTGGCGCTTGCGGTTGCGGCGGGCATGGTCGTTCGGCGACAGACTTCCGCAGCGGTGGCAAAACGCGCTGCCGCGCCAACGACGCAACTGAGCCCGCCAACCTCACAAGGCGGAGATTGAGAGGTCACGACCTGCGCGGGAAACGAGACACGCAGGCCGGGTAAAATCTCCTGACAGCGGCTATAATCGCCACCTACATGATCAAGCTCACCAACCTTCGCAAGACGTTCGGGCCCATCGTCGCCGTCGACGACCTCACGTTGGAGATCCGGCGCGGGGAAGTCTTCGGGCTGCTCGGTCCCAACGGCGCCGGAAAGACGACCACCGTCAACTTGGCGATCGGGCTGTTGAGGCCGGATGCAGGCACCGTCGAGCTTGATGGCCAGGGCTCGCCGGAGAATGCGGCTGTACGCCGGAGAATCGGTGTCTCTCCGCAGGAGATGGCCATCTACGACGAGCTGACCGGCGAGGAAAATGTCTCCTTCTTTGGCAGACTCCAGGGCCTGACCGGCCGCGAGCTGGCGAAACGCGTGGCGTGGTCCTTGGACTTCGTCGGTCTCACCGATCGCCGGCGAGACCGGGCGAAGACCTACTCGGGCGGCATGCAACGCCGGCTCAACCTGGCGATCGCGCTCGTGCACGATCCGGACCTTCTTTTGCTCGACGAGCCCACCGTGGGCGTCGACCCACAATCGCGTAACGCCATCTTCGAGAGGATCGAAGCGCTCCAGGAACGCGGTCGCACGATCGTCTACACGACGCATTACATGGAGGAAGCCCAGCGCCTCTGCGATCGCGTCTGCATCATCGACCACGGCAAAATCCTGGCGCTCGACACGGTGGACGCGTTGATCGCGACGTATGGCGGCAAGAGTGTTGTGCGGGCGCAAACAGCTAAAGGCGAGACGCGCATCGAAACGAATGATCCCGTGGCCGAACTGAAGCGGCTGCAGGAAGCCGGTACGCTCCGGCATTTCCGCGTCGATCGCCCTGATCTCGAACAGGTGTTCTTGAGCCTGACCGGAAGACACTTGAGGGACTGATGAACGAGATTCTCGCACTGGCGATGAAGGACCTGCGTCTTCTGCTCCGCGACAAGGGGGCGTTCATTTTTGCCTTCGTGTTTCCCCTGGTGTACGCGGTTTTCTTTGGCGCGATCTTCTCGAACGTCGGCGGCGAAGCGACGCGCAAGCTGCAAATCGCCGTGGTGGACGAGGACGGAACCGCGGAATCCCGATCGTTTACCGAAGCCCTGGATAGAACGCCCGAAGTTGAGGTGACCGCGACGAGTCACGACGAGGCCGTCCAATCGGTGAGGCGTGGCGCACGCCTCGCCTACCTCACGCTCCCGCAAGGTTTCGGCGCCAAATGCGATGGCATGTTTTGGGGTGACCCGCCGAAGGTTGCCGTGGGCATCGATCCCTCACGCCAGGCGGAAGCCGCCATGCTCCAGGGTGTGCTCATCAAATGCGCGTTTGAACGTATGCAGGACATGTTCCAACGACCTGAGGTCATGGCCGGGCGGATCGACAACTGGCTTGAGCAGGTGCGCGCGGCCGATGACATTGATCCGATCTCGCGCGGGTCGCTGGAGCTTTTCTTTCCTGCGCTGAAGACGTTTGTGCAGCACATCCCGCGCGATGAGCAGGAAAACGCCGCTACCCAGGCGGCGGAAGGCGTCGACCAAAAACAATCAAGTCTGTTCAAGGGTGGCTGGCAGCCCGTGGTCATTGACGTTGACCCCGTCGTGCGGCAGACGGGCGTAAAGATCAGCAGCTACGCATGGTCCTTCCCCCAGGGCATCATTTGGGGTGTCATGGGGTGCGCCGCCGCGTTCGGCATATCCCTGGTCGTTGAGCGAACCAAGGGCACGCTCGTACGTCTGCGCATGGCTCCCATTGCTCCCTGGCAGATTCTCGCCGGCAAGGCCGGGGCGTGCTTCACCACCACGGTTTGCATGATGACGCTGCTCCTCTTGCT
>JAZDKM010000394.1:0-2511 GCA_043803085.1 Planctomycetota bacterium
GAATTGTCGTACGGACGTGGATGAGAACGGGGTCACGGGGGCGTCGGACAGGACTCTGCTTTTCGCGCACTGGACCGAATGCGCTCCGTGATCGTCAGGTTTGAGAGCCGCCCGCGCAGCCCCTCTCCGGAGATGCGGGTGGTTGACTAGGGCGAGGAGCGATCCGGAAGGATCGCTCCTTTTCACTGCGTTACCGTGCGGGTCCTCCGTCAAGCTCCGCCTAGCTCCCGCTGTGGCTTGAAAATATCACCTGTGACTTGAGTTTCTCATCGGTGCGATGTCCCGGTCTTGTTTTTCGCCACGCATGGACGTGCGCGGACCAGCCAGAGCATTGCATTCGAGCCGATCGGTTGGTATTCTGGCTCGTGACACGGGACGTTGTGAGGTGGAGGGGCATCCAGTCTGTACGGGCCGGAACTTCTTCCGCCATCTCGGTTTTAACGGTTTTGGAACGCGCGTCGTAGTGTGGACGTCGAAGCCCTCCCTCGAGCTATGGAGTGTACAGTGATGTTACGATCCAACCTGTCAGCCGTTGCTGTTCTCGTCGTTGTAGCGGGCGTGATCGTTTCGCCGGCGGACGGCCAAGTCCAAGCGCCGGGCAAGGGCCCGACCCCGGGACAGGTAATGCCCACGGCGGTCATTTACGCGAATCAGCTCATCGAGCTGGGCGGGGTACCGGTGGTAGATGCGCCGCCGGTGGATCGCGAGACGGTGGCCCTGGAGGATGAGCAGCGCATACTGCTAGACCTTCCGCCGCGGTTCGCCATTCCCCATCCGGTCTTGATCACGCCGGACACGCATGGCGTTTGGGAGTTGGTGGACCCGGACACGTCGGTGTGGCGTCTGCGGATCATCTCGCCCGGCGCCCTGTCGTTGAACCTCGGTTTCACCCGCTATCAGATGCCGGAGGGGGCGAGTTTGTTCATCTATGCCTCCGACTTCAGCAGCATGATCCGGCCGTTGACGGCGGAGGACAACGACGCCCACGGCCAGTTGTGGACCCCGGTGCTGCTCTCGGACGACATCATGGTCGAGCTGACCATCCCCACTCAGGCTTTGGATAACTACGAGCTTGAATTGATCTCCATTAACGTGGGCTATCGTGGGTTCGGCGAGGCCGGCGGAGGTCTGCGCTCGGGCTCCTGCAACGTGGACATCATTTGTTCGCAGGGCGACCTATGGCGCGTCGAGATACCGGCGGTGGGGGTCATCTCGACCGGCGGCAGTACCTTCTGCACCGGTTTCATGGTAAACAACACGGCCCAGGACCAGACCAACTACTTCATGACCGCCAACCACTGCGGAATCACCTCGAGCAATGCCCCCTCCCTCGTCGTGTATTGGAACTATTACAACTCCTGGTGTCGTACCCCGGGCAGTCCTGAGAGCGGCGGGGCCGGCGACGGGAGCTTAAGCCAGTGGCAGAACGGCTCGGTCTGGCGCGCGAGCTATAGCAGCTCCGATTTCACGCTGGTGCGGTTGGATGATACTCCGAACCCGGCCTGGAACATTACCTATGCCGGCTGGGATCGGAGCACGGCCGACCCCACCAGTGCGGTAGCCATTCACCACCCCAACACGGACGAGAAGCGGATCAGCTTCGAATATGACCCGACCTCGACGACCAGCTACCTGGGCACGGCCGTCCCCGGTGACGGCACCCATATCCGCATCACCGATTGGGACCTCGGCACGACGGAGGGGGGCTCCTCAGGATCGCCGTTGTTTGATCAGAACCATCACGTGGTGGGGCAGTTACACGGCGGCTACGCCTCCTGCACCAGTCAGACTTCGGACTGGTACGGGCGGTTTTCCAAGTCCTGGACGGGCGGCGGCACAAGCTCTACGCGGCTGAGCAATTGGCTCGACGCGGCCGGCACCGGGCTCGCCAGCGTAGACACCCTGATCCCGGGAGCGGCAGGGCTGCAAGTCACTCCCAGCAGCGGCTTATCCTCCGTCGGTGAGCCCGGTGGGCCCTTCTCGCCGGACAACGTCGTCTATACGCTCGAAAACCTCGGTGCTACCGCCCTCAACTACAGCGTGACCAAGACGCAGTCGTGGGTTTCGGTGAGCAGCACGTCCGGTTCTCTGGCCGGCCACGCGACCACGACGGTAACGGTATCGATTAATTCCGGCGCTGCCTCACTGGGGGTCGGAACCTATACGGACACGGTGAGCTTCACCAACACCACCGATCACGTGGGGGACACCACGCGACCGGTCACGCTGCAAGTTGGCGGCCCGCGGGTGATCTACAGCTTCCCGATGGACACGAACCCGGGCTGGAGCGTGCAGGGACAGTGGGCCTTCGGTGATCCCACCGGCGGCGGGTCACACGGCTTCGATCCGAACACCGGTCACACAGGCAACAACGTGTACGGCTACAACCTCAACGGCGACTACACCAACAGCATGCCGGCATACTACCTCACCACGACGGCGCTGAATTGCAGCGATTTGACTGACGTCGAGTTGCGCTTCTGGAAATGGCTGGGCGTCGAGTCGTCCACG
>JAZDKM010000395.1:0-15761 GCA_043803085.1 Planctomycetota bacterium
CCCCGCGTACAGCGCCGGCCCGGTCCCGTCGTCGAAGACAGTGAGGGCGTAGACATAGGGGTGCGTACCCCCCATCCCGCCACCCAGGGCCGACCACTGCCCCGGCGCGCCGGGGTTCCACTTGGCGATACCGTTGGCCGTCACGCCCCCCGCCGTGCTGAAATCGCCCCCCGCGGATAACGCCGGCCCGGTCCCGTCGTCGAAGACGGTGAGGGCGGAGACGAGGCCGTTCATCCCGCTGCCCAGCGCCGACCACTGCGTGCCATTCCACTTGGCGATGGAGTTGGCCGGCACGCCCCCCGCCGTGGTGAAATAGCCCCCCGCGTACAACGCCGGCCCGGTCCCGTCGTCGAAGACGGTGAGGGCCATGACAGAGGAGTTCATCCCGCTGCCCAGCGCCGACCACGCGATCAACGCAGCATCCCACTTGGCGATGTAGTTGGCCGGCACGCCCCCCGCCGTGGTGAAATTGCCCCCCGCATACAACGCCGGCCCGCTCCCGTCGTCGAAAACGGCGAGAGCGCGGACATCGTTGTTCATCCCGCTGCCCAGGGGCGACCACTGCGTGCCATTCCACTTGGCGATCCGGTTGGCCGTCACGCCCCCCGCCGTGGTGAAAGCGCCCCCCGCGTACAACGCCGGCCCGTTCCCGTCGTCGAAGACGGTGAGGGCGTAGACATAGGGCCACGTACCGCCCATCCCGCCGCCCAGGGCCGACCACTGCGTGCCGTTCCACTTGGCGATACTCTTGGCCGTCACGCCCCCCGCCGTGGTGAACCCGCCCCCCGCGTATAACGCCGGCCCGGTCCCGTCGTCGAAGACGGTGAGGGCGCAGACATTGGAGTTCATCCCCGGAAACTCAAACCCGGGTGTCCAGGCCGGTGGACATGAATCGGCCAGCACGCACGGGATGGGCAAAATCGCGAGCAGGATGATTCCCAAGCAACCGCACCATGAGAAGAATGTCGTCGTCCGATCCATGATCGACCCTTTCCGATAAGTTGTTGATCGCGAGCCGTTTTCCGTCATCACTCAAACCTTGAACCCAGTAGCGGATCCAGGTTCATCGAACGCCCCCACCTGGGTACCCCCTGAAGAGAACGGCGGGTGGCATGGCCGCGTCGGGTCTGGACACGCTCGTGTCCAGGGCCGGTGCGGCCATGCTGCAACTCTCGCACGCAGTCGGCGCTTGAACGACGCGCGGGCAGGTTGCGTCTTTCAGCGTTTCAGGGGCTGTCGAAACACTTGGAGCGGCACCGCATTCGATCGAGGGTATTTCGACAGCCCCTTTACGCAGGGCGGAGCCACCGCCGTTCTTTGTTTTCATGGTTCCCGCACTTGACATGGCGGATCCTCCTCTTGGGGGCCTGCCGCGCGTGTGCACGTCTGATTCAGGCCGCCGTCTTGTGAAAGACTCGCTCCAGGCACGGAATTCGTGCCCGTCGAAAGGGAATACGCAGCCGCCTTTCCCCTTCTGTCACATTCTAACACGATTTTCTCAGGCAGGTTAAAGAAAAATCGGTTGGGTGCCCCACCTCCTTTGGAGGTGGGGAAGCGATTTCTTGCCTCTGGCACGCGGGGCGTAGCGTGAATCCTGGTGCTACGCCGTTTAAGGCGTAGCCTGCAGGGCTGTAGGCCAGCCGTTTGACGGCTGGTCTGCGGAGCACCTCCGATTTCTCCCTCCGTCGATGGGACCGGGCTGCGGCCTGCGCCGCCCGTTCCCATCGACGGAGGGAAATAGAATTCCGCCCAGGCGACCAGCCCCACAGGGACTGGCCTGAAGCCCCTTGACACAAAGGTGTCAAGGGGGAAACCCCGTGAACGGGGTTGGATTTCCAGGGCCGCGCGGCACCCCACCGGTAAGCCAGGCATCCTTGACCCGACACGGAATGTGGGTAAGGGTGAGGCGTAAGCCTTGGGAGACCGTGACCGCGGATACCTCCAGCCCCGGAGGAACGGTAGAAGCTTCCCCAGGCGGCCTCGCTTCTTTCGCCCCTCCGGGGCTGGACCCACCCTGGGCGACGTCGCATCCTCTTTCGTCCCTTCGGGACTGGCGGGCGAGGCGCTGAACAAGTACAAGGATCTGCGCCACCCGTCTTGCCTTCAATCGCTTTCGATCCATCGAGGTTTTGGCGTTTCCGCGTTTCGCCGTTTAAGCTATACGCTGGCGCTGCCGGCGGCTATACTGGCACCCCGCAACGGGGTCGAGTCCATGGACACCACCAGCGGCACATTGTTGAACCGGGTGAAGGACTTTCGCGATGCCACCGCCTGGCGGGATTTTTTCGCCCTCTATTTCCCGCTGTTGCGTAAGTACGCCCGAATGCGCGGCTTACGTGCGGCCGACGCGGAGGAAGTCGCCCAGGAGTGCATGCACACCTTGGCCCGGCACCTGCGCAGCTTCGAATACACCCGCAGCCGAGGACGTTTCCGCGGCTTTCTGCGTACGCTGGTGGAGAACAAGATTGTCGACTTGCACCGACGCCGCCCGCAGCCGTTCCGTTTCGGCAAACTGGAACGTGTGGCGGCGCCCGCGGCGGACGACGAGGTCTGGGACCGTGTGTGGCTCCGCGAACATTTGACCTACTGCATCGAGCGGCTCGAGTCGCGCTGCTCTGACCACACCGTTCAGGCTTTCAAGCTGTATGCGTTGCAGGATTGGCCCGTGGAGAAGGTCTGCCGGGCGTTGGGCCTCACCGCGAACCAGGTGTACCTGGCGAAAACCCGGATGATCCGCCGTTTGCGCCAGGACATGGCGCGGCTCATCGGCAACGTAGCGTAGGAGCCCGTGGCAAAAGGGGACCGGCACCTCGCCACGCCTCGTTCTGGACCTCAGCGACAGCCCTCACCCCAGCCCTCTCCCGAAGGGAGAGGGGGCGCGGTCCGGCTTGGAGCCAGTCCCCTCTTGCCACGGGCAGGAAGGTGGCATTCGTGAAAACGTGTCTTACCCCCGGCGACTTTGAACGCCATGCTCGTGGCGAGATGGATCGCTCGGCCGTGGAGCGCTTCAACCGCCACCTGGCCGCTTGTAGGGACTGTCAAGCGGCTTACCGGGCATTTCAAAGTGACCATCAATTCCTTGCGAATCTCAAACCTGAGATCCGCAAGGATGTCGAACCCGCCGGCCCGGACGAAACCCGCCCCGCCACGCCCAGGGCGTCGCCTCCTCTCCAGGAGACCATCTCACCTCTCTCCTCACCCATAGAGAGGTCGGCCCCTTCATCCACCGGGCCGCGTGACCGATTTCCACAGATCGAGGGCTATCAGATCAAGCGCATCATTGGCCGCGGCGGCATGGGCGTAGTCTATGAAGCCCTCCAGGAGAAACTGAACCGGGCCGTGGCGTTGAAGCTCCTCCCCGCGGTAGTCAGTACCGCCCATCCCGAGCTCATCACGCGCTTCAAGCGGGAGGCGGCCGCAGCCGCCAGACTCCACCATACACACATCATCCCGATCTATGACTTTGGAGAATCGCGCGACGGCTACTACTACGCGATGGAGTTACTCACCGGCCAGCCTCTGAACCTGGTGGTCCGGCGTCTGGCCGGGACGGACGTGCAGGCGGCCTCCACCGCCTCACTCGCCGCCCTGCTCACCGACCCCGAGCCCTCTCCCCGAACGGAAACTCGGTACTCGCCGTCGCCCGGGTCGCCTTCGGCGGCAAGCGGCAGCTCTACGGGAACCAAGGGCAAGGTCTACTACCGACAGGTGGCCCGCTGGATGGCCGACGCCGCCGAGGCCCTCCATTACGCCCACCTGCACGGCATGGTGCACCGCGACATCAAACCCGGCAATCTGATGCTGTGTACCGACGGCCGGATCATGATTCTGGACTTCGGGCTGGTGAAGGTCACCGGCGAGCATTCGGTGACCGCCACCGGTTCACTGGTGGGCTCGTACCGCTATATGAGTCCCGAACAGATCGGGGCCAAACGGATCACCGTCGATGCGCGGAGTGATGTGTACTCTCTCGGAGCCACGCTGTATGAGCTCCTCACGTTCCAGCCCGCCTTCCCGAGCAGCGAGCAGTCCGAACTCCTGAGCCAGATCCTCTTCAAGGAGCCCACTCCGCCGCGCAAGATCGTCCCCACCGTGCCGATCGATCTGCAAACCATCTGCCTCAAGGCCCTGGAGAAATCGCCCGGGGCCCGCTATCAGACGGCCAAGGCTCTGGCGGATGACCTCAGCTCTTACCTTCGTGACTTGGCGATTGTCGCGCGCCGGCAAGGCCCTCTCCGCCGAATGGCTAAGGCCATGCGCCGCCGCAAAGTGGAAACGCTGGCCATCAGCGCCATTCTGCTGGTCCTCGGGATCGGAACGACCTTCGTGGTTCGATCCCACGGACGCGAACAAAACGCTCGCCGGCAGGCCTGGACGGCTGAACGACTCCATCTCATGAAAGAAGGCAGCCGCTATTGGGACGAGGAGAACTGGGAGGCTGGCCAGCGTGCTTTTCAGCAAGTGCTCAGCACAGACCCCGACGACTATGCAGCGCTGGTGAACCTGGCAAACATGTACAACAAACAGTACTGGGCCCAGCGTGACCCGACGCTGCTCGATCAAGCCGCCCCATTGCTGGATCGCGCCCTCGTGGTGAATCCCCGGGGCAAGGACGCCTGGAACGCGAGGGGCGTGCTATACGAAGCCTGGAATCGTCCGGCCGAGGCCATCGAAGCTTACAAGAAGGTACGCGATCTTGACGAGAATTACTACCCGGCATGGGTCAACCTCGCCATGCTCTATGGGACGGCCGGCGACCTGGCGGAAGCCGAACGGTGCGCGCTCAAAGGCGTAGAGCTTTCCGAGTCGGTGCAGGCTCCGATGCCGCTACGCATCCTGGGCGCCCTCCAGCTTCACCTGGGGCGGAGTGAAGCAATTGAGACACTCACGCTGGCCCGAAGCGTTTCCAAGAATGAAGATGTAACGCCATTGATCTTGTTGGCGAAATATCATCTGGCTCAGACGGGAGAGGAGCACGCCCACGCAGCTTTGGACCTAGCCATCTCCGCCGGCACACTTGCGGAGACCGGCGAAGTCGCCGGGCGGGAAAGCCCCAAGCGGTTTGAGACCTTGCCCCGGGCCAAGCGCATTTTGGCACTGGCCCGCTTGCGGAACGAACAATGGAAGGCCGCCACCGAGGCCGCGGAGCAGGCCCTGGCCGCCGGGGATGAGCCCGTGTTCGCCCGGCTGATTCTCGCCATCGCCACGGCCCATGGGGGTGACCTGAGCACCGGGGCCGAACATCTACAGCTCGCCGAAGCGAGCTGGCCGGAACAGCTCAAGCACTCCGCTTTCCGCGCGCGGGAGGACGGGCGTTCGTTGTGGTTTGATACTGCTGAAGAACTGCGACAACTCCGAGAACAGGCCCGCACCCTCCTCGAACCAGCCCGGTCGGGGGATAAGTAGGGTCCGCGCTCGTGCACCATAGCCGTAGGGTCCGCGCTCGCGGACTATTGACCTGCTAACGAGCGCGCGCCAAGTACTTATGTCGGAGATGCCGCGCCCCTGCTTTGGGGGTGTCATAGCGAAGCCCGCCGAAGGCGGGCGCCGCCATCCAACACCATTCGACTTCGTAGGGTCCGCGCTCGCGGACCAGTTTTTGCTGCGGCGTTCCGCATGCTGGCTCTCGCGAATTGAGGTGTTCAGCCCACGCGGACCCTCGAAGGCGGCGATGTCCCGAGGTAGGAGAAACGCGATACGCACAAAACGTGGAATTACCAAACGAACCCATTTGTAAGTACTACTTTAGGATCAGGACGGGAGGCCGGGACTCGGGTGGCGCCACACAATGGGGTTGGGCAGGCCCCGCTCGTCGGAAGTGAGCGCCGGGCGGAGCCCGAGCCGCTGTTTTCAGAACACTGAATACCATCCTGCCGCTGCAACTAGGGAGAGGCTTTGTCGCTTGTCTTCGGGTATATGGAGGACCTGCTTCCAACCCGTTACTGGACCGTCTGGAAGGTCGGGCCCGCTGGAATCCTGACAGGGAACCGGTAACGCGGGCGTCTCTAAGGATGAAGATGACGATGGCCGTCTCAACCGGTTATGACCCCGAGCAGGGCGTGATCGAGGCGATCCGCGCCGGCGATCGCCAGACCTTCGAGGAGTTCATGCGCCGCCAGAGTCGCTGGGTCAGAGGGGTCATCTTCAGCGTGCTCGGAGATCGTGATCGGGTTGACGACGTTGCCCAGCAGGTATGGCTGGCGGTGTGGACCCGCGTCGGTGAGTTGCGGGCTGTTGAACGCTGGCGGCCGTGGCTGTATCGGCTGGCGCGGAACGCGGCGTTCGACGCCGGACGCGCCGTCACCAGAGGGCGAAGCGTCACGCAGCCGTTGCGGCACGATCCTCCGGCAAAGACGGGGTCCAGAACCCCCCCGGACGAGTTGATCGGCGAGGAGCAACGGAACCTGGTGCTGGACGCGGTTCAGTCTCTCCCGGCCCTGTACCGCGAGCCCTTTGTGCTGCGGCATCTGGAAGACTGGAGCTACCGCGAGATCGGCGAGCTCTTGGAACTGCCGGTGGACACTGTGGAGACGCGGCTGGTGAGGGCGCGACGGCTGTTGCGGGAACTGTTGCAGGGCAAGGTTTGACCATGACGGAGCTAGACGAACATCTGGAACGGCAGATCAGCCGGGCGTTGGACGGGGAACTCTCCGCGGACGAGCGCGCGGCGCTCGACCGGGAGCTGCTTCGTGACTCTGCCGCCCGGCGGCTGATGGAACGCTCCGAGCAACTCGACGCCCTCGCGGGCGAAGCCCTGCGGTCGCTGTGCTCAGAACAGCCGAGCCTCACCGTAGCGTTATCCGAGATGTTCCAGCGACCTCAAGGACGAGGCTATCCTCGGGCGTGGTGGCTGCTTCCAGCCGCAGTAGCCGCGGCCATCCTCGCCATGGTTTCCGTCTTCTCCCCGGTTAGCCGACGAGGCTCTTCACCAACGGGGCCTCACGAAACAACCTGGGTCGACGGCGGGCAACTTCCGAGGGCACAGCCGCCTTCCGTGCTGACCGCGCCGCGCCGCGCCATGCCGAATGGCGGCATGATCCCGGTCGGCCAGCGTCCCACATGGACGGATCGGGCCATTGATCGGGGCGTGTACGGTGTAAGAGGAAGCGACGGGAACATCTATTTGATCGAAATCCATCGGACCCGCACCCTCGAACAACCGGGTACTCAGTCACGGGTTTACCCGGCGGGTGGGGACCTGTAACGGAACGATAAGTAAGATCGAGGAGCAAAAACATGAACACGAAGCTGTTTTGTCTGGTGCTGACCGTCGTGGCCCCCTTGGTCTGTGTGTACCCGGGCGTGGCGTTCGGGGACGAAGGGCAGCCGCCACGGATGGTTTTTCTGAGCGCGGTTGCCGCGGATTCCAACCAGGGTTGGTTGGGCGTGCAACTGGTGGACGTGCCGGCGGCCTTGGCCGCTCACTTGCCATCCGCCGCAGGGGGCGAGATGGTGCTCAACGTGGCGCGCGGCAGCCCGGCAGAGAAGGCGGGACTCCAGCAACATGATGTGATCGCTGCGGTGAACGGCGAGGGCCTTACCCGCGACCGCGGCGGGTTAGTCAAGGTGATCGGTGGGTTGGCGCCGGGGTCCGAGGTCACGCTGAAGGTCCTGCGCGGAGGACAGGAGGTCACGGCGAAGGCCACGCTCTCGAGCCGTCCCACAGAGAGCGACCTCGACTGGGTTTATGAGTTCACGCCCGAGGCGATCACCCGTGAGATCGTCAAGGCGCGGGGCAAGATTCTCTCCAAGGATGAGGGCGGCCGCTGGCATCTGCAGGACTTGGGCGACCTCTCCGAACAGGAGAACCTGCCGGAGGAAATCCGCAAGGCTCTCCCGGACAGGGGTGAAGTCACCACCAAGGTTTTCGTCGATGACGAAAACCGCAAATCCTTCCATAGCGTCGTGGTACGCGGCGGCCAGACCCTCATCATCGAACAGGAAGAGGGCGGTCCGATCGTGGTCAAGCGCACCGACCGCGACGGCAAAACGACTGAGGCGACCTACGCCGACGCAGACGCCCTGAAGGCTGCCGACGCCGAGGCGTACGAAATCTACACCCAGACCGCCGAGGGTGCGGACGTCCAGGTCGAGATCAATCCGGGCACGGAGAACGTGCTGCGCTGGCACGGCCGGGGGCCCGGCCCCGGCGCGCTGTTCCGTGAGGAATGGCGGAAGCAGTACCAATCGGCCATGGAGGAGGCCCGCAAGGCCACGGAAGAAGCCCAGAAGAGCATGGACGAGGCCCGCAAGCACTTCCGCTTGCGGCTGCACCGCGGCGGACCCGACCATCCCTTCTTCAAGTGGTTTAGCGACGAGGACAGCGAGACCGCCGGTCCCGGTGCCCCGCCGCCCGCGCGCAGCTTCCGCGTAAATCCCGACGGTCAGATCGAAGCCACCGTACGTAAGGGCGATACGGAGGTCATCAAGGTATTCCGCGACGAAGCCGACCTGCGCCAGCGCGACCCGGCGCTACATGAAGAGTACGCCAAGGTCACGTCCGATCAGGAATGAAGGTCCCGGGCGGAAGAAAAGAAAAGGGCCGGCGGGGACGTCGGCCGCTACAAACGGACGAGCCGTGCCTTGGGGAGCGGTTCTACCGGGTGGCCTCGCCTAGCGCATCCTCGCTCGGCCGGGAGATGGCGCTGAGCGGCACCTCGAAATCCAGGGCGCCCGCCGACACCTGGGCGGTCTGCTTGTGCAGTTGCATGCGGACGACCCGGGCACACTTGCCAAAGGACTCGACGTAGACCCAATCCCCCGGGCGCAGCTCGGTGAGCCAGGCCATCCATTGTTCGTAGGCGGCCTGGGCCAGCGCCATTTGCTTGGCTTTCTCCTCGAAGGTGGCGCGCGAGCGGTCTGCTTCGATCCGGGCCTGGTTGGCGGCCTTGCGGGCATCCTCGGCCAAGCGGCGGGACTCGAGCGTACCGGCGATGGCCCGCGAGAGCGCCTGCTGGCGGGTGGCCAGGTGGGACTGCGCCCGGGCCACCATCCGTCGGGGCATCCCCAGGCGCTCGGCGATGGCCAGGGCGTTGCTGTTCCCCGGCTCGCCGATCCGCACGACGTAGGTGGGCCTCAGCGATGCCACGTCGAACTCGACCGAGGCGTTGTCCACCCGCTCTTTGGAGAAGGCCACCGCTTTGAGCTGCGACAGGTGCGTGGTGACCACGGCCGGGCACTGCAAATCGAGCAACTCGTCGATGATGGCGCGGCCGATCGCCGCCCCTTCGTCCGGGTCCGTGCCGGCGCCGAGTTCGTCAATGAGAATGAGCGAGTCGCGATCGGCCTGCTTCAACATCGACAGCACGTTGGACAGGTGCGAGCTGAACGTGCTCAGGGATTGTTCGAGGCTCTGCTCGTCGCCCACGTCGATCAGAATGTGGTGGTAAACCGGTAGCTTGGTGCCTTCATCAACTGGGATGGGGATGCCGGCCTGCGTCATCGCCGCCAGGAGGCCGATGGTCTTCAACGTGACCGTCTTGCCGCCGGTGTTCGGCCCGGTGATGACCAGCAAATCGAAGTCATCGCCCAGACGTACGTCGATGGGAACGACCTGTTCAGGCGGTTTACCCTCCCGCCGGGCGGCAGCGAAGAGGTCGAGCAGCACCGGGTGCCGCGCGCCATGCAAATCGAGTATGCGATCGTCTTGGATGACGGGGCAGACGGCCTGGTGCTGCTTGGCGTAGCGTACTTTCGCGGCGACGAGGTCCAGCACGGCCACAGCGTCCAGGGTCCGCAGGATTTCGTCGGCGTTCTGGTGGATCAAGCGTGAGAGCGCTGACAGAATGCGGGTGATCTCCTCGTGCTCGGTGCTACGCAGCCGAACGATGGAGTTGTTCAACTCGACGGCTTCGGCCGGCTCGACGAACAGGGTAGAGCCCGATTCCGAGCTGCGGTGAATGATGCCGGGAATCCGGCCGCGGTGCTCGGCTTTGAGCGGCAGGACGATCCGGTCATCGTGAAACGTGGGGTTGGTGTACTGGAGGAGTCGCAAGTAGCGTGGCTGTTTCAGGATGCGCTCCACGACCACGTGGATCTGCCGGCGGGCGGTCTCGATAGCGGACCGAATCGAGGCCAACTTGGGGCTGGCCGAATCGCGGACGCGCCCCCGCGCATCTATCACGTCTCCGATGGTCCGGGCCAGCGGGGTGAAATCGCCGATGCGTTCGCGGAGGCTGGAGAGCGAGGGGGCGTGTTCGGGCAGGGCGGCCAGCCAGCTTCGCAGCGTTCCGGTGGCAGCGAGCGTCTCCTGCACGCGGGCCAAGGATTCGGTGTCGAGACCGGCCGGGTGAGAGGACTCGTAAACGTCGGCGCGGATATCGTGCATGCCCCCCATGGGCGGCAGGCCGTCGGCCTCTTCCACCACCATCATCTCGCTTACTTGTTGCAGCCAGTAGCGCACCTGCTTGGGGCTGCGGCTGGGTTTGATGGCGCGGGCCAGCTTCTTGCCGAGATGGCAGGCGCACAGGCCGGCGAGCGCGTGGGTCACGTGGTCGAATTGCAGCTTGCTCAGGGTCACATCGTCCATCGATCGCTACCTGGAATGCATCAAGCCGGGTGCCATGCCTTCACGCGACGACAGTCGCGGGTAGGCATGAAAAAGGCTGGGAACGTACATGCTTACCCGCGGTCCTGGCACGCCGGGACCGCGTGGAGGCATGGCACCCCGCGTGCAAAATCATACCGGTGGGCGTGGGCAGTCTAGCGCCCGGGCGTATAATATAGCAGAATGGACCTGCACGCCGAGACCGATCGTGGGGCCTGTGAAATGCGTGTTTGTGGTGAGAGGTGTCGAAGTCTAGCTTGGGTCGGCGCGGTGGCCGGGCTCGTGCTGGCGTTGTCGGCGGGTGTGCTGGGCGCCCCACCTGATCTTTATCGCCTCCCGGACCTCAGAGCGTTGCAAGGCACCTTCGCGGATATCGCCGACCGGGTGAAGCCGAGCGTGGTGGCCATCCGGACTTATCGACAACCGGAGCCTCCCTCCGAGCCGACCGACCAACCTGCCCCCAAAGCGCCCCACACCTTCGGCAGCGGGGTCATCATCCGGGCTGACGGGCTCATTCTCAGCAACCAGCACGTGGTCGGCGACGCCGATGTCATCAAAGTGGTTCTTCATAACGGGAACGAGTACGACGCCCGAGTGGTACAGCATGACGTTCGGTCGGACCTGGCAGTGATCAAGATCGAGACCAAGTCGCTTCGGAACGCCCTGCTGGGCGACGCGCGTAACCTCCGCGTCGGGCACTGGTGCTTCGCGGTGGGGAATCCCTTCGGCATCGCTTACCATGATGGCAATCCGGCGTTCACGGTGGGCAACGTCGCCGCCCTCGGGCGCAGCCTGAGCAGCGAACTGGACGCTACGGACACGCGGTACTACGGCGACCTCATCGAAACGTCCTCCCCGATCAACCCGGGCAACAGCGGCGGCCCCCTTTTCGACATCGACGGGCAGGTGATCGGTATCGTGACCGCCATTGTGTCACGCTCGGGGATCACCGAAGGGGCGGGCTTCGCCATTCCGATCTGCGAGCGCACTCGCCGGATCATCGACGCGCTGGCTGCGGGCGAGCCGGTGCGCTACGGGTACCTCGGCGTCGAGGTGAGCAACGTCCCGCCTTCGGCCACCCGGAGCCATGGGGAGACGAACCGGCAGGGAGCGCTGATTCGGACGATCAGCGAAGAGGAAGGCCCCGCTGCGAAGGCCAACCTTCAGCCGAATGACATCATCGTCGAATTCGCCGGCGTTGCGATCGAGAACGCCGATCAGTTGGTGCGCCTGGTGGGCATGACCCCGGTGGGCGCGCAGGTCCAGGTGCGCTTTATCCACGACGGTGCGGGCGGAGAAACGGTCGTGACGCTGGCGGAGAGGCCGTTGCCCAGCCAACCGTTTCAGGCTCTCGCCGAAGCGGACATCCGCACGCTACGTTGGAGAGGTGCGCTACTCGCCGAGATGAACGAGGCCACGCTGCGTCTGCACCGCCTGAACCGGGCCGACGCCGGGATCGTGGTGACCAAGGTGGAGCCGGACAGCGGAGCGTACAAGGCCGGTCTCAAACCCCAGGACATCATCCTGCGCTGTAACGGGACCCGCGTACGCAGTTTGGCCGACTTCGCCGAGGTGCAAGCCCGCAACCCCCAGCGGATCAGACTCGACCTGCTCGGTGGCAAGAGCGTGCGGCTACCCGGATGACCGGTGAGCGCCCGCGGCCGTACCCCCATTGACGAAGCCTGGCGAAGTTGAAACCATCTCTGCCCAGACGAGTTGCATGGCAGGTGGAATCCGCGTAGGTACGTGACTAGCAAGGGTAGCAGCCGGCGTCCCCGCCGGCCGAGCGAAAAGACGGCCTGCGAGAACGCAGGCCGCTACAAGGACACCGGCGGCCCGATTCCATTCCAGGTCGCCAGGCTTGGTGGCAGGTGGGGTCCACCTCCGATGGACTCGACCTGCCCACCGATTGACGCCAAGGACGTGGAGATGACTTCCAACGAGATTCGTCAACAGTTCTTCGACTTTTTCCGGGAGCAGGGGCACACAATCGTTCCTTCGGCGCCGGTCGTGCCGCTGGACGACCCCACGTTGCTCTTCACCAACGCCGGCATGAACCAGTTCAAGGACGTCTTTCTCGGCATCGGCGCGCGCGGTTACGTGCGGGCGGCGGACTCGCAGAAGTGCATCCGGGCGGGCGGCAAACACAACGACCTCGATGACGTCGGCCTGGACACCTACCATCACACTTTCTTCGAGATGCTCGGCAATTGGTCGTTCGGCGATTACTTCAAGAAAGAGGCCATCCAGTGGGGCTGGGAACTGTTGACGCAGGTATGGGGCATCGACAAGGCCCGACTGCACGCCACCTACTTCGGCGGCGATGTCACCCTGGGGCTGGAACCCGATGACGAAGCACGGGACCTGTGGACCTCGGTGACTGACATTGACCCGACCCACGTCCACCCCGGCGGCACGAAGGACAACTTCTGGGAGATGGGTGACACGGGCCCGTGCGGGCCGTGCAGTGAAATCCACATCGACCTGACCCCGGACAAGTCGGGCGCTCGGCTGGTGAACGCCGGCGACCACCGGGTCATCGAGATTTGGAACCTGGTGTTCATCCAGTTCGACCGCGGCCCCGACGGCAAGCTCACCCCCCTACCGGCCAAGCACGTGGACACCGGTATGGGCCTCGAGCGGCTCTGTGCGGTACTCCAGGGCAAAACGAGCAACTACGACACCGACGTCTTCGCACCCATTTTCCGCGCGATCCAGGACCGAACCGGCGCTCCCGATTACCGTGGCACCGTGCCCCATCCGCAGAATGATCCGCGGATCGCCCGGAGTTCTCCGCAGATTACACAGATTACGCAGACGATGCACGGGGGCGAATCCATATCATCTGCGAAATCTGCGCAATCTGCGGATCAGATGATGATCGACGTGTCTTACCGCGTCATCGCCGACCACCTTCGGTGTCTCACGTTCGCGTTGACTGACGGGGCCGTGCCCAGCAACGAAGGCCGGGGGTATGTCCTGCGGCGCATTCTTCGTCGGGCGGTGCGGTACGGCCGACAGTACTTCGAGATGCGGGAACCGTTCCTGTGCGACCTCGTGGAATCGCTCGTCGAGCACATGGGCGACGTGTTTCCCGAGCTGCGCTCGGCCCACGGTGGCAAGAACGTTCAGTATGTGGCCGATGTGGTTCGCGAGGAGGAGGAGTCCTTCGGCCGGACCCTGGATCGCGGCATCAAGCTCTTCAACGAGGCGGCTGACTACGCGCTCAAGCGGCACCACGGCGTGATCGGCGGTGAAGCCGCCTTCAAGCTGCACGACACCTACGGTTTTCCGATCGACCTGACGGAGCTGATGGCCCAGGAGCGCGGCCTGCGCGTGGACATCGGCGAATACGAACGGCTGATGGAAGAGGCCCGCGAACGAGCCCGGGCGGCGGCGAAATGGTCTGCGGAGGGGGGCATCTTCGACGACCCCGACATACGGGAGCATTTCCTCGCGTTGACGCGAGGGCCGACGGTGTTCGCCGGATGGAGCACGCTCGTGTGCGATGCGCAGATCGTGTATATGGCTCGCGGCGAGCCGTTTTCGACCGAGGCCTGGATTCTGCCCCCAGGCGAACGCGGCGTCGTCGTGCTGGATCGGACGCCTTTTTATGCCGAGAAGGGCGGGCAGGTGGGTGATCGAGGAACGATCGTCTATCTGGCAGAGACCGGGCAGATCGAGGCCGTGTTCACCGTAGATGACGTTCGCGAGTTTGAGGGCAGAATCCTGCACTACGGGCACTGCACCAGGGGGACGTTGCATGGTTCCAGCCGCCGTGCGGACCCGGAGGGTCTCATCGATACGGTAAGGTACACCCGAAAGGTACGGGCCATCGTAGACCCGGTCTTCCGCAATCCGACGATGCAAAACCACACGGCCACGCACTTGCTCAACTGGGCGTTGCGCGAAGTGCTGGGCGACGGCGTGCAGCAGAAGGGCTCGCTGGTCGATCACGAAAAGACCCGCTTCGACTTCTCGCATCACAAGCCGCTGACCGTCGAGGAGCTCACCCGCGTCGAAGCGCTGGTCAACCGGCAGATTGAAGCCCGCGATCCCGTGTACACCAAGGAGGTCGAGCAGGCCAAGGCCCGCGAGATCAACACCCTGCGGGCCGTCTTCGGCGAGAAGTATCCCGACGTGGTTCGCGTGGTCTCCGCGGGCGCCGATATCGACGCCATGTTGGCCGACCCGAAAAATCCTCAGTGGATGCAGCACGCCGTCGAGTTCTGCGGCGGCACGCACCTGCGAAACACGGCCGACGCCGAGCGCTTCGTGCTCGTTTCCGAGGAGGCCGTCGCCAAGGGCGTCCGCCGGGTCGTGGGCGTCACCGGTGCGGCCGCGAACCAAGCGGAGGCCGCGGGCGAGCAGTTGCGGGCGGAACTGGACACGCTGGTTGCTTCAGGCGGCGACCTCGGTGCCAGCCTGTCGGCATTTCAGACCAAGCTGACCGAAGCTGTCCTTCCGGTCCGGGTCCGTCAAGCGTTACGCGAGCGCATCGCCGAGTTGCAGAAGCAGGTCAAGGGGCAGCAAAAAGAGCAGGCGACCGCTTCCGGCGAGGCGGCGATGGAGCGCGTGGCCGCCCTGCTCAAATCGGCCGAGACTATCGCCGGCGTTACGGTGGTGGTCGGCGAGGTGCCCGCGGCGCGGCCGGAGGCCCTGCGCGGCGCCATCGACTGGGTCCGCAATAAGACCGAGGCGTCCGCGGTGTTGCTGGCTGCTGTTGATGAGGGCAAGGTGACGCTTCTGGCGGGCATGAGCAGGGAGGCGGTGGCGCGCGGCCTCAAGGCCGGCGACCTCATCAAGGAGATCGCACCGCTCGTGGGCGGCAAAGGCGGCGGCCGCCCGGACATGGCCCAAGGCGGCGGGAACAACCCCGCGAAGCTCAGTGCAGCGCTCGACGCAGCCCGGGCGTGGGTAAGGGGGAAGCTCGCATAAGGCACCACGCCGATCTGTGATCAGAGTCAATGACCCCTTCAATGGACGACCGGGCCGCTCGCGCCTACGCCCGGCGACGGCGCAGACCACTCGCCGCGCCCAATGCCAGCAGTGCCAGTGAAGCCGGCTCGGGAATAATGCGGATGGTCCCGTATCCGAATAATGGTTCTGGAACGCCCGCAAGTGCCAGCATGCTGAACCCACCGTCGACGGAGCTATCGATCCCAACGGGATAGTCGCCCAGCACCATCCCCGTGGTGTCGGCCGTTACGGGCCC
>JAZDKM010000396.1:0-13483 GCA_043803085.1 Planctomycetota bacterium
TTCATAAACCACGCGGGGCTGATCCAGCCCTTCGCGCGGGCCATCAACCCGCCTGAGGGGGTCCAACGGGACAGCCAATATCTGTACGAGATCGCCGGATACAGCGGATTGTTCAGCGCCCGGTTGGTTCGTGAGATGATGGCGAAGGAAATCCCAGCGTTCGCCTCGATCCACGAAGCGCCGCCGGCGCCAAGACACTTTCACTGAGCGGGGAGGTCGCGGCGCAGAGGGGGGAATTGAGAATGGAGAATGGAGAGTCGAGGGTGAGGAATAACCGAGGATCGGGAGCAACGGTTTGAGGATGGAGGATGGAGAGCAACAGTGCGAAAGGAGGCGGCGGCACAGGGCGCCGCGACATCCTCGAGCGTTCGGCGGCATTCTGTGACCGGTGTATACAGGTTGCCTTGAGCCTGACCCAGAACGGCGTTTGCTGGGAAATCGCCCGGCAATTGACGCGGAGCAGCGGGAGTGTCGGAGCGAACATCGAGGAAGCCCAAGGGACGACTAGTCGCAATGATTTCGCGTATCGAATGAGCGTCGCACTCCGGGAAGCACGCGAGACTTTGTTCTGGCTGAGACGAATCAGCAATAACGGTCTGCTGCCGTCCGAACGGCTGACCGACTTGATTGCTGAGAGTGATGAGATCGTGGCCGTATTGACCGCGATCGTCAAAAACGCACGGGGGAACCCATGACCTTACCGACGCGACATTCTCCATTCTCCATTCTCCATTCTCCATTCTCCGTTCTTTGTCCGGAGACGCTCGATGCCCGGTGAATGGCCTGCAAACCAGCTTGTCTTCAGCGCCGTCCTCGCGCTCGGCGTGGTGGCGGTCCTGCTGCTGGCGGTGGCCTACTGCATCTACTTCGAGCGGAAGATCGCCGGGTGGATTCAGGACCGTTACGGCCCCAACCGCGTGGGGCCGCGCGGGCTGCTCCAGCCGATCGCCGACGGACTCAAGTTCCTCCTCAAGGAAGACATCATCCCCGACAACGTGGACAAGCCGCTGTTCATTTTCGCTCCTGCGCTGATCTTTGTCGTGGCCCTCATCGGCTTCGCAGTCATCCCCTGGGGCGGGCAGGTGAAGATCGGCGAGAACTTGCTCAACGTTCAGGTGGCCAACCCTGACATCGGGCTGCTCTACGTGCTCGGCGTGGGGTCGATGGGCGTCTACGGGCTCGTGCTGGGCGGCTACGCGAGTAACAACAAATACTCCTTTTTCGGGGCCATGCGGGCCTGCGCTCAGATGCTCAGCTACGAAATCCCGATGGCCCTGGCCATCCTGGTGGTCGTGCTCGCCACCGGGCAACTGCGGCTGGAGGAGATCGTGCAGGCGCAGATCGGCGACGGCCGGGTGTGGAACGTGGTGCGGCACCCGCTGGCCGCCTTCCTGCTGCTGGTCACGCTCTTCGCCGAGAGCCATCGCACGCCCTTCGACCTGACCGAGGCCGAGCAAGAGCTGGTCGGCGGCTTTCACACCGAATATAGCGCCATGAAGTTCGCCCTGTTCTTCCTGGCGGAATATGCTCACATGATCACCGGGAGCGCGTTTCTGGTCGTCTTGTTCTTTGGAGGCTACCACGTCCCTCTGGTTCCCGGTCTGCAACCGGGAGATACGTCGGTGTGGGCCATGCTGTTCAAGATGCTGGTGATGGGCGCCAAGATCGCGGCGTGCCTCTTCCTGTTCATGTGGGTGCGTTGGACGTTGCCGCGGTTTCGTTTCGACCAGTTGATGCGCCTAGCCTGGAAAGGCCTGGTGCCGATGGGGTTGGGGCTGGTCGGCGTGGCGATGGCTATGTTATATCTTGGCCGGCCGCAGGCCTGGCCGTGGACGCTGGCAGGCAACATGCTGGTGCTCGCGGTCACGCTGGGGGTGACCGCGCTGACGCCCGGCCGGGTCACCGGGCGGCAGTACGATATGCCAGGGCTGCCCTTGCGGGCCCGGGCGGGACGATAAGGAAGGGTAGCAGCCATAGAGCGGCCGCGGGTGGCATGCCCTCGCTCATCCTTGACACCTTGGGGGTCAAGAAGGAGCGCGGGCATGTGGAGCCCCATGAAGAGGTGAGGGGCCAGGCATGGCGGCGCCCGCCTGCGGCGGGCTTGGCCATGCCACCCAGGAAGGTAGAGATTCGGAGAGGCATGATCAAAGACAAAGACATCATGGTTGTGCAGGCCCCGCGGCTGTCCGCGGCGGAGCGGCTGTACATGCCGCAGATTCTCGACGGGATGGCGACCACGTTTCGGCACCTGTTTGCGCCTTCCAAGCGGAAGAGGATCGTCGTCCAGTATCCCGAGGAGCGGCGCGACCTGCGGGTCGCCAACTACCGCGGGTTCCATCGGCTCAATCGGGACGAGCAGGGTCGGGTGGCGTGCGTGGCCTGCTTCATGTGTTCGACGGCCTGCCCCGCCAACTGCATCCACATCGAAGCCGGCGAAGCCCCCTGGCCGGACCGCGAGAAATACCCGGTCAAGTTCGACATCGACGAGCTCCGCTGTATCTTTTGCGGGATGTGCGAAGAGGCCTGCCCGGTGGATGCCATCGAGTTGACCCCGGTCCACGACCTGGTAGCTTTGACCCGCGAGCAGATGATCTTCGACAAGGAGAAACTCCTGGAGATGTACGACCGGACGAAGGAGCTCAAGCCGCGCAAGAATCCGAAGATCACCGGCTACCCGGACACGGGGAACCGGCACGCGAACCAGCCCTCGGCATGAGGGGGCGGGAGGCGAAACGGGAATGGAGAATTGAGAATGGAGAATGGAGAACGCAGAGCCAGGCAGAGGAGACCCTGTGCTTCTGAGAAGCCGCTGTCTCCATTCTCCATGGAACCGGTGTGGAGAACGGAGAAAGAGGGCCAACAACAGTGCTGCGCACTGGATGGCTCGCTCCTCCCTCTTCATTCTCCATTCTTCATTCTCCATTCTCCATTTGCGCCGGTGGCGGCTCTCGGTGTGGGACCATCATCCGGCGGTGGAGCAAGGGGCGAGGAGGAAGGTTCTTGAGCTCGGCGAGTGTGGCCATCCTTTATGCCCTGTTTGCCCTGGGGGCTCTGGGGGTTTATCTCGCCCTGCCGGGGGGGCGGCGGTCCGCCCGCACCGCCGGGCTAATCTTCGGCTTGGCGGCCATCGCGGGATTCGTGATTCTGACCGCTGCCCGGCTGCCGGCCGAAGATGTGACGGCGGTGTATTTCTGTACACTAGCAGCGGTGGCGGTGTTTAGCGCCGGCAAGGTGGTGACCCACCCCAAACCGGTATACAGCGCGGTTTATTTCATCCTGGTGGTGGTGGCGGTCGCGTGCCTGATGTTTTTGCAGGAGGCCGAGTTCCTGGGCGTTGCCCTGCTTATCGTCTACGCCGGCGCCATCCTGGTGACCTACATCTTCGTGATCATGCTGGCCCAGCAGAGCGGGGCATCGCCGGTCGATAGGCGGGCCCGCGAGCCGTTGCTCGCGGTGCTAGTAGGATTCGTCACCATGGCCGCCGTCGCCGGCCAAGCCGCTCATCTGCCCAAGCGCGACGCAAGCGCGGGCGCCGGGCAACGCGCCGGCCCAATTGCCGCGGCGACCGCGATGCCGGCCGGCGATGCGGGCGACACACCGTTGGCCGGCAGTAATACGGCCCAAGTGGGTTTGGCGCTGTTTTCGCAATACGTAGTGGCGTTGGAGATTGCCGGCGTGCTGTTGCTGGTGGCCTTGATCGGGGCGATCGCGATGGCCCAGAAGCGCGTACCGTGTGACGTGCCTCTGCCTTCGCCACCGCCGCCGGGGCGCATTGGAAGGGAAGTGCCGCCATTCTAGCACAGAGGATCGACCGGGCGCTGGCGGAAAGCAATGGAGAATGAACGGAGAATGAAGCATAGGGAGCGGTCATTGGAAGTACGGTTTGCACCGCGCCTTGTTCTCCATTCTCCATTCTCAATTCTCCATTTCTCCTGCGAGTCATGGACATGGATAGCCTGACACCGTATGTCGTCCTGGGCGCAGCGTTGTTTGCGTTGGGAACGGTTGGTTTCCTCTCCCGGCGCAATTTGATCGTGATGTTTCTCTCGACCGAGGTGATGTTTCAGGGCGTTATCGTCAACCTGGTGGCCTTTGGACGGTTGCATCACAACCTCCAGGGTCAGACATTCGCCTTGTTTTTGGTGGCGGTGGCGGCCGTAGAAGCCGGTTTGGCGCTCGGCCTAGTGGTTTTGCTGTATCGGCGCCGGCACACGCTGGACGCCGAGGCGTGGTCCACGATGAGCGGTTAGTAGCGGCCTGCGTCCCCGCAGGCCGACGGCCGGCGATAAAGCCGGCCGCTACGGATCAGGTTGCTCAGGCACGGTGCCTTGCGGCGGTTAATCTAAAACGCGATGGATGAAAGCGTCGTTTCCATTCTGAAGTGGCTCGGGATCGGCGTTCTGCTACTGCCCCTCCTGGGGGCCGTATTGGCCGGTGGATTGGGTCGGCCGCTGCTGCGTGGCCGGAGTCACTTCCCGGTCATCGCCGGCGTGCTCGGGGCGGTGATCTGCTCGTTTGCGGTTTTCTTCAAGGTTAGCGGGCTGAGCCACCACGGCGAGCCGAGCTCGTGGATGGTGCCGGTTTACGACTGGTTGTCGGCCGGCGGGGGGACGTGGTTCAAGGTGAGCTTTCTGGTTGACCCGCTCACCTGCGTCATGCTGGTGACGGTCACGTTCGTCTCCCTGCTGGTGGTGGTCTACTCGCGCGACTACATGCGCGAGCACGGCCATCCCGGACGCGGCTACGAACGCTTCTTCGCCTTCCTGGGCCTGTTCGTCTTCTCGATGTGCGCCCTGGTGCTGGGCGGCAACTTCGTGCTGCTGTACCTGGGCTGGGAAGCGGTCGGGCTGTGCAGTTACCTGCTCATCGGGTTTTATTATCAGAGGCCGTCCGCCGCGGCGGCAGCCAAGAAGGCTTTTCTAGTCAACCGGATCGGCGACTTCGGCTTCGGCCTGGGGATTCTGCTGATCTATTTGACCATCGGCCGGCTGGACTACACGACCGTATTCGCCGCGGTCAAGGCGGCCACGGCCCACGGCGGGCTGGGCGACCTTCACACCCTGGCCGACGTGCTGGGTCTGAGCCTGACGGCGGCCACCAAAGTCATGGTTGCCATTCAGGACCGCGTGACCCTCATCGCACTCCTGCTATTTTGTGGTGCCGTGGGCAAGAGCGCCCAGATTCCCCTCTACGTGTGGTTGCCCGACGCCATGGAGGGCCCGTCACCGGTCTCGGCCTTGATCCACGCCGCGACGATGGTAACCGCGGGCGTGTACATGGTGGCCCGCTGCGGCGCCATCTTCGTGGCCTCTCCCGTAGCGATGGCGCTGGTGGCCGTCATTGGGGCGACGACGGCGCTGTATGCCGCTACGATCGCCTTGACCCAGCACGACATGAAACGCATCTTGGCTTATTCCACCATCAGCCAGCTCGGTTACATGTTCCTCGGTCTGGGTACGTTCGCGGCGACTTCGGCGATTTTCCATCTGTTCACCCACGCGTTTTTCAAGGCCCTGCTGTTCCTCGCAGCCGGCAGCGTGATGCACGCGATGGGCGGGATCATCGACCTGCGCCAGTTCGGCGGCCTGCGCCGCATCCTGCCCTGGACCTATCGCACGTTCGTGGTCGGTTCGCTCGCGCTGGCCGGTTTCCCCCTACTCGCGGGCTTTTGGAGCAAGGACGAGATCATCCACGCGGCGTTTCAGCAGCATCGGCTCTTGGGCCTCGTGGGCTTGGTGACGGCAGTGCTGACGGCCTTCTACACCTTCCGCATGGTGTTTCGGGCTTTTGCGGGTAAAGAACGCGTTCCCCAGGGTGTCCACGCCCACGAATCGGGCGGCTGGATGCTCCTCCCGATGGTGATTCTGGCCCTGGGCGCCATCTTTGCGGGATACTCCGGCGTACGGATTCACGCCGGCGGGTTTGCCGGAATCTTCGAGCCCCACGGGGCCTTCCATCACTTCCTGGAGCCGGTGATGAAGCCCTTCGCGGATGCCCAAGCTCATGCCGAGCATGTCGAAGGCGGCGGGCACGTCTTGCTGTACCTCTCGGCGGCGCTGGCCATCGCAGGCATCCTGGCGGCCTACGTGGTTTACGTGCGTCGGCCTTGGATTCCCGGATTAGTACGGACGGCCGTGCCCGGGCTGCACCGGCTGCTGTACAACAAGTACTATGTCGACGAGGCCTACGACCAAGCCATCGTCCAGCCGCTGCGTCGCGTGGGGCGGTTGTGCTTCGGCCTCGATGAGTATCTGATCGACGGACTGCTGTGGCTGATCACGGTGGTGCCGCGGGCGTTGGCGTTCGGACTACGCAGCTTCCAGCATGGGGCTTTGCAGGGCTATGCGGTCTCGATGGCCGCCGGCCTGGCCATCATACTCCTTCTCGTATTGTTTGGGTGACGTACACGTGGACGGCTGGATTCTAAGTCTGGTGATTTTCGCACCGCTGGTGGGTGCTGTCGCGTTGGCCTTCGCACCGCGCGACGACCATGCGCTTATTCGCCGCGTCGCGCTGGCTATCTCGACGGCGGTTTTGGCTTTGACCGTAGTCGCGGTCGTCCTGTATTACCATGCGGGACCGAAAGACGGTTTTCGGCTGACCCAGACTCTGGCTTGGATGGGGGACCTGTCCCTGGCCCCTGCCAACCGGATTGACATTAAGTACGTCGTGGGCATCGACGGCATCAGCCTGTGGCTCCTGCTGCTTAGCGCGTTCCTGATGCCGCTCTCGATCTGGGGCAGCTTTTCGGCCATCCAGGAGCGGGTCCGCGAATACTATTGCTTGATGCTACTGCTCCAGACCGGCATGATGGGCGTCTTCTGCGCCCTCGACTTGCTGCTCTTTTACGTGTTTTTCGAGTTCACTCTGGTACCGCTGTTCTTTTTGATCGGGATTTGGGGTGGACCGGAGCGGCGCCGGGCCGCCAACAAGTTTTTCATTTACACCGTCACCGGGAGTGTGCTGACTTTCGCCGGCGTGCTGTACATCGCGTACTTTGCCTATGCCCACAGTGGTCGGCACGAGTTCACCCTCGACATTCAGAAGCTCACCACGTTGGCTCGGGAAGGGGCCATTCCGGCGAACATCCAGTGGTGGCTGTTCGGGGCGTTTGCCGCCGGCTTCGCCATCAAGGTGCCGTTGTTCCCGCTGCACACCTGGCTGCCGTTGGCCCACACCGAAGCCCCGACCGCGGGCAGCGTCATCCTGGCCGGCGTCCTGCTGAAGCTGGGGACCTACGGCTTCTGCCGGCTGTCGCTGCCTTTACTGCCTGAAGGCGTGGTCGCTTGGGCGCCATTCATGGCGGTGCTGTCCATCGTTGGGATCGTCTATGCGGCGCTCGCCGCCTGGGTGCAAAATGACGTCAAGAAGCTCGTCGCCTACTCCTCGGTGTCCCACCTGGGCTTTTGCATGTTGGGAATGTTCAGCCTGAAAGCCGCCGGCCTGAACGGCGCGGTCACGTACATGGTCAACCACGGGCTTTCGACCGGGGCGTTGTTCTTGGTGGTCGGCATGATCTATGAGCGTTATCACACACGCGATATTCAGGCGATCGGCGGGTTGGCCCGGCGTATGCCGTGGATGGCCTTCTTCTTGATCGTTTTTACCCTGAGTAGTATCGGCCTGCCGGGGCTCAACGGTTTTGTCGGCGAGTTTCTCGTTCTGCTGGGCACGGCCACATCAGCGACGACGCGGGACGGTTTGCCTGCTGGTCCACTGGGTTTCGGCTACGCCGCCGCGGCGGCGACAGGAATCATTCTGGGGGCCGTGTACATGCTCTGGATGTGCGAGCGGGTCCTGTTCGGGCCGCTCAAGGAGCCCCAGCACACCCCCGACACCAGCCGCGGGCTCACCGTGGACCTGACCAAGCGCGAGATCGGGATTCTGGCCCCGATCGCCCTGGCCTGCCTGGTGATCGGGGTCTGGCCCCAACCGATGCTCAAGGAGATCGAGTCGGCTACGGTGGCCAACATTATCCGGGCCAAACCCACCTCGTTGGCGGGCGGTACAGGGGTGGCGTGCGCCGGAGGGCACGGTCAAGAAACGATCCTGCCGGACCGTTTCTCGACCGTGGTCGCGCCCGGCGGGTGGCATGGTCAGGACGGGTGGCATGGTCAAGGAACAGTCCGCGAGGACTGTTCCTTGACCATGTTCGACGCCGCGAACCGCGGTCTGCATCTACGGTCCAGAACGTCCGACGGCAGTTCTGCCGACCCAGCCCGTGAAGCGGGCGACGGAATGGAGGTTCGGCGGGCCGCCGTGATTCGTCCGCGAGAGAGCGCCCATGAACGCGACTGACTACCTCCAACATCTCCTCCCCGAGACCCTCCTGGTCGTCGGCGCTTGCGTGGCGTTGCTGGTGCGGATCGGTCGGGAGGACGAGCCGTCCGGACTCACTCCGGCTGTGGCGCTGGCCACCCTCGTCGCCGCACTCTGGGCCACGCTTTGGCAAGGCGAACCGCAGGCACCGGTGCTGCTTCCGGGCATATCGGTCACTTCTCTCACTTACTACGTTCGGTTGATCGGCCTGGGGATGGGAGTTCTCCTCCTGCTGGTCAATTGGTATGTGCCGGACGGCGCGGAGCGCAGCGAGTTCTTCTCGATGATCCTGTTCGCGCTGGCCGGTCTGTTGCTGACCGCTGCGAGTAACGATCTGGTGGTGCTCTTCTTCGCCATCGAGCTGGTCAGCGTGCCGACTTACGTGCTGGTGACGCTGAGTCGCCTGGACAGCCGGGCCTCGGAAGCCGGCGTCAAGTATTTCTTCCTGGGCGCGCTGGCCGCCGCGCTAATGGTATACGGTTTCAGTTTCTTGTACGGCGTCAGCGGCTCGACGGTCCTGCGGGATGGCAGTTCCCATTGTCTCCAGGCCTACTTCAGAGATCACCCAGCCGGCGCCGTTGCACCGTACGCCATGATCGGCCTGCTGCTGGCGATGGGTGGGATGTTTTTCAAGACCGCGGCCGTCCCGTTCCACGTTTACGCCCCCGATGTTTACGAAGGCGCCGCCTCGCCGGTCAGCGCGCTGCTTAGCTTCCTGCCCAAGTTGGCCGGTTTCGTGGGGCTCATCCAGGTGTTGGGCGTATGGGATTGGCAACTGCCCATGGCCGTCATGTGGGTACTATGGGTGGTAGCCGTGCTTTCGATGACTGTGGGCAACGTGTTGGCGCTGCTGCAATCCAACGTCAAGCGTATTCTGGCCTACTCCAGTATTGCGCATACCGGGTACATGCTCATCGGGTTAGTGGTCGGGCCCAAACTCGGCGCCGGCCCGATGGGTGACGGCGTTGCCGCCCTGTTGTTCTACATCGCCGTCTATGGGGCCATGAATCTCGCCGCGTTTGGCGTGCTCGCCGCCCTCAAGACTCCGGACGGCCCCGTCGAGGAGATGCACGAGCTGCACGGGCTGAGCGTCCGCCATCCGGCGGCGGCGCTGGTGATGGTCGTCTGCATGTTCAGCCTGATGGGCTTTCCGCCCACCGCCGGCTTCTTGGGAAAGGTCTACGTTTTTGCGAGCGCGTTTTCAGTGGGCACCCGGCATTCGTTCCACGGCCCGATGATCGCTCTGGCGATTATCGGGGTGATCAACTCCGCCATCGCCGCCGCCTACTATCTGCGGGTTGCTGCCGCCTGTTATCTGGGTGGGGAGGAGGCGGAGACGGAGCCTGCCGGAGGCGCTCCGATGCGGTTCAGCCTGGCGGTGTGCAGCGTGCTGCTGCTGGTGCTGTTTGTGTGGTCGGCACCGCTGATGTCGCTGGCCCGTACCGCGGCTGCCCAGCGGCCGATCCCGCAGGCGGCGGTTTTTGACCAGCGCGCCGAGGCACCGTTGACGCTCAGGTAACCCACGGGTGCCCCGCCCTCTCGGACGGTGGGGAACTGAATCGGGCTCTGATGGATACACACGGCGTGCTGGCATCGTGGGTGTGGGATTTCGTCACCCGTAACTGGGCCTTGATCAGCATCGTCACTACGCTGGTGGTGCTGGGCGTAGTGCCCACGATGGTCATCCGCAAGTACCTCCGCCTGATCTTCAACATCTTCGACGATACGCCGCCACCTCTTTCCATGCCTCTGCGGGACCACGCCCTCTTGGACGGCGAAGCCGTGGACTTCCGGGCCCTCGACGGCCAGCGCCTGCACGGCCTGCTGATTCCTGGTCGTCCTGGCGGCGAGGCGCCGCGGGGCATGATCATCTTCGCGCACGAGTACAAGAGCGACGCCCGGAGCTGCGCCCGCTATTGCCGCCCGTTGCTCGATGCGGGGTACGACGTGTTCAGCTTCGACTTCCGCGGCCACGGCCAATCCCCGGATGAGGAAAACTATCGCCCCCGCCAGTGGCCCAGCAACCGCGAGGTGGACGACATGCTGGGCGCCATCGCTTACGTCGAGGATTACCTGGAGAACGCCTGCCGCCCGCCGAACATCGGCCTGTTCGGCATCTCCCGCGGGGCCGGGGCCGCCCTCGTCGCCGCCACGGCGGTCTCCAGCGTCAAGGCCGTCGTCACTGACGGCGCCTTCAGCAGCGACACCACCCTCGAATACCTCATGAAACGGTGGGCCAAAATCTTCGCCAAGGTGCGCGTGGTCTACGAAAATCACCCGCCCGTATTCTGGCGCTTCCTCCGTTGGCTGCTGTTTCGCGAGTGCGGCCGGCGTTTCCACTGCAGCTACCCGTCCGTCCGCAAAGCGCTGGCCAGGCTGCGCGACGTCCCCATCCTGTTGATCCATGGGGAAAAGGACAGTTACATTCCCGTCTCGCAGACCCAGATGCTCTACGACGAGGCGGGCGAGCCCAAGTACATCTGGATCGTCCCCGGGGCCAAGCACAATCAATCCGTGGTCGTCCGGCCGGAGGAGTATGCGGCCAAAACGCTCCAGTTCTTCCACCGGTACTTGGCCGGCATCGAAGCCGACACCGACCGCTTGCGCGCCCTGCGCCGCCCGGCCCAGCCGATGACCACGCCCCTCGACCGGACTCCGTCGCCCACCCCACCCTCTACCGCGCGGAACACTTAGTCCGCAGACCCGGACCATATCCCTAAAGAACTTCTAACAGAATGGACCTGTGGGACAGGCTTTCTAGCCTGTCTCTGACCGGCTGGAAAGCCGGTCCCACATCTTTTTGTTAGACGCCCTAAGGTGTTGCTGTACAAGGAGCTGATCACAGCGCTGCCGCGGGCCCTACGGCGGCATCGTCTTCCAAAAGTGTGGTGGACGTCAGGGAGACCCGCCGGACTGCGGTCCCGGAAGCTTCTCACGGAAGCGCCCGATCCGGTCTGAGATACGTTCTTCCAAGTCGGTCCGACCGATGGAACGACAGAGGACCAAGGCCTGGGTCAGGACCTCCAGCCCTTCCGCGTAGTGCCCCAGACCATCACCCAGGGCAATGCCGAGGTTGTAATGGGCGGCCAGGCTGTCCGGGTCGATCCGTACCGCCTCACGATAGTGCCGGACCGCCGCTTCCACATCATCCAGACGTGCATAGACCATGCCCAGCCCGATGTGGGCCGCCGCAAACTCAGGATTGGCGGCGAGCGCCTGCTCGTAGTATTTCCTGGCTTCCTCAAACCGGTTCACGGTGACCAGCGTCTCGGCGAGCTTGTAGGGGAGCAGCGGATGATGCGGTTCGAGGGCCAGCGCCTCCTGGTAAAGCTGGATCGCCGGGTAGGTGCGTCCTGCCGCAGCGTACTGATCCGCGCGTCGCGCCAATTCGTCCGCGGAGGGCCTCTGCTCTTCTGCGGCAACCGCGAGCGCACCTTCCGAAAGATCGGTGCCAAGCTCCAGGCCCCGCGCCTTCAGCCACTCACGCCAGCCAGGCTCGAGTTGCACGGCTTCCAGCAGACGTCGGTCGGATTCCTCCATCCGTCCCAGGTCGCGCAATGCCAGTCCCAGCCCCACCAAGGCTTCAGCGTGCTGCGGCTCGTTCGTAAGTAGAAGCTGGTACTGGTAGGCCGCCTCCTGCCCTCGCCCCAACTCCCGCAGCAGATGGCCGAATTCCAGATGCACCTGGCCGTCGGCCGGCTGCAGACGCAGCGCTTCGCCATAATGAGTGACGGCTTGCTCCATTTGCCCCTGCTGGACAAGCACCTGGGCCAAGAGGTGATGGGCCTCGGCCTGATAGAAATGGACGTACCGAAGGATGTAGCGCAGATGCTCGGCCGCTTCATCGAACCGGCCCTTATAAAATAGGAGGCGCGCCGCCCCGAGGCGGGCCAAGGGCACGTCCGGGGCGATCCGCAGACACTCTTCATAGTATTCCAGGGCCCGGTCGAACTGCCCCAAACGGTGGTAAGCCGCACCCCGGTCGTAGTACCAGCGGAAAAGGTCGGGGCCGCCCGGGACCAGCGGCACGCTGAAACCCGCATACGCGGCCGTGCTGCCCAAGACCCAACCAGCCGCCGCTACCCAGCGCCGGGCCGCCAGGAACCGTATTCCGCACCCCATCCCGTAGGCCGCTAACAAAAGCAGGAAAGAAACCACGGGCACCCGATACCGCGCACAAACGAAGAACGGCAACACCGAGACAAACTGGGCGGCGATCACAAAGACCACCAATAGCGACCATTCCCGGCGTCGCTCCCAGACGTCCGCTTCGCAGCCCGTTGCGGGACGCCGTCTCCGCAGATGAAGGAAGAGGATGACTCCCCCGCTCGCGGCCAGGGCGAGCACCGCCGGAAAGTTTCCCGGTAGCCGGGAAAGCACCCGGGAGAAAGCTCGCTCGTAATAGTCTTCCTTGTTATTGGCGATCTCCCAAGGCCCCCAGAATAGCAGCGCCTTGGTCCCTATGAGCCTCAACCACTTCAGGGGGTGCCCCTTGATGTAGTCCAGGGCCTGCTCTCGAAAGTAGGCGGATACCTCCGAATGTTTCAGCGGCCTGCCCAGCTTGGTCTCGAGGGTCGCGACGAGGGCCGGATAATCATAACAATTGGCGAAGCGACCGACTCCGGGGATGGTGGCCGCCGGTCGGCCGGTGGCGAATTCGTTGTTTCCAATGAACAAGTTGATCCCATCGTTGGCACAGATGGGCACAAGATCATGGGCCACCACATAATTGCGCAGGGTGGCCGGAGCGATGCCCGCGAACGTACACAGCATGAGAGCCAGGGCCGCCACGGCGCCGCGCCGGAACGCACCACGCCGGCTCGCCACCCAGAGCATCCACAGAGAAACAGCCCCCAGAATCGGCAGCGTGTCCGGGCGAACGAGGGCGCTCAGCCCCATGAGTCCCCCAGCCGCCAGGGCATACGCGGGGTGGAAACGCTCCGCCCACAGGCCAAGGAGGTAGACAATGATCAACAACAGCGTGATCTGCAGGGTGGTGGCGTGGAGCTCCCCCTCGAAGTAGATGAAAGCCCAATAGAAGGCCATGAAGCCCGCCCAGAAGAGACCGACGGCCCCTCCATGCCACTTCCTGCCCATGACGAAAGCCAGAACGCAATTCAGCAGCCCCAGGCCCATCTGCACCAGCCGCGGGGTGACCGGACCG
>JAZDKM010000397.1:0-44892 GCA_043803085.1 Planctomycetota bacterium
GTGAACCAGGGAGGCAAGCAGGTCGACGAACTTGTCCATCTGAGCGCCCCCGGTGACCTCTGCACGTGATCCTTGGTCGGCCTTCCCGCGCCGGGTTTGGGCCGTGGCTTGGCCGCTCCGGGTACGCCAGAAGTGAGCAACCGCTTTCGTTACCTCAACGCGAAGTTGCTTCGGGGAGAGAAGCATGTGGGCAGGATAGGAAAGCCGGCGGGGAAGGTCAAACGTCATCGAGCGGCGCTGGAGCGGCTCGTAACAGACCTGCTATGCTCCGGTCCGCCAGTCTCTTCGCTGGAGCCAAGGCCGGCCGCGCTTGTATGATGAGGGGCATCGAAGGTAGGGTATGAGGCATGGCGAAGGAACGAAAACCAAGCGGCCCGACACCATTGGACGCCATTACGCCGCCGCGACCGGACATGATCTGGCCGGAGCGAAACGTCGGATGGTTAGTGCTGCTGGCGCTGGGCGTGCTCAGCGGTGTATGGATCGCCCTGGCGATGACGACCTTCTTCGTCGGGCCGTCGGAATGGGACGATAATCAGTATTGCGACCTGGCGGCGCTTCCGCGCCCGAACGCCGCCGTGCCCAACCGCTACGTGCACATCTGGACGCTCCGCATTTTCTATCTGTTGATGGACTCACGGCGGACGGCCGCGGCCCTGTATTCGGCTTTGGCGGTCGTGGGCATGATGTGGGTGGCGTACTTCCTGGGCCGACGGATCAGCGGGGAGGCGGGCGGGCTGTTGGCGGCGGTGCTCACCCCCCTCCACCCGGTCCTGCTCAAGTATCTGACCGTTCCCTACTCCGACGAACCCATGGGTTTGTGGAGCGGCGTGGCCCTGGTCTGTGCCGTGCGCGCCCGCGAGACACGCTCGGTCCACTGGCGCTGGGGTGCGGTGGCGGCCGCCGGGTGGTCTTGCTTCATGGCGGTCAAGTGCAAAGAGACCGGACTAGCGGTATTGCCGGCGGTCTATCTGCTGCTGTGGGACGGCGACGGAAAGGCCAAAGCAGTGGCCCAGTGGTTGGGCGGCGTGCTCCTGGCGTGGGCGGGCCTGATCCTGCTCGACGGCATCTTCATGAGCGACGCCTGGTTTAGTTGCCGGCTTTCCAGCTATCTGCCCGGCACCCCGTCCAACCTGAAGCCCACGATCCGCGCCAGCAGCGGATATTGGGACTTGCTGCTGTTGCGCCCGTACCTGGCCTTTTCGCTGTTGGGCGCAGCGGGAGCGTTGGCGTCGTTTCGAGAGAATCGGCTCGTCCGCGCCGTGACCGTGTGGGGTTTCGGGGCGCTCGCCTTCCAAGCCTGGATCGCGTCGATATCGGTCGGGGTTCACGCCCTTGATCGCTACACCGTGAGCATCGCCCAGCCCCTGGTGATCCTGACGGCGCACTGGATGGTGAAGCTCTGGCAGCGGCCCCAGACGCAAAGTACCGGGCGGCCCTTCGCCCTGGGAGCGGTCTTGGTGATCCTGGTGGGGCTGACCGCGCCCGGGATTTTCGTCCACGTCACCGATGACCCCGATCCCGCGGACACGACGTGGCGTTCATACTTTTTCTTGACGCGGCTGACCATGGTGACGTTGTTTGCGGTCCCGTGGCTTACCGCGAACCGGTGGATGGCACGAGCGGCTTTGGGCGCGCTGATGGGCATGACTCTCACCTTGAGCGTGTCCGGGGCGCGGGTCTACGTGGAGGAGAGCACCGCCAAACTTCAACCCTGGATGCAATTAGCCAGCGAACTGGACCGGACGGGCGCGCACCTGGTCACGTGGCGGTTGCCCGACAAACCCTTCTCCCCGGAACGCATCGCGTGGCGCGCGCGGGCCCTATCGACCCAGCCGCCGGAGCGCATTGAGGTACGGGAGGCTTCCTCGCTGGATGAAGTCCGGGAGAACGAATGGGTGGTCACCAACCTCCAATGGTTCGAGAGACGCACCGAGGAGCAGAAGGAGCTACTCTCGCGTGGCTGGCGGCCGTTTGTGGGTGGCGTGGAGGCCGACGGCGGGTTTGCAGTATGCCAGCGAACCCCAGGCCTCCCTAGCGGGTAACCCGGATTTCCCACCGCAGTGGGAATGGTCTCGCCCTCGCCGTGGCTTGATTTCGCCTCACCCTTCGCTACACTCCTTCGTTTTCCTAGCGAACCCAGGCGACGTGCCTATGCCTAACGTTCACCGTCAAATGCAGGCCGGTTTCTTAGTGATGCCGGCCGCTTTTGGCGCGCAGATGTTGGGCATGCTCCTGGTGGCTTCCTACCTCGGGCCGCACGAGTTCGGCGTTTTCTCGGTCATCTTCGCCATTCTGACCGTGGTCAACTTCGTGACCGAGATGGGAATGGGCATCATCATCACCAAGCTGGTGGCGGAAGGTGAAAAGCCCGCCGGCCACCATATCGCCCTGGCCTTGCCGGTGGTGTTGATCGCCTCTTTGCTCGGAGCGATCGTGCAGTTGGTGATCGTCTGGGTCGCCTATCCAACCGGTGACGCCCGCTGGGCCGGGGTCGTTGCCGCGGTCAATATCCTCATTTTCAGCACCTCGATGGTCCTGTCCTGCACTCTGCGCGGGCTGGGCAAGATGGGCAAGTGGATGGCCGGGTTTCTCGGCCAGAAAGTGATTTTTGTCCTTTTGGCGCTCGCGGGGTTCACCCTGGGGCACGGTGGTCTGGTGACCGCCGTGGCGGCCTGGACCGTATCCAGTACGATCGTCGCCCTTTACTATCTCGTCGACCTATGGGGCGGGGTATGGCGTGGCCAGCTCTTGTGGCGTCCGGCCGAAATGCGCTCCTTGATTCGTGAGTCGGTTCCGGTAGGGCTGATCTCAGCCACCAACCAGTTCGGCATGCAGTTGGATACTTTCGTCCTGGCTATCCTGCTGAGCGAACGCGAAGTCGGCCTCTACGCCCTGGGCCAGCGCTTGCTGAACCCAGCGCGGAACATCCTGCATGGCGCGGTGAGTACGCCGACGTTCCCGGGGCTGTGCCGGCTGGCAACAGAAGATCGGGAGGAGTTTTCCCGGCGGGCGAGCCGTCTGTGTGTCGTGCAGTGGCTGGCCGGGCTTCCTTTGGCTGTAGCGGCCTGGGTGATCGCGCCATTGCTGGTACCGCGGCTATTATCGGAATTTCGCGAGAGCGTGCCCGTGATCTGGATCACCGTGTGGGCGTTGGCCCCGGCGTCCGTGACACTCCAGTTACGTTACGTCTACACGGCGTTGTCCAATCAGGATCGCTTCCTCCGTCTGAACGCGATCCAACTCTTGGTGAAGACGGTTCTGCTGATCACTTTGACCTGGCGCTGGGGTATGCTCGGAGCGTGCTATGGAACGGTAATCGCTGAAGTTGTGTTCACGTGGCTCGCGGGTTACGGGCTGAAAGCGATGGGCGTCCCGTTGAAGCTCATGGCCGGTATCGCCACTGCGAGCGTGGCGACGGGAGGTTTCGTGGTGGTCCTGTGGATCATCGGGGCAGGACGGTGGCCGGTACTGGCCCTCACCGCGGCGTATTTGCTGGTGGTCGCCGTTATTATTAACCGTCTCCTGCGCGAGGTCCGACACCGAGAGCCGGGGGCGGTGGCCGACCGACCGAGTTTGCCGGGTGAGTCCAGGGAGTCGTGAAGTCTGGTGCTGGAACTCTACCGAGAGTGTCTTGGCTTATCGGAGCCCACAACGTCGCTTTTGCACCGGTGCCGGCCCCGCGAGGTTTTTTGTTGCCGGGGGGAGGAGACCGGTGTAGAATGAGGCAACGATTCCCATCGCAGAATGCGGAGTAGAGCCAAGGGGGCGACTCAAAGTCAACAGGACGGGAAGGCTCGTCAGGGGCTGAAGACCGGTAAGCGGAGGAGTACCCGGACGGCAGGCCGTCAGGGCGGGGAGGGTTTTCTAAGCCCGACGTCCTTCGTACAAGGGGAGGAAGTGATGCGCAACGGGGGAGTTGGTTACGCGGAATCCGGGCTGGGTGCGGGGGCACACGCAGCGACGGCGCGGTCGGCGGACAACCTTCGCAAAGTGGAGGCGGGCTGTCTACGCGTCGGGATCATCGCCGCCTGCCCGTTCCCGGCAGATCACGGAACGCCGGGCGGGATTCGCGAGAAGGCGGAGGCGCTGGCTGAGTTGGGGCATGAGGTCCACGTGATCACCTACGCCTCGCACCAACCCGGGCACGTGCGGGGGGTGAGAATCCACCGCATCGCGCCGGTGGGTCCGGTGCACGACATCAAAGTCGGTCCCAGCAAGGCCAAGATCTTCTGGGACCTCCAGTTGGTCTGGAAAACCATCCAGGTGGTCCGGCGGGAGAAGCTGGACGTCATCCACGGCATCAACTACGAAGGCGCCATGGTGGGCTGCCTGGCCAAATGGGTGACCGGTGTGCCGCTCGTATATGGCGCGGTCAACACCATGGCCGACGAGTTGCATACGTACAAGTTCATCTGGCCGCCGAAATTGGCACGGGTATTGGCCCGGATACTGGATTGGACCGTGCCGCGTCTGGCGGACCGCGCGGTCTGCTACACTCAGGCCATCCACGATTTTCTGGTAAGTACGGGCGTCCCCGCCGACCGTGTCGACATCATCAAGCTGGGCATCGATCTGTCGATGTTCAAGGACGCCACGCCGGGCGATGCGCGCCGGCGGCTGAACGTCAACGGCGCGCCGCTGATCGTTTACACCGGCGTGTTGAACAAGTTCCAGCGGATCGACTATTTGTTGCAGGCCATGCGTGTGGTCCGCAGGGACCTCCCGGACGCAAAGTTGGCTTTCGTGCGCACCCTCGATGACGAGCCGCAGCGTCAGGAAGTGGAGCAGATGGCGGAGGAGGAAGGTGTGCGGGATGCCGTTCTGTTCCCCGAGGTGATCTCGTTTGGTGAGTTACCACCCTACCTGGCGGCGGCGGACGTGACGGCCATTCCGCGTCCCGATTGCCCCGGCGTGCCGGTTAAGCTGCTCAATTTCATGGCCGCCGGACGGCCGATCGTGGTAACGCGGGGGTCCAGCCAGGGACTGCGTGACCGCCACGAGGTGCTCGTGGTCGAGGACCACAATCCCGAGGCGATGGGCCAGGCCTTGGTGCACGTGCTGCGGGATAAGGACTTGGCTAAGCGTTTGGGCCGCAATGCCCGTGCGGCGGCTTACGCACACTATGACCGGCTGGCTACGACGGTGGACTTGGTGGTGGCCTATCGAAAGGCCATGGCTGCCAAGGACCGAGTGCCCCAGTCGGCCGCGGTGGTGATGGCGCAGGTGTAGAGCGTCTAGCACAAAGACCTTGCCGGACGACCTTCTTCGCCTGTCCGACCGGCTGGAAAGCCGGTCCCACACTCCGACCGGCTGGAAAGCCGGTCCCACACTTGTGCGCCAGCAACCCTGGGCAAAGGGTTCGACACGGGGGGGAGGGAAGGCCGGCGGCGGCCTTCCGATTGCTTTTTGGGCCGGATGCTGCACAATCCAGGCAGATAATCGCCATCAAGGTTGGCGCTACCGCCGGCGGACGTCGTTTCCGATATACCTGGAAGAGCGATGATCGGACGACTCGTCAGAAGTGCGTGCGTGTGGTACGTTTACTTTCCGCATGTGGCCTTGCTGCGCCTGCTAGGGCCGCGTGTTGCCCTGCTGCTGACCCGGCTATTCGCTTATCTTCATTGGCTGGTGACGTTTGGGGGCGGTCACACCCAGGCCAGGCAAGCCCTCGCACACGCCCTGCCGGCCGTCGCTCCACACCTGCGTTTAAGCACCGTGATGCGCCGGTATCTCGAGGCCAAGCACCAGCGTTTCGTGGAGTGGTATCTATACCCGACGCGGCGCGGGCGACGTTTCGTGGAGCAGACCTATCGGCACCTTGAAGGGCGGGAACACCTCGATGCCGCGCTGGCTGAAGGCAAAGGCGTGATCTTGCTGGTGTTTCATTTCGGCATGGCCAAGATGATTTTTCCGGCGCTCCAGGCCCTGGGATACGACAACTACCACCATGTCTTCCGCGGGGCCACTTATGCCGACGAGACCATAGGGCCGGTGGCCGAGGCGGCGCGGGATGCGCTCGCCCGAGTGGAGGAACGGAGCGGACTGAAGGTCATTTACCACCGTCCCTATTTCACATTCGCCACGATGGTGCGGCACTTGCGGCGCAACGCGATCGTGGGTATGAACGGCGACGGCATGATGGGAACGGAATTCGTGGATTTACCGTTCCTGGGCGGCACGATGACGTTCCCGACCGGTCCGGCGCGTCTGGCTGCCAAAGCCGGGGCCGCGATTGTTCCGGTGTATGCGCTGCCCGAAGGTTTGACCCGCCACCGGTTGATCGTGCACGCACCGATTCTGTGTCCGGAGGATACCCGAGAAGCGGTTGACACTGTCGTAGGCGAGTACGTGGCGCTGCTCGGCCAGTACGTGCGGCGGTATCCCTGGGCGTGGTGGACGTGGCGCCGCCTGGAAGTGGATGAGATTGCCACCGGCCAGGCTCGGTACACCGCCCGGGCCTTGGTGGCGGAGGAGGGCACCTATCACGCCCCGGCGCTGACGACGCACACCCCGTAGGTACCCGGGCAGGGCCGGGTGTCCATCACTTTAGCAGGGGCGGGCGGCCCATGGCTTTGGCGGTGGGGGACACGGAGCGTAGCTAATGCAAGTCCCCCACCTTTGAAAAGGTGGGCCACCCGGAGAAAGTGGGGGACCCGACCCAGAGAGGATAGGCTGGTTATGACTGTGCAAGACACCGTTGCCGACTACATTTGTCGGGAGTTGCTCTTTAACGACAGGGACCGGATGCCCGAGCCGACCGATCCGCTGCTCGGAGCCGGCGGGGTGGTGGACTCCTTCGGACTTCAGCAGTTGATCGACTTTGTCGAAAAAACGTTTAAGGTTCAGGTGGCCGATCTGGACATCGTGCCCGAGAATTTTGAGACGCTTGTGGCACTCACCTCGTACATCGAGCGCAAACAGGGCCGGAAGTAGGGACCAGCGTGGGCGAACTGCTTTCATTCCTGTTGTTGCGGGCCGCCGAGGCGCGCCCGGCGCACCCGGCGGTCGAGGACGAGCGAGGGGTGTTGACCTACCGCTCGCTGGCGGACCGCGTGGGACGGCTGGCCGCGGAACTGGCCGCCTGCGGGGTTCACGCCGGCGATCGGGTGGGCATCTTGGTGCCGAAGAGTTCGGACGCGGTGTGTAGTCTCTACGCGGCCTTGTGGGCCGGCGGGGCGTACGTGCCGCTCGACGTGGCGGTGCCCGTGGGGCGGCTGGAATACATGATCCGCAACTGCGCGATGAAGGCGCTGCTCACCTGCACCGCACAGGCCGCTCGCCTGGTGGGCCATCTGGCAGAGACCGTGCTGGAACGCGTGGTCCTGGTCGACGACCCATCGTCCACTCCTCCAACGACGGGGCGCTCCATCGACCGGTTGGGAGTCCCGGTGGTGTTGTGGGGCGAGGTGGCCAAGCGATCACCGCTGGGGGTTCCGGTTCCGGTATCGGGAAACGACCTCGCCTACATCCTCTACACGTCAGGGAGCACCGGCGACCCCAAGGGGGTGATGATCTCGCACCGCAACGCGCTGGCGTTTGTGGAATGGGCGCGCCTCACCCTGGATATCGGCCCCGGCGACCGGTTGTCCAGCCACGCCCCGTTCCACTTCGACCTCTCGGTGCTGGATCTGTATGTGGCGGCCCTGGCCCAGGCGACGCTGGCCCTCGTGCCGGAGGGAACCTCCTTGTTCCCCGTCAAGCTGGCCGAATGGATCGAGGAGAAACGGATCAGCGTCTGGTACTCGGTCCCGTCGATACTGGTGCAGCTTTTGAACCGCGGCCGCCTGGATCGGTTCAAGTATTCCTGCGTGCGACGGATGCTGTTCGCCGGTGAGGTGTTTGCGACTAAGTACCTTCGCGAGTGGATGCGCCGGCTGCCCCATGCCCAGTGGTACAACCTTTACGGGCCGACGGAGACCAACGTCTGTACCTACTATCACGTACCGGAGCCGCCCGAGGGTGACAAACCGATCTCCATCGGCCGCGCCGCCAGCGGTGACACGATCCTGCTGCGTGACGACTCCGGCCGGGTCATCACGGAACCCGGGCGGGAAGGTGAGCTTTGGGTGGACGGGCCGACGGTCGCCTTGGGCTATTGGGGCGACCCGCAGAAGACCAACGACCGGTTCGTCGCCGTACCGCAGATCACTGGGAACAGTCGGCGCCTCTATCGCACGGGCGATCTGGCCGCTTGGGACGCGGACGGTAACTTGACGTTCTTCGGGCGGCGCGACCACATGATCAAGAGCCGCGGATACCGCATCGAGTTGGGGGAGATCGAGTCGGCCGCCGCCGGACATCCGGCAGTCCTGGAGGTCTGCGCGGTACCCATCCCGGACCCCGAGATTGGCAATCGCATTCGGGCCTGCGTCGTGCCCCAGTCCGGGGCCGAACTGGATCGCGAAGCGTTCGAGCGACATCTGGCGGGGCGCTTGCCTCGATATATGTTGCCCCAGGAAGTCTTCTTTCTCCCCCAGTTGCCCAAGACCTCGACCGGCAAGATCGATCGCCGGGCGTTGGCCGGCGAGTTATGACAGAACGAACGGACTCACCTAAGCGTCGGCCGGTGTTGCTGGTCATCGGCTGGGATGGGGCCACGCCCGACCTCCTGGAGCGGTTCGTGGCGGCCGGACGGCTGCCCACCGTGAAACGGCTGATCGACCGGGGCAGCTTCCGTCGGCTGCGTTCGACGATCCCGCCGGTGACGGCCTGTGCCTGGTCGAGCTTCCTGAGCGGCAAGAACCCAGGCAAGCATGGGCTATACGATTTTGTCACGCCGCGCCAGGGCACCTATCAGTTCGATTACACCCACGGCGGCTATCGCCGCGACCGGGGCACCGGGCTGCTGGCCCAACTGAATGGGGCGGGGCTGAAGGTGGGTTGCGTCAACGTACCGATGACCTACCCGCCGCGGGCGGTGGACGGTTTTATGGTCAGTGGGCTGGACGCTCCGGACGAGAAGAGCGGGATCGCCCACCCCGCAGCCCTCTTCGACGAGGTGCAGCACGAGACCGGCGGCTACCGCATCGACAACCGCCATCTGAGCCACATGCGCACTGACGACGACCGCCGCGGCGCGTTGGCCGAATTCATGCGTATCGAGACGCTGCGCACGGACGTGACCCTGGCCATGATGCGGCGCCGACCCGTGGACGTATTGCTCATCGTGTACAACGCCACCGATCAGGTGCAGCACCATTTCTGGCACTTGATGGATGCGGGGCATCCCCAATACCCCGGCGCCCATGCTCCCGAAGTGAGAGCGTTCCACAATGCCATTGAAGAGGTCTACGCCCACTGCGATCGGGAACTGGCCCGACTGCTCGAGGCGTTTCCCGAAGCGAACACCATGCTGATGTCGGATCACGGGGCGGGTCCGACCAGCGGCCCGCGGGTGCGTCTGAACAACCTGTTGGCCGAGGCCGGTTTGCTCACCTGGGGCAAGGCGAGAGGCGGTCTCAAGGCGGACATGGTGTGCAAGGTGGATGGATGGTTGCGGCGTACGCTTAGTGCCAAGCAAAAGGCCGCCCTCGCCCGGCTCCTGCCCAGCGGGCGGACGGCCATCGAAGCGCTGGGCCTGCCCCCGATCGACTGGAACCGGACGGTGGCGTTTGCCTATGAGGGCTTTACCCTCTCGCCATGCGTGTGGATCAACCGCACCGATCTGTTCCCGCAGGGCATCGTGGGGCCCGGCGCAGAGTATGGGCGGGCCTGTACGCGGGTCATCGAAGCGCTGACGAGCGTGAAAGATCCCCGGACCGGTGAGCCGGTGATCCCGCGAGTTTATCGCGCCCGTGAGGTCTACCGCGGCGACTATGTTCACAAGGCCCCCGACCTCATTCTGGACTGGTGGGAGGGCCGGACGTTCACGATCACCAAGTCGCATCCCAAGTTTGCAGGCGAGCCTGCGGTCTTTTATCCCGGCCCCACGGCGCTCCCAGGGTATGACATCACGGGTATTCATCGGCGCGACGGCATACTGGTGGCGGCGGGACCGCAGCTCAAAGCTCTCGGTGTCGGACCGCAGCCGCCCGCTGAGCTGATCGACATTGCCCCGACGACCTTGGCTTTACTGGGCTTACCGGCTGGGAAGGATATCGACGGCCGAATCCTCGATGACCTGCTCGCCGAGGGAGGGGCCGTTGTTCCCCCGGCGCCGGCGGTAAGCAGAGCTGGGGAACCGGATGACGAGCCTCGGCTCTACTCGGCTCAAGAACGTACGCTCATCGAACAGCGTCTTGCGGGGCTGGGTTACCTGGAGGAGCGCTGAGGGACACCCTTTCTGTCCCCACATGGGATGGGAGAGGTTTTCCAGTCCATCGTTTGACCGGCCGGGTGGCATGCCCACGGCCTTGAGTGGGCATGTCTGAGGGAAAGACATGGCCACGAAGACGTGGCCATGCCACCCGCCACAGCGGGGAGGTGAGAACGATCATTATGGGTACACGACCTAAACAGCATCGCGTCGTCGTCATCGGGTGGGACGGCGCCACCTGGGATTTGATTGATCCGTGGATCGCGCAGGGCAAGCTGCCGAACCTGGCCGCCTTCCGGGAGCAAGCCGCGTTCGGGGACTTACGCTCCACCGATCCGCCCTTCACTTTTCCAGCCTGGACGAGCTTCCTGACGGGGAAGAACCCCGGGCGCCACGGCGTGTTCGATTTCACCGAGCGGGTACCCGGCACACACCAGATTCAGTTCGTCAATGCCCGCCGCGTGCGCTCGAAGACCATCTGGCGGTTGTTGAGCGATGCCGGGCGGCGCGTGGCTTGCATGGGCGTGCCGGTGACCTTCCCACCCGAGGCGGTCAACGGCGTGCTGATCTGCGGCTTCGACGCGCCGGGCGCGTCCAGCAGGGCGGATGAGAGCACCTTCCACCCGCCACAATTGCTGGAGGAAATCCGTCGTCACGTCGGATCCTACACCGTTTCTGCGAACATCATGCCGCTGATGAACGAGGATCGCCACGAAGAGGCCCTCGACGCCATCCTGGCGACTTTGGACATGAAGGGGCGGACGGCCAGGTACCTGCTCGAGCGGGAAGCGTGGGACGTGTTCATGGTGTTGTTCGGCGAATCGGACCTGATCGGGCATCACTTCTGGCGCTTCTGCGACCCGCGCAGCCCGCTGTATACGAAGTCAAACAGTCCACGTGTGGCCAACGCCATCTACGAGGTCTACAAGAAGCTCGACGACATGTTGCCCATGCTGTTGGAGGCCTGTCCCGACGACTGCGTGCGCATCCTGTGCTCCGACCACGGCTTCGGAGGTTCGGGGGACCGCATCATTTACATGAACAAGTGGCTGGCCGATGAGGGTTTTCTGGCGTTCAGCGGCGGTGGTCCGAAGGCCGGAATGGGCTTTAAGCTGGTGAATTTCGCGAAACTCTGGGGGCTCAAGGCCCTCCCTCCTTCGGTCAAGGCCTACGTCTTCCGCAAGCGGCAGGGCATTGCCAACCGTATGGAATCATACCTGCGTTTCGGCGGAATCGACTGGTCCAGGACCCGGGCCTTCAGCGAGGAGCTACCCTATCTGCAGACCATCTGGATCAACGTGAAGGGCCGCGAGCCGCAAGGCGTGGTCGATCCGGGTCAGGAGTATGACGACCTCGTCGCCGAGCTGAAAAAGCGCCTGCTGGCCTGGACGGACCCTGCGACCGGCGAGAAGGTGGTCACGCACGTGCAACATCGGGATGAAATCTACGATGGCCCGAACGGGAAGCGTAGCCCGGACCTGATCGTCCGCACCGCCTATCCCGGCAACTACGCCTATCAAGGCAAGTCGTCGCGCCAGGGGAGCCCCACGGCGGCGATCGAGCAACTGCGCATCGACGCTCCGGGCTCGATGAAGTTCTACGCCGCCAAGAGCGGCACGCACCGAGACTATGGTATTCTGTTGGCCCAGGGGCCGACGATGGTCCCCGGCCGGCGGGTCATCGGCGCCAGGCTCATGGACGTAGTGCCGACCATCCTTTATCTCCTCGGGGAACCCATCCCGCAGGACATGGACGGCGTAGTGCTCCGTGACGCTCTGCGGCCGGAGTTTGTGGCTTCGCGGCCGGTCGTTTCCGGCGAGGCGGACACGCAGCAGGCCGGCAGCGAGGCGCCGACCTATTCGGAAGAGGACGAGGCCATCATCAGTCAACGCTTGCAGGACCTCGGGTACCTCGAATGAACCGGAGTCGAGTTGGAGAGAGCATATGACGGCAAGGTATTCCCGGCGTTCATGGCGATGGGTCGTCATAGGGGTGGGGGTGGTTGCGCTCGCGGGGGTCGTGTGGGCGCGTTATGTGGCGCATAAGGCCAAGAACTTGGCCACGCCGGCGCGGGCTCGGGCACACGACCTGGGCGTGCCCGTAAGGACCGCTCTGGTCTCGGCGGAAACCCTCGAAACGGTCATCGGCGCCCCCGGGGTCACCGCGCCTTGCGAGCAGGTCTCTCTGCGGTTTGGCGCCTCCCCGAAACTCAACGAGCTCAATCCCATGATCCGAGCGGTGCAGGTCCGAGACGGGGCGTATGTCAAGGCCGGAGACATCGTGTTCGAGTTCGAGAGTGTGCACGTTGAAAACGCCTTACGCTGGAAAGAACGGGCGCTGGGGGCTGCGGAAGCTGCAATGGCCTACGCGAAGAGCGCCGAGACGGAGAATGCGATCTCGCGCGAAGTGGAATTGAATGCCGCCGCGTCGGAGTTGGAATTCCGCCGCTCCGACGTGGATTACCGACGCGAGGATTCCAGCCGCCTGACCAAACTGCGCGAGAGCGGAAACGCCAGTTTCACCGAGTATTTGGAGGCGGCCTCCGCTTACGCTGAGGCCCAGTACAAATACACTCAGGCGATCTATCGGGACCGGGTGGCCAAGGCGGAGATGGTGCTCGGCCCGCTCCGGGATCGGCGTGATTCCGATCTGGCTTTGGGGGAAGTGAAGAGCAAAACGTACGAACGAGCTCAGGCCGCAGCCGATCTGCAGCGCTGCGCGTTGCGCAGCCCCATCGACGGCGTGGTCGATCAGATCATCGGGGCCCAAGGGCAAGTGGTGGACGTCGAGATGACCCTGGGCCAGGTTCTCAAGATCGACCCCATCTATATGCAGGTCGATTTTCCGCAGGAGCGGATCGGCGAGTTGGCCGTCGGGCAACCGGCGGAGGTGGTTCTTGATGCATTTCCCCACGAGACGTTCGGCGGCAAGGTGGCCCGCATCTCCGGACGCGTGAATGCGGAGGAACGCGTGTTGCCCGTGATCGTGGAGCTGCCCAATCCCGACCATCGGATCAAGGTCGGCGTGAGCGGGTTCGCGCGGATCCACGCCGCCCGCCAGGCCACGACGGTACCCGCAGTCGCCTTGATCGGCATCGAGTCCGCCGCGATGGCCTTTGTCGTGGAAGACGGGCGGGCGCGCATCCGCAAGGTCAAGCCCGGACCGGTAGTGCACGCGGGCCATCGGGAAGTCGAGGAGGGGCTAGCGCCCGGTGACGAGGTGGTCGTCTACGGCCAGCAGGATCTGCTGGACGGCGACGCGGTCAACAGCAATTGGAGGCAGTGGGCGCGACGTGACTGACCCACCCACCCTGGCTGCTTCCGGCGGACAACGCTTCCTGCCGGTTCGCCTGCTCCTGATGATTCTGGAAGCGGCAGCGTGGGTCGGAGACCGCCTGGTTTCGCCGCGTGGGCTGGGCCTCGCCTTCCTCGCCGTGACGGCTTTGTCGGCCGTCTCCGGCTGGATTCGTCCACCGATCAGCGGCGACATCCGCGGTCTCTATATTCCGCTCTTCGGGGACTCGGACGCCGGGGTGCCTGGTGACCATCTTTACGGCCTGCGCCGATTCGTGCCGCTCAGTGTCGGCACCATTCTGTTGAGTGCCTGCGGCGTGGGCGCGGTGCTGGTCGTGCTCAAACCCTCTCGCGTGCGCGTCTCGGCGGGTCTGGTGCTGTGCGCTCTGCTCGTCTGCCAAGCCGCCGTGTTGTTCAATCATCCCGATCTGGTGGAGGAGCTCGACCGCCAGAACACGCAGTGCGAATCGCTGGTCACGGTTTTGCAGGAAACGGTCCAGCCCCAGCTCAAGATCACGTTCCAGCCCCGCGTCGGACGCCGAGCGCCCGGCACGCGGGAGGGTGGCTTGCTGGGCATGATCATTTACATGCCGACCGAACAACTCGTTTTCCTGCTCCTGGCTTTGGCCGCGGTGGGGCTCGCTTACCCGGGCACGCTTCACCGTCGCTTGGGTCGGATGGCGGTGTGGGGCCTGGCGGGAGCTCTTCTGGCATGCGCGGCTTCGTCGAGTCGCTTGCTGGCCGAGTATTCGTGGACGCAAGCCGTTGATGCCGAGAATCATGGGGAGGTCGAAGCGGCCCAGTGTCATCTCCGGACCGCGCTGGAGCGTTTCCCCGCCTTCGCCCGAATGCGGGAGACCTGGGAGTTTCTGGGCCGGCTGGATTATCGGCGAAGCTGCCTCACGGCAGCTTCGCGTTTCTTCCTGGCGGCCCAGTGGGCCCGCAACGAGCAGGACGTCCGCGCCATCGCGGAACTGGAGGCACTGGTCCGTGAGGGTCAACCAACGCCGGAAATCCGCCGGTGGCTGGCCGACGCGCTGACCGCCCGGGCCCTTCGCCTGTTCGGGCAAGGGCAGCGTTACGGGGCTGAGCAACAGTGGGAGCGCGCCCTTGCCGTGGATCCATCGCAGGAATACTTGCGGTTGTTCCTGGCGGCCCTGGCTGCCCCCGTAGAGCGCCGCGACCCGGACCGGGTCGCAGCGCTCGTAGACCCTCTCCTGCGCAGCGTGGGCCACCGCGCCCTGCGGGCGGCGTTACAGGCCATGCTCGGCGACTGCTATTTCGAATGCCAACGTTTCGTCGAAGCCCGCGACCGCTACCGGAAATCGCTCAAGACGTACAGTCTGCCCAAGCAAATCAACTATCGTGCATTGCGCGGGCTCTTGGGAATGTAGATGCGTAAACGTCTCGTCCAAGGGGTGGTCCTGCTGACATTCGGTGCCGCCGTGGGACGCTTTACGTTCTTCACCTACGGGCCGGCCGCGCTGATCAACCATCTGGTGGGTGGGAACCTCGAGGTCCTCCGGGGCGCGGCCCCCCAGGGCAGGGACCCTTATGTTCGACGCACCCTCTACCTTCCCCAGCGCCCGCGCACAGCCTGGGCGCAGTTGGTAGGCACCGACCAGGTGGAACTGTATGTCAACGGCGCGTTGCTGCTCCGCCGGAAGAGTCCTCTGGGGCCGGCGGCCATCGTCGCCGATCTGACGCCCCATTTACGCGAGGGGAAGAATGTGCTGGGGGTCGTGGCCCGACAGGGCACGCTCGACCGTCCGCCCGTGGTCTCCGTGACGGGAGCCTATACGCTCGACGACGGCGAACATAGTTTCGGGACCGACGGACCCTGGCGTTATGCCGAGCACGTTGACTGCGGGGCGGATTACTGGTTCACCCCGGAGTTCGACGACAGTCATTGGCCGATGGCCCAACGGGAGCGCCGGACCCTGCGCAGCATCGTTCCCCTGCCCCAGGGGGCCCTCACCGGACCGAACATCGAGAAATGGATCGGCCCGGATGTCGCTACGGCGATGCGGCTCAACGTCCGGCGCGGTTTCGACGTGCCTGAGCGCCTGGAGTATGCGTGGCTGCGGTTACAGTGCACCGCACCATTCCGCCTGGCGGTGAACGGCAACGTGCTCAATTCCCAGGAGAACCGGCTAGGTACCACGATGCCCGTGCCGGCGACGCAGTGGCTCTACGACTTGTCGGCGTTCGTGCGGCACGGGGCCAATGTAGTATCGCTGGCGGTGACGACCGAGCAGCCCCCCGCGCACCTGAGGGCCGATATCGAGGTCAAAGGAAGGTCGGGCACGTTTTATCGGGTCACCAGTGACGCGCAGTGGCAATGGCAGTCCGATGCTCAGGTATCGACCGCGCCGGCTGAAGGCGGCGGCTCAGGAGTCGGGGAGAGTTCCCGTCGTCAGACCGGCTGGAAAGCCGGTCCCACAAGGGGATGGCAGCCCTGCGCCGAGGAAAGCGGAGATCTCGGCATTCTCCCGTGGCATTCCGTTCGTCAGCAGGCTCCGATCCTGTTGCCCTTCGCACTTGCCCTGCGCCGCATGGCGCAGGAGGCCGGCGCGATGCTTCTGGCCATGTTGCTCGGGTGGGCGGCGGCGTGGGCGGTCACGAGGTGGCCCCCCCGTAGGGTGCGTCCCGGACGCACCGCAGTAGGACGCAGGAGGCTCGTCACGCCATCTGACGCACGACGCGAGGATATTTCTCCCGCGCTGCTGGCCCTCATTCCGGCCACGATCTTCCTGACCGCCGCTATGGTGGCGGCGGACGATCCGCGGATTGCCGCGCAGCGGGTGTACCGTCCGCTCTGGTTGGCCATGGCGCTTGGATTGGTCGTCGTCCAATGGATCGTGTTGCGGCGGAGGATTCGGAGCGCGCCAACGCGCAACGCGGAAGCGCCAGGCCACCATGACCGCCCATCCGTGCCAAAGCCGTGGACTACCCGGCCGAGCATCGTATGGTCCTTATTCGTGCTGGTGTTCGTCGCGGGGGCTTACTTGCGGGTCCGTGACATCGCGGCCCGCCCGCTTTCGCCGGACGAAGTCAGCATGTACCGCGGGACGATGGGCTTCCTCGAGCGCTGCTTCCCGAGCATCGTGATTCATCCCGACATTCCGGTGGTTTACGCAACCACCAGCGAGTTGGTGTATGGCTCGAGCGCGCTGGCGGGTCTGGTGTTTGACGACGAGCGCTGGATTATTCGCTTCCCGACGGCATTCTGGGGCACCCTGACCATCTTTCTCCTCTTTTGGTGTGGCCGGAATCTGTTTCGGCCGTGGGTCGGGGTGATCGCGGCGGCACTGTATGCGTTCTCGCCTTCTTGCATCGAGATGGCCGATTACGGCCGATACTATTCTCAGCTCCAGGCGTTGACTCTGCTGACCGTCTACTTCTTCTATCGCACGATAGCCTCGCCGGGTCCGTTGCACCGCCGCGCACTCTGGCTGACGGTCGCGTGCTTCACGGCCATGTTTCTGAGTTGGGAGGGCTCGGCCTTGATCGCTCCTCCCCTCATGCTGGCCGCCGTGATCCACCGCCGCGATCGGCTGCGTACCATTCTGGCCGATCCGGCGGTGTGGCAAGGGATGTTGGTGGTGGGTGCCGTGGTGCTGCTGCAGAGTGCCCATCGCAACCTGGTGCAAATCGCCCGACCCCTGTTTGGCAGCGGAGCATCGGACGTCGCCCTGACTCCAATGTGGCGTTATCCCGGGTTCGATTTGTGGTACTACGTTCGCGCCTCGTCGTGGAATGCCGATTCGTGGTGGCCGCTGCTCGCGCTGTGTGGTGGAGGGCTGCTGGCGCTCCGCCACCCGTTCCGCCGACCGGCTCGGGCCCTGTTGATCATCTTCCTGGGGGTGGCGATCTTTCAAGCCCTGGTCCTGCCCGTGACCGCTCAGCGCTATGCTTACCACTTTCTGCCTATGTGGGTTCTGACGGCCTCGGCGGCGTTGGCGGCGGCCGGCCGCGAGCTGGCACGGGTGGTATCTGTGGGACCGGCTTTCCAGCCGGTCGATGACCGATCGAAAATCCGCTCCTGCAGATCAGCATGGCTGCGGACCTATGCCGTGGGTCTCAGCGTCCTGGCGACCTTGGCTTTCGGCGTGCTCGCGTGCGGGTTGACGGTGGACTTTGGGAGCCAACGCGCATGGCGGTTCACCGCGGCCAACCTCGAAGGCCTCAAGCAACCGGGGCAGGAACCCTCGGTCCGGTTCGTGCTCAACTACCTTCAGCCCGATGACATCGTCATAGTGAACGGGCCGCACGTCATCGACCACTACCTCGGCCGAGACAGCGACTACTGGCTGCAAACCCAGTTGCACCTGCAGGCGACCATGGACGACAAGCGGTCCATTCCGCTGCACCGGCTCAAAGGGGCGGTGACGCTGCGCGACCTGGACCACGTGAAGGAGGTCTTCAGCCGGCACCCGCGAGTGTGGTTCATCACCGAGCCGGGTTTCAATTCCCTGACTAATCTGGAGGAGACCAGTGCGTTCATGCGCCGCAACATGGACGTCGTTTATGAAGACTACTCCTCTCTGGTTCTCTTTGGAGGCGCGCGGCACCGACCGGTGAAGGAGCAGGAGCAAAACGAGGCCTCGCTGAAAAACAGCGGCTCGTCGTACCTCCCCTAGCCGGTCGGTAACTATGGGTTCACCGGTCCGACTCATTCCGGCGGGAACCTCAGATGGGGTGCCATGCGCGTCGCCGTCTTGGGCCCGATGCCCTTGACCGCCTCCAGGTCCGTCGCACGCCGGAAGACGATCGCGTCGGGTTTGCCCACTTGCGCCAGCGCCTGCGTGCGGTACTCGACGATGGCCTTCGCCCGGGTCTCGCCGATTCCCGGCAGCGCGGTCAACTCCCACCAAGGGGCGCTATTGGGATCCAACCGGCTCCCCACTTCCTCGTTGCCGGTGGACCGGCTCACGAGCTCCTCGACTGGCTGGGTAACCGCGTAGCGTGCAATGGCCAACGCCGCAAAGGGCAACAGCCCGATTGCGGTGACGAGATGCAAGCGGTGAAGTCGCTCCGCCTCTTTCTGCCTTTGTCGCCTGGACCTGAACACAAGGCCTCCTCCTATGAACCGGCAGGCAGACAAGTTCTCCTATGGCCGGCTGGGTTGGGCAGCGTTCGTCCGTCGGCTCAACTCCTGTTCCCCAACGCGTAGCATTTGGACCGCACGGTCCCGCGCGGACGGTTCCAGTCCCAGGCGCAGGGCCTCGCGCAGGGTATGCACTCCTTCTTCCAGACGGTCGCCAGCGCAGAGAGCAAACCCTAGCCGATAATGCGCCATCCCCCGCTTCGGCTGGAGACGGACCAGGTGCTGAAAATTTTCGATGGCGGCGGTGATCTCCCTTCGCTCCATCAGCAGGTTACCCAACGCCTCGTAACCCAGGGGCTGGTCCGGCTCGACGGCGATGGCACGCCGGAGATCGGCTATCGCCTCCTCCCGTCGGCCCAACGCAGCCTTGACCGCCCCCAGGTTCACCCACGTCGTACCGAAGGTAGGGTTCACGGCGCCCGCGGCCTCGAAATGGGCCCCCGCTCGCTCCAGGTCTCGTCTCGTTCCTTCCGGACCGGCTTTCTCCCGCCGGAGCAGGTATTCGCCCAGTTGAAAGTGGGCGGCCCAGGAATCCGGATGGCGTTCAATCCAGAAGAAGGTATAGGTCAGCGGTTGATATTGGTCCGTTTCCGGGTCGATCCAGATTCGCCGGAGGGCGTCGTCGGAAGTCAGCAGGCGGCTGCGGACGAGCCAAGTGTAGTCGCTCGCCAGAAACTCGCCGCGGAGGGCCGGGACGTAGGCCGCGCCGATCAGGAGAATCAACCCCCCGACGCGAAGTCTGCGCAGGGCCCCACCGGACAGGAACTCCTCCCGGCTGGGTTCAAACAGCGGGTGGGCTGGAGAGCCGGCTAGTTGCTCTGGATCAGACATGGCCTCAATGGTAGTTAGCCCGCGCGCACGACGCAACCTACCCAGAGCGGGTGCACCGTGGACGCCACTTTGGTTTCAGCGGGATAAGGGAGATTTGCGCTGGCGTTTGGAGGCGGCGCCCGGTCCGCGGGCAATGCTGTTTCGCAAGGCGCATAGCCGTTCAAACGCCGGTTTGGCCGTCAGGTCCATGCGCAGCAGTCCGCCTCCGGGCAGGTAGTGCGGTCCCTGATCGCTCAGGTCCCGCCAGGTCACCGTGTCCACAAACGGTTTGCTGAGGGCGATTTCGTAGAATCCGCTCAGCCAGTCGGCCTGCGTGGCCTCGTCCCAGGCCCGGTGCCAGACGCCGCCGCCCACCGGCGACATTTGCCCCTTCCAGGCATCGTTCGGCTCCCCCGCGTTCGCCGACGGGACCTGTACGGCGGTGATGTGCAGCGGTTTGCCCAAGGTGGCGAAACGCTCGAGCATGGCCGAGACCTGGAACAAGTCGCGCACATACATGCCGTCCACGCCCATACCGAAGTAGACGTGGAGCCCGAAGGCGTCAAAGCTGATGCCGCTTTGCACCACCATGTCGGCATAGAGCAACGGCGGAATGGTCCTCTGATTGCGCGCATAATACTCGCCCCACGGGGCGACCAGGTCGATGATCAGGGTGGCCTGCGGCGCCAGTTGTCGGGCGATGGCCGCCGACATACGGGTCAGCTCCATCAGTTGTTCGAAGTTGAACGAGAAGCAACTGGCGGCGTGAATGCCGCTGATGACGTCCCACACCTGAATGAAGTTGCTGTAGCGGTTGATGACCCGGCGGAGGTGCTCGTAGGTCAGGTCGCGGATCGCCTCAAAGTCGTGCTCCCAGATGTACAACCAGTCGGGGATCCATTCCTCGTTGAAACAGACCAGGCCTGACCCCTTAATCGGGACCCGGTTCTTGGCCAGCCATTCCACGCACGTGTCGAACGGTCTCCAATTGAGCTCGTGCTCGCGCGGTTCCACCACCTTCCACGGAAGAGGCAGGACGGCGAAATCGAAGGTGGCCGCCAGCTTCTTGAAGGCCGGTTCGCTGGGAGGTTGGGGCTCCACCCCGCAACCGAACACCCTCCGCGTGAACCCGCCGAGTTGGCGGCGCCGGTTGAGCAGGTTCGCCGCGTTGTCCAGGGCGAGTTCCTCCGCGACCACGACGCTTTGCTCCAGCCCGTTCTGGGCCGTGGCCGCCGCCCTGACGGGGTCGTCCGTTTTCAACGCCTCGATCAGCGCGTCACGGCATGCCTCGACCTGACGGTTCTGGAGTTCCGTGAAGTCATAATCGAGCAGCCCCCATTCCTCGCGCTTCTGGGCGATGCGCATCAGCCGCCCACGCAGCAGCTCCACGGGCAGGATGTAGGGCTTCTCCCGTTCCTGCAGGCGGGTGGTTTCCAGCAGAATTTTGCCGGAGGGGCCTACGGGCCATAGCAAGGCAAGGGCCGCCGGGCCGGCGGCCCGTTTCCGGCACACGACGTGGCCGTCATGCAACTCGATCTCCGCGCGCAACGGTACACCGTCGCTCCCCACCAGGTAGGCGCCGGAGAAATCCACCTTGTCGGCTGCGGAGCCGTCGGAAAAAACCGAAAAACGCAGCATCGGAGGCCTTTTGCCCTAACGAGTTATGATCACGTATAAAAATATTATGCAGAACGCTTGCCGGCTACAGGCCACGGTCGCTCGCTGCGCTCCTTTCAATCTCCCCGCACCAGCGGTCAACCAACTCCATTATCGTGGTTCCGGCGGTATCCGTCGAGTCGCAATTTGTGCCTTTTTGTGCGGGGTTGCCCGCAGGCCCCTCCGCGTGGTACAGATGGTGCCCGAAACGCAACGGCTTAGGGGCCAGGATCGGGTCCGATGCAAGACGCCGAGAACCTTGTCACCCAAACGACGCTCCCCGGTTATCCCTGTCGGCGGGGCAAGGTGCGGGATATCTACGATTTAGGCGACGAGATCCTCCTCGTGGCCACCGACCGCATCAGCGCCTACGACGTGGTCCTGCCCACCCCCATCCCTGGCAAGGGGGCCATGCTCACCCGCATTTCCGCGTTCTGGTTCGACCGGTTTTCCAGGACCGTTCCCCATCACCTGATCGAGGTGCTCGACGCCCCCATGCCGGCCGGCCTGGAGCCCTACGCCGATAACCTGCGCGGGCGCACCATGCGCTGCCGCAAATGTAGCGTCGTCCCCATCGAGTGCGTAGTCCGCGGCTACTTGACCGGCTCGGGCTGGCAGGAGTACCAAGCCACCGGGCGGGTGTGCGGGCTGGCCTTACCTGCCGGGTTGAAGCCCTGCGCCAAGCTCCCCGAGCCGATCTTCACGCCCGCCACCAAAGCCGCCCAAGGCCACGATGAGAACATCACCTGCGAGCAGGCCGGCCGGATCGCCGGGCGCGAAGTCATGGACTTGCTGCGGCGGCAGAGCCTCGATCTTTACCGGCGTGCGGCCGAATACGCCCTGACACGGGGCATCATCATCGCCGACACCAAGTTCGAGTGGGGCCGCCGCGGCGATGAGTTCCTCTTGATCGACGAAGTGCTGACCCCCGATTCGGCCCGCTTCTGGCCGGCGGAACACTATCAGCCGGGCCGCGACCAGGAGAGCTTCGACAAGCAGTTTGTCCGGAACTATCTCAGCGAGCTGTGTGCCGCCGGCCGATGGAACAAGACCCCCCCGGGCCCGGAGTTGCCCGACCCCGTCGTCCGCCGTACCGCCGCCAAGTACCGCGAGGCAGTGGAACGGCTGACCTCGTGAATGCTCTATATGGGACGAGAAACGGCCAAGCGCGTCGAAGAGCTCCGCGCGGAAATCCGCCGGCACGATCACCAGTACTACGCGCTGGCGGCGCCGGTGATTTCCGATGCCGAGTACGACCGCCTGTTTGCGGAACTGCGCAAGCTCGAAGCGGCCCATCCCGAGCTGGTAACCCCCGATTCGCCGACCCAACGCGTGGGCGGGCAGCCGATCGCGGGCTTCGAGCACGTGCCGCACGCCGAGCCGATGCTCTCCATCGACAACACTTACGACGAGTCCCAGCTCCGCGAGTTCGACGCCCGCGTGCGCAAGCTTCTCGAAACCGATGACTATCGCTATGTGGTCGATCCCAAAGTAGATGGGGTAGCGGTGTCGCTGGTGTACGAGGACGGTGTGCTGGTCAAGGCGGCCACCCGTGGCGACGGCGTCAAGGGCGACGTGATCACCCACAACGTCCGCACCATCAAGTCGGTGCCCCTGCGGCTGGTCGGGCGCGATTGGCCGACGTTCCTGGAAGTTCGCGGCGAAATCTACTGGCCCTGGGAGGACTTCCGGAGGTTCAATGCGGCCCGCGCGGCGGCGAGCGAGGCCGCGTTCGCTAACCCGCGCAACGCGACGGCCGGCTCTCTCAAGCAACTCGACCCACGCAACTTGACCGACCGGCGACTGGCGTTTGTGGCCCACGGCCGCGGCCGGGTCGAACCCTTGCGCAGCGACACCCATACGGCGCTGTTCGCGCAGCTTGCCCGGTGGGGCATCCCGGTCAGCCCATACAGCATTACGGCGGAGAACCTCGACGCCGTCATCGCCCACTGCCAGGCGTGGGAAGCGCGGCGGAGGGATTTGCCTTACGAGACGGACGGGCTGGTTATCAAGATCGATTCCTTCGCCCAGCGCGACGTGCTCGGTTTCACCAAGCGTTACCCGCGCTGGTGCATCGCCTTCAAATACCCCGCCGAACAGGCGGAGGGTGTTCTCCAGAGCGTGTCATTTGAGATCGGGCGCACTGGCGTAGTGACCCCGGTAGCACACTTCGCCCCGGTCTACCTCGGGGGAACAGAGGTCTCTAATGCCAGCCTGCATAACTTCGACCAGATCAGAAGGCTCGACGTTAGGATCGGGGACACAATCGTAATACAGAAGGCCGGGGAGATCATCCCGCAGGTAGTTGGAGTCCTGAAGCATAAGCGTCCACCCCACGCTGAGCCGATTCGACCACCGGATAGGTGCCTCGAATGCAGGAGTGCCCTCGAATGGGACAAACCGAAGCCCGGTCATAGGGCTTTCTGGTGCGAAAACCCTGACTGTGAGTTGTACCTTGTCAGACGGCAGAGAAAGGACCGACCCGAAAGGTGTAGGATGCGCACGGGCCGGGGCTGCAATCAGACCGTGTCTGACATTGACCACATGGTTGATCTGCGCTGCGTCAATCCTGAATGCCCCGCTAAACTCAAAGAACTGCTCGCGCACTTTGCCGGACGGGGCCAAATGGACATCCAGAACCTCGGACCCGCGGTAGTTGAGCAGCTTGTGCGCAGAGGTCTGGTGAAGCAACTGGCGGACTTATACAAGCTCGATGTTTTGGAAGTGGCCAAGCTCGATGGCTTCGCGGCCAAATCCGCAGAGAATGTGGTTGCGGCCATTCAAGGCAGCAAATCACGCGGCTTGGCCAGAGTTCTCGCTGCCTTGGGCATTCCTAAAGTTGGCGCCCGAACAGCGGAAATACTCACTGAGGCCTTCGGAGGCATTGACGAATTACTGAATGCCTCCGAGCTCGACATCAAAAACAAGCTCTGCGAACGCGCGGAAGATGCGGGTAAGGCCGCTCGAAGCATGGCTGCGGCGATTCACGAATATCTGCACTCCCGAGAGGGAAAGGAAGCCGTTTGCAGCGTCCCGAGCGACTTGCCGTTTGCCGAGCAGATTGCGACGCTGGGTCTTCCGGGCCTCACAAACAAGAGAACCTCTGCCAAGCGTTTTTTAGGCTTGCAGAACTACTTCGCCGATGTCGCTGCGCTGGCCAGTGCTTCGGTAACAGAGATTGAACAGGCTCTTGAGGAACGGAGTCTCATCGCGGCGAGTGTGTACGCCTTCTTCCACAAAGAGGGCGGAGATCACATCGTGCGAAGTCTACAGGCGGCCGGACTCACTATGGCTGTCGAAGGACAGGAGCCGACCGGTGAACAGCCTCTGGCTGGCAAAAGTGTCGTTGTTACAGGCACGCTTGCCAGCATGGGTCGCCAGGAGGCCCACGAATTGATCAAGGAGCTGGGTGGCAAGCCCGCCAGCTCCGTCACCAACAAAACACACCTCGTAGTCTATGGTGAGTCGCCAGGCTCCAAGCTCCAGAAAGCCGAAGCTCTTGGTGTTGAAGCCATTGACGAGCAGGAGTTTCTTCGACGGGCAGGTAGGCAATGAAAGGCGCACATCCATGATGGTCCACAACTGTGAATTCGCTGTGGTCGATGTGGAGACAACGGGGCTCTTTCCTCGTAGGGCGGACAGGATCATCGAAGTCGCCATCATTCGCGTCGATTCGCATGGAAAGACCCTTGACGAGTACGTTACGCTGGTCAACCCGCAGCGCGACATCGGCCCTACACACCTTCACGGAATTACGACCAGACATGTGAAGAAGGCTCCGACATTCGACGAGATAGCGGGCGATGTGTTGGCGCGGCTAGCTGGAGCCGTGTTTGTTGCTCACAACGCCTCCTTTGATATAAGATTCCTCCAGGCCGAGCTAGACCGCCTTGAGCTTGAACTCCCGGATTTTCCCCATCTATGCACAATGCAACTGGCCCGGAAAGCGGATCCCAGGATACCCAGTCGCAGGTTGCTTGCGCTCTGTGAACACTTTGGCATAACCGTGGACCGTTGGCATTCCGCTCATGCAGACGCGCGTGCAACGGTTGACCTTTTCAGAACATGTATTGCAAAAGTGGGTGATATCACCACCCTTTCTCTGAGCGACATTGGTGTAAGAGATGAAGCGCTTGCCAATGCCAGTTGGCCATCACTTCCCATGAGCGGGAAATCGTGCTCCCGAGAAGTCGCGGCGCAGATCATTGCTGCAGAACCCAGTTATATAGCGCGGCTGGTCGCGCGGCTCCCCTCGGTGGAAGACGTGACCCCGGGGACAGAAGAGTATTTTTCCCTGCTCGACCGCGTTCTGGAGGACCGGAGAGTCACGGCGGAGGACGCCGAGGCGCTCTTCTCGCTCGCCGAGGAGCAAGGCCTGGTTCGGGAACAGACACTTAGCGCCCACCGGAGGTATATGCGCGAGGTTATCCGCGTTGCGCTGATGGATAGTGCTCTCAGCGAACTAGAGATGAACGACTTGGATGAAGTAAGGAGGATGCTGAATCTGTCCGTTGAAGAGTATGTTGCCCTTTTCGACGAGGTTGACAGCCAGGCAAGGCCCGCGGATGCTTGTCGAAACATTTGCATTGCCGGTGAACGGGATGTTCAGGGCATGAGTGTTTGTTTCACTGGGGAACTTGCGTGTCGAATCGGAGGCGACGTTGTTACACGGGGGACTGCTGAGCGCATCGCGATAGAACGAGGAATGGTAGTCATGGCGAACGTGACCAGGGAACTGGATTACTTGGTGGTGGCCGACCCTGACTCAATGTCCGGGAAAGCGAAAAAGGCACGCGCATATGGGGTGCGTATCATCGCGGAGCCTGTTTTTTGGCAGATGATGCGTGTTCAGGCCCAATAGGTGGAAGTAATGCCGGTCTGGTCTCCCCGACATCGGGAAACGTCGGGCACAGCCCGACCTACGAGGCCGAACGCCGGTCCCCCAGGGAAGAACCGGCGCTCCGCGGGAATGCCGGGTCTGGAGCGGTTATGATTCTCGGTTCTTGGGTAAGCGCCGTCTGCGGAAACCTGACCATGACGCCGCGTATGCTCTTACTGCTGGCGACGTTGGCCACCCCAAGCTATGGATCGGAGGCAATGGAGCAGGAACGCAATCCCGTGGCGAACCCCCGCGCGGTCGTCCTGGCGGGCCAAGCCCGCTTCACGGTGCTTACGCCCGAGATGATCCGCATGGAGTGGTCCGCGAACGGAATGTTTGAGGACCGCGCGTCGCTGGTGTTCATCAACCGGCGCCTGCCCGTGCCCGAGTTCACCGTGGACCGAACCGCCGGCCGACTGACCATCACCACCGGGGCACTGACGCTGCGCTACACGGAGGACAGCAGGCCGTTTGACGCAGACAACCTCTCCATCGAAAAAAGGGGTCAGGAGCCTTCTTCGGCGCCGTCTCCCGTTCAGTCGCGTAGGTCGGGCTCTGCCCGACGTTTCCCTGAGTCGGGCAGAGCCCGACCTACGCAGCCGAAAGCCGGTCCCCATCCCCTTTTTCGCTGGCACCCGGGCACCGAAGACAAAGCCAATCTGGGCGGGACCTATCGCACGCTCGATAGCGTCTCCGGAGGCGTGCCTTTGCCGCCCGGCCTGCTCTCCCGCAACGGCTGGGTATTGGTGGACGATTCCCCGCAGTTGCTCTTCGACGCCGGTGACTGGCCTTGGGCGACGCCGCGCCCGGACCGGGCGGCCCTGGACTGGTACTTCTTTGGCTATGGGCACAATTACAAACGCGCCTTGCATGACTTTGTATGTGTCGCGGGGCGGGTTCCGCTGCCGCCGCGTTTCGCCTTCGGAGCCTGGTGGTCGCGTTACTGGGCCTATTCGGACAAGGAATTGCAGGAGCTGGTCGCCGAGTTCCGCACGCACGACGTCCCGCTCGACGTGCTGGTAATCGACATGGACTGGCACCTCGAGGGTTGGACCGGTTACACGTGGAATCCCCAGTACTTCCCCGATCCGGAGGGCTTCCTGAAATGGGTGCACGACCAAGGTCTGCGCGTCACGCTGAACCTGCACCCGGCCGACGGGGTGAAAAAACACGAACGGGCCTTCCCTGACGTTGCCCAGGCCATGGGCCTCGACCCGGAGACGGCCGACCACGTCCCCTTCGATTGCACCGACCGCCGCTACATGGACGCCTACTTCAAGTATCTGCATCATCCTCTGGAGCGGCAGGGCGTGGACTTCTGGTGGATCGACTGGCAGCAGGGCCAGGCCACGAAGCTCGAGAGCCTCGATCCGCTTTGGTGGCTCAACTATCTGCACTGGACGGATATGGAGCGCAATCCCGAGCGTGCCGGCCGCCGCCCGATGATGTTCAGCCGCTGGGGCGGCCTGGGGAATCATCGTTACCAGATCGGCTTCTCCGGCGATACGTACTGCAACTGGCCTTCGTTGGCCTTTCAGCCCTATTTCACCGCGACGGCGGGCAACGTCTGCTACCCGTACTGGAGTCACGACATCGGCGGGCACCAGCCCGGCCCCGTCGATCCGGAATTGTACGCCCGCTGGATTCAGTGGGGCGCGTTCAGTCCCATTCTGCGCACACACACGACCAAAAACCCCGCGGCCGAACGCCGGATCTGGAAGTTCCCCGACGAGGTGTTCCGCGCTGCCCGCGAGGCGTATCAGCTCCGCTACGAGTTGATCCCCTATATCTATAGTGCGGCTCGGCAGTGCTACGACACCGGCCTGCCCCTCTGCCGCCCGCTATACTACGAATGGCCCGAACTCGAGGAAGCATACAACTACACCGCGCAGTACATGTTCGGGGACGATCTGCTTCTGGCCCCCGTGGTCAAACCGGCCAGTCCCATCAGCGGCTGCGCCGAAGTGCAGGTCTGGCTGCCGCCGGGCGAATGGACGAACTGGTTTAGCGGCCGCACATATGCGGGGCCCGCCGTGATCCCTCTACAAGTGGCCTTGGACGAGACGCCCGTGTTCGTGCGCTCCGGCGCGATCATCCCCGTGCAGCCGAAGATGCTCCGCACCGGCGAAAGGCCGGTGGACCCGCTTATGCTGCACATCTGGCCTGGGGAGTCGGGCAGTACCCGTGTTTACGAGGATGACCGCGAGACCGTCGGGTATCAGGAAGGCGCGTGTGCCTGGACGCCGGTGTCACACAAACTGTCCGGCGGCGCGCGTCACATCAGGATCGGCCCGGTGGAGGGCGAGTTCAAGGGCATGTTGAAAGAGCGGCAATATGAGATTCACCTCCGCGACGTGTGGCCGGTTGAAGAGGTCCTCGTGGACGGCACGCCTCTGCCCAAGACCGCCGTGACGGCTGTGTCAGGGTGGTGGTATGACGAGAAGACGTTGAGCGTGGTCATTCGTCTGGCCGAGCACGCGGTAACTCAGCCCGTGGAGGTGCGGGTCATCCCGGTAGCCGAAAACGTGGTAAGCCAGGGTCTGGCCCTGCTCCGCGGCGGCCTGCGCGGGCAATGGGACCGTCTCGAGGAGGCCGCCACCCTGGTGGCCATGCCTCCCCCGGATCCTCTGACCGACTCGGCGGCCCTACGAAGTTTGCTCGCCAGTGGGCAAGTCCAACCTGACGACTTGACCCGCCACCTGCTACGATGCGGACACCGTACGCTCGTCGGGATCATGATTCGTTCAGACCTCGCCCCACCGGTCAGTCGCCGGCTGCTTATGCGACTGCTGGCCCTGCAGTGCCAAGTCGATGTGGCCGCGCTCGACTCGGAACAGCCCAAACTGCGTGTCCGTGGTGTTGCCAGCCTGTCGCCACCCATTGGCCTGCTGCAATCCGCTTCCGGTCGATGGGAGTTGACGCCTCCTCCGCATTGGTCCATCCAAGGGCCAGCCGTGTGGTCCTCGACGGAACTGCTCGAAGACAAGCCCCTTGTAGTCGTGACTACATTGACATCCGAAGGTCCCCCGCAGACCACCGTGTTGTGCTCGAAGTTTACGTTGGAAACCGATACTCTGTCGCTCGAAATCCCCGGTGGGCAATTGTTGCTCCCCTCGATCAACCGCTGGTGGGTGGTCGGACCGTTTCCCGCGCCATTCGAGGAGGCCCTCGACAGGGTTTTCCCACCGGAGCAAGCCATCGACCTTGCGGCCACGTATGATGGTCACGAAGGTGAGAAGATCGGCTGGAGGAAAGTCGAGCGCGCGATCACACCGTCGGCTGACTTGACCGAGGAATTCTTCGTCAGATTGGACGCGGTGTTCGGACGGTACCGCCAACAAGCCGTCTGCTACGCCTTGACCTACCTGCACGCGCCCGAAGACACCGAAGCCACGCTGGCCCTGGGCACCGACGACGGCGCGGTCCTCTGGCTGAATGGCGCAGAGGTTTACCGCCACCGGCTCGGCCGGCCGTACCAATCGAAGGAGGACCGCGTCCCGGTCCGCCTCGAAAAAGGGTCAAACGCCTTGCTGCTCAAGGTCAGTCAATCGGGCGGCGACTGGGGCTTCTGCGTCCACGTGGAGACCCCCGACGGAGAGCCGCTGACTTCCGTGACGGCCCACCTGCAGCCCTGATAACCGAACCGCGACCGTCAGGGAGCGGAGCGAAGGGGGAATGCAGCCGTCAATGGAGAACGGAGGACTAAGAGGGTGTGTGAGAAGGTCTGTAGCGCAGGGTGGCGTAGGTCCGTTACGGGCCGAGCCCACGGCGAGGCCGGTAATGGACCCGTGCCTGAGGTTCGGAAGGTCATGGCCCACCGGTCTAGTTGGCCTAACAGCCCGTGGCGAGAGGGGTCTGGCTCCGAGCCGCGCCCCCTCTCCCCTCGGGAGAGGGCTAGGGTGATGGCTATCGGTGAGGTCAAAAACGCGGCGAAGCGAGGTGCCTGTCCCCTTTTGCCACGGGTTCCTGACCGATCGCGCGCCAAGTACTTTCATCCGGAACTCTGCGCGCCTGCCTTATGGGCGTACCGTCCGCGCTCGCGGACCATTGGCCTGACCGATCGCGCGCCGAGTACTTCCATCAGGGACTCCGCGCGCCCACCCGGGACTTCCCAAGGGTGGCGTTCGCGGGCTTTGGCCCGTGCCGCCCATCGAAGGCGCCGATGCCCCAATGTAGGAGAAGCATGATCCCCGCATATGTAAAATTTCCAAACGAACCCATTCTCAAGTCGCACTTTACGCCACTTGACCTGCCCCCGCGTGCAAAATTACCAAACGAACCCATTTTGTCCGGTTTTGGCACAGAACAATCACAATCGCAAAGCCTTGCAAATGAAATAGTTACGTCAGAATACGCACAGCGAACGATTGAGCGCCTATCCCATGACCCCTCTCCCCCCTCGGGGGAGAGGGTAGGGTGAGGGGGTTGTAGGATGGGCTCTAAGCGCCCCGTTTCCGAACGAACCCATTTTCGACGTTTCGACGTTTCGACGTTTCGACGTTTTCTTGACTCACAGCCAATTAGGATCTTGAACCCATGATTGAGCTATCTGCTGCGATAATCCTATGGCTAAGCCCGGCTCTTGGCGGCGATGCCTTACAGCCGGAGCAGAACCAGAAGAGTGCTCAACAGCAACTCCTGATCATCCACTACCACCGCTTTGACGCCGACTACGATCAGGCCGACATCTGGACGTGGGATGAGAAACGGACGCGCCCGCCGGGAAACGAGGAAATCTTCCCCGTGGGGCGCGACGATTGGGGACTGATCTTCAAGCTGGACCCCATCCAATACGGCCGCCCGGGCGAGCGCATCGGCCTGGTGCCGCGGCTGAAGAAAGACTGGAACTTCAAGGACGGCGAGGACCGCTACTGGTCGCCCGAAATGGGATACGAGGTCTATATCGTGGAAGGCCGCAAGGAAGTCTATACCTCCCGGCCCGACGTCAGCCCGCGACTGCTCGGCGCGACGCTGGATGATCTCAGTGCCATCACGTTGCGTTTCACCCATGCGTTGCCGCCGATACCGCTGCGCCAGATTACGGTGCGCGATCAGACCGGCGCGGTGCAATCTATTGCCGCCGTCGTTTCCCTTGGACCATCCCCGCAAGGGAAAACGCGCGCGTTTACGGTGCAGACGGAAGAGCGGCTCGATGTTTTTGACCATACCTACGAGATTGAGGTGCATGGTTTCGAGCCATGCCGCGTCCGGCTGGGTCGGGTGCTCACCCGTCCGCAGTTCCAAGATCCCGACGCCCAGATGGGCGCGACCTACACGCCGACCGCCACGACTTTCCGCCTCTTCTCCCCGATGGCGGATGCTGTTGACGTGCTAATCTCCGACCTGCCCACTGGCGGGCAAGACAACACCGTCCACTCGATGACTAGAAACGAACACGGCCTCTGGTCGGCCACCACCGCGGGCGATCTGACCGGCCGCTACTACGCTTACAAGCTTCGCGGACCAGGACTGGATCCCAAACGTGAGGTCACCGACGTGTCGGCCACCTGCGCCCAAGGCCTCGACGGCCGCGCGCTGATCGCCAACTTGGATGCCACAGAGCCGCCGGGTTTTAACCCTGCGGCCTACGTGAAGCTTGATTCCCCAGTCGATGCGATTATCTGGGAAGTGCACGTGCGCGACTTCTCCATCGCTCCCAATTCGGGCATCGCGCACCAGGGCCAATACCTCGGCCTCACCGAGACCGGCAGCCACCTGCCCGACAACCCGGAAATCAAGACCGGCCTCGAGCATCTGGTGGAATTGGGCGTTACCCACGTACACCTGCTGCCGGTGCAGGACTTCGAGAACAACGAAAGCGAAAACGTCTACAACTGGGGCTATGTCACCGTCTTCTTCAACACGCCCGAAGGCTGGTTCGCCACGACGCCCGACGGCGACGCGCGCATTCGCGAGTTCAAACGAACGGTACAGACCCTTCACCATCGCGGCCTGGGCGTGGTCATGGACGTGGTCTACAACCACACCTCGTCGCGGGCGACGTTCGAGCTGACCGCTCCGGGCTACTGCTTTCGCATGAAACCCGACGGCAGCCTCTGGAACGGCTCCGGCTGCGGGAACGAAGTGGCCAGCGAGCACCCCATGGTCCGCAAGTTCATCATCGACTCGCTGGTCTTCTGGGCCACGGAATACGGCATCGACGGGTTCCGCTTCGACCTCATGGGTCTGATCGACCTGGAGACCATGCTGGCCATCCGCGACCGCCTGCGTCAGATCAACCCCTCCGTGCTTCTCTATGGCGAGCCCTGGACGGGCGGACCGTCCGGACTCTCGCGCATCACCGACCACAGCGTTATTCGCGGCACGGGCCTCGCCGCTTTCAACGACCACTTCCGCGACGCGATCAAGGGCGATCGTGACGGCGGGGCCCCGGGTTTCATCCAGACCGGCGACCGCATCGACGGCGTGATGAAGGGCACTCAGGGGGCAATTCACGATTGGGCGCTGCATCCCACCGGAGTGATCAACTACTGCGAGGCCCACGACAACCTCACCACGTGGGACAAGATCGTGCAGTCCGCCCCCGACGCACCGGATGAGATCAAGAAGCGCATGCAGTGCTTCGCGGGGCTGCTGGTGCTGACCGCGCAGGGCATACCTTTCCTTCATGCGGGGCAGGAGTTCTGCCGCTCGAAGGGCGGCAACCACAACAGCTACAACGCACCGGACCGCGTGAACCAGATCGACTGGTCGCTCAAGAAAACCAGCCGCGAGGTGTTCAACTACTACAAGGGTCTCATCACCCTACGCAAGGCCCATCCGCTCTTTCGCCTGCGCACGCGCGAGGAGGTGGAACAGCGGTTTCAGTTTCTGCGGAGCGCCCCAACTTCGCGGTGTGTGGTCTACCGTCTCGATGGCCGGCAACTGGAAGGCGAAGGCTGGAACACGGTCCTGGTGTTGCTTAATGGCGAGAGCACCGACCAGACGTTTTCGCTGCCGCCGGGAGCATGGAAGGTCGTCGTGGACGCCGACCGCGCCGGCCCCGCGCCGTTGTACGAAACCGCTGAGAAAGTGAGCGTCGTCGCCCACTCGGGTGCGGTGCTTTTCCAGTAGCCCGCGTAGTCCGACTCGGCAACAAGTTCTCCGCTATCAGCCCGTGGCAGAAGTCTGTGGGACAGGCCTTCCAGCCTGTCGTTCGGCCTTCTCGACTCCAAGAAGACCGGCTGGAAAGCCGGTCCCACAGGTCAGAGAAGTTTCACCACGGGCAGCTATGGCTCCCGCGTGTCGAAGATGACCATCGACCCCACCCGCCGCACGGGGCGATAGCCGTGCAGCCACGCGGTGTGATTCCGGAGAACGTGACGCACCTTCCCGTCCGGCGTAATCACGACGTAGGGATTCCCCACCAGGTAATTCATGCTGATGGCGATAACATCCTGCACCGGTTCCGCGGGCACCGGCCCGTAGCGGATGCCGTATAGTTCCGGATCTACGTGGCCGAAGTACAGCAGGCGGATCGGCCCGTCACCGGCGAAGGGGCGCACGGCCTCACGCACCCGGTAAAGATCCTGCCCCCAGTCCAGGTTGGAGTCCACCAGCCATTCCTGGCCGCCGGCCGGCCCGCCCGCTATCAGGTTGAAATACGCCAGGTAGTTTGGATGCGCCGCCGCAGCGGTGATACCGGCGTGGGCGAGGACGGCGAACGGTGTCCATCTTAACCACCGCCTCGGCGAAGCGCCGACCCGCGCCCACAACGCCCCGGTCAGCAGAAAGAGAAACGGCACCACCGGAAGCAGGTAGCGAATCCCCAGGTTCAGACGACTGAGCAACGAGAGCGCCACCAGCAGCACCGCGGCCGGTGCCAGCACCGTCCAGCGTTCACACACCTCCAGCGGCCTGCGGAGCCACAACCACAGACCCGCGCCGATCGCGGCCAGAAAGGGAAGCGGAAGTTTCACCCCCAGGGCGACCAGGTTGTAATACCACCGTCCGCCCTGCGACCATTGCCCCAACAGATAGCTGCCGAATTCACCCGACTCGGCGTCCATCTTCTGACCGTCAAAGCCGATGACGTAGTCTTCGGGCAGCGGGATAGGTAGCCAGGCCGGAAGGACCGTCTGGACCTTCTCGCAAAACGAGGAACTGAACGTGTACCCGCCCAGCGGGCGGAGCGTACCCTTGAATCCCATGCCGAGATTGATCACCAACCAAGCGGAGAAGAGAAGCACCGCGACATCACCCCCCGCCTTCAGGGCTCGGGAGGGACCGGTCTTGCCCTCCGACCGTAAGCGATAGAGGACGGCCAACCCAACCAACAACGGGAGCAGTAGTAAGGCGGTGAACTTGATCAACAAGGCGAGTCCCCACACGGCGCCGGCGACCAGGAAGCGCCGCGTCCCGGGGCGCTGGTATGCCCAGCGGAACACGAACAGCGATAGGAACACGCTGAACATGCACCCGACATCGGTGGTTGCCAGGTGGGCGTGGGCCAACACGGGCGGCAACAGCAGGAACCAACTCGTCACGATCGCCGCTGGATAGCGACCGAACACCTCGTCGCCCCAACGGTACAGCAGGAGGGCCGTCGCCAGTCCCAGCGGGATGATCATCAACCGGGCCCGGAAAAATAGATCGAAGTAGCCAGGCCGATTGGCGTTCATGAAGCGCACGCCGTAGAGCCACGGCCCCCAATCCCACGAGGGGTCGGCGATCTCCGGAATGTTCACGCCCCGATCCAACACGACGGGAAGGGCCATCCAGAAGCGCAACAGCGGCGGGTTCTTGCAGTACAGGTCCAGGCGGCCGTATTTCCAATAGGCGCACCCGGCCGGCACGTGGGCGAACTCATCCACGGTGGGCGTTTCCACCCGAGCGGCATGGACGGACAGGATCACATACGCCAGCCCTGCGGTGGCGACGAGCAGCTTGTCACGGTAGTTCGTGATACGGTTCGCCCGATTCGAAGCGCTTGATCCGGCGCTGGAACAGAGCCGCCGAGCGCTCGTCGCCGGCGCTGGTCGCCGACGCGACAGCTTTCCGCCCGGTCTCGACGGCGTGCTCGAACTGCCCGGCTTCAGCGTAGGCCACGGCCAGCGTATCCAGGTAGTTGGCCTCTCGCTCGCCGGTAGCCTCACACACCCGTAGCGCCAGACGCACCGCTTCACGCCCCTCGCGGAGCTCGTTCTTCCAGGAGGTGGCCAGCAGCCACGCCAGCGCGTTGCTCAGGCCGAGGTCATCCGGGTGCTGGACGAGTCCGTCGCGGAGAAGCGAGACCGCTTCCGCGGGCAACCCTGCCTCGACGAGCAATTGGCTCAGCTTGATCCGTGGCTCGACCTCCTTGGGGTCCGCCTCCAAGCGGCGGCGCAGAGCCTCGATTTCAGCCTGCTGTTGGGCCAGCCCGGCCTTCGCGGCGGCCAGGGTCTTCGGGGCCCGTTCGTGGTCCGGCTGGAAACTTAGGGCCCGCTCCGCGGCCTCGAGCGCAGGTTGAAACCGGCCACGCATGCCAAGGATTGTAGCGAGCAGTTCGAAGCAATCGGCGGACTCAGGATAAAGGGCGATCGCCTGAAGGACCATTCGCTGGCCGTCCTCCAGTCTCCCCACTGCACCATACGCTTTCCCCAGCTTCTCCAGGATGGCGAAGGACTCCGGGCTGCGTTCCGCAGCCGGTTCCAGCAAGGCAATCGCCTCGTCCAGCTTTCCCTCTTTGAGCAGGGACTCGGCCGCGCGAAAGTTGTGTTTGACCTCGAGCATATCGACGGGGTTTTTCAATGAGGCGGATTCCGGCGGCGGTGGGGCCGACGTTCCGACATATCCCAGGCTCTGTAGAGCGGCGACGGTTTGAGGGTCCATGGTGAGCCGGGTCCCCTCGCGGCGGGTCATCCGTGCCTCCAGGGCCGCAAGGTCGCCTTCCATCTGCTCCACGATGCCGGGATGTTCTTCGGCCACATTGCGTAGTTCGCCGGGGTCTTTTGTCCGATCGTACAATTCGACCTTGGGCGCCCGAATGTACTTCCATTGCTCCGTGATCAGGCAGCGGAGCTTGCTCCACCCGAAGCTGTTGTAAGGGAAGTCTGACTCTCCGTAGACCACACGGCCCGGGCGCTCGGCTCCGTGCAATGCGGCAACCAGGCTCTCGCCGGTCGCCTCGGCCGGGACATTCCAACCCATCAATTCGAGGATGGTCGGCATCACGTCGGCGACGCGAGCGAGCACCTTGGAGGTGGTCCCCTCAGGCAGGCGCCCCGGTAAGGAGAAAATCAGTGGGGTACGCATGATCGAATCGTAGACCAACAGGGCATGCCACTTATATCCGTGGTCACCCAAGGACTCGCCGTGGTCCCCCACCGCGACCACCAAGGTCTTGTCCCGGAGGGCGTTGGTCTCCAGCCAGTTCATAAGTTTACCAATGTGGACATCCATGAATGCGACTTCACCGTCATAGGCATCGCCGGGTTTCTGTAGATACTCCGGCGGAGGGTCGTAAGGTGGGTGGGGATCATAGAAGTGAACCCAAGCCATGAACGGCCCGGTCTTGACTTGTTCTAGCCATTGGAGAGCCCTCTCGCACACTTGGGCAGCGTTTCGGTCCCAGTAGCTGTGACCGGAGGCGGCCCTGGGCATCTCATCGTCGTACGTCTCGAAACCCCGCTTCAACCCGTAGCGCACATTCAGAACCTCGGCGGCAATGAACGCACCCGTGCGATAACCGTGTTGGCGAAAGCTCTCCGCCAGGGTAGGCAGTTCGAGGTCCAGCTTGTATCGTCCGTTGTCCCGGACCCCGTGTTCGGGGGGACAGGTGCCCGTCAGCAACGTGGCGTGCGAAGGCAGCGTGATGGGGGTCTGGGCGTACGCCTGATCAAAACGCACGCCGCGCCGGGCGAGCCCGTCCAAGGACGGGGTCGCCGCGTTTTTCCAGCCGTAACACCCGATGCGGTCGGCGCGCGTGGTATCCATCGTGATCAGGATCACGTTGCACCCCGCCGCTTGCGCCTTAGATGCGGCTTCTCGCCGACCCGGATTGCCCGACCTCTCACACCCGCTGCCGAACCAGAGCAAGCACACGGAGAACAGCATGGCGAATCGGACTTTGTCCATAACCGCATTCTAGGGGGATGCAGGAAGCCGGGTCAATCATTGCCCACGTAGCCCAGGGCCTTGAGGCGCTGGTATTCGTCATCCGTCAAGGGCGTGGCGTCGGGGGCTTCGGCCGCCCGGCCGCGGCGCTTCAGCAAAGCCGGTCCGCATAGTCCCGCCAACGCCCTGATTGACCGAATGACGTAACAGGACAACCCGCTCGTCGTTGAACGCCTGAACTCGTGTGGCAATGTCATCAGGGCTGGCATCGTCGACCACGATGATCGATTGCACGAAGTCTGGTATGCCTCACAACACCTCCTCGACTTGGCCGGCCACACGATAGGCAGGCACTACAACGCCGATCATCGCGTCTCCCAAAGCGGCGCGTTCAACGTTCATCGGTCACCTTCCTCGGTGCCCACCACATTTCGTAGCGATGGAATCGCTTTCCAGGCATCCATGCCAAACTCGATAGTAGCCTTGCTTGTCGTGACCCACGGCCTTCGGAGTAGTCGACAATAACACAATCGAGCGGGAATTGGCGGAGCATCTCCTGAAATTCCTCTCGCGACATGAGACCGGAGTAAAACCTACGGATCAGATTCAGTCGAGCTTGCAACTCCTTCTCGCCGAAATACCAGCGGATCTCATGGTCGCGCGACATGATCAGCCGCACGTTGGGGACCAGTTGACACAACTCCCACGAAAGCGGACTGCGTAGCGGCTCGGGGGTCAGTACGAAGCTCCTCGCGTCCCAGCCACCGAGTCCCGCAGCGATCGCGTGGCTCGCTGCGTGGCACTTGGTGAGATCGCCAACGGGGCCAAATGGGCCGACCAACCGGCTAGGCGTGGCGGCCATCATCCCGATCGTAGCAGCCAACGTGACTACGACGCCCGCAAATGACGCCACCGGCCCGGCCGGCCGGTCCGGGCACCGCCGCAACAGCACGGTCGCCGCCCAGTACACACACACACCTAGAAGCGCGACGTTCACCGCGCACGGAACCATCCAGCGCATCCGCCACAGCAGCGAAATGACCATCGCCTTGCTGAGTAGTGCCGCCAGTGGCTCATAATAAGACAGCGCCAGGGCCGCCAACGAGAGTACACCGACGAGCAGACAAGCGCGGTTTCGCCAGCCGAGCAGCAGCACCCAGGGAACGCTCAGCACGCCAAGGCGATCAAGACTGTACTGGCCGATGGTCTGCGCCGCATCGAGGCGTGTTCGTACAACACCCGCCTCAGTGCGAACCAACTCAATGGGCATGATCGGCGTCACTGCTGGTGACTCTCCCACACCGAAGAAGTTGTACTTGGCGTCGAGTTGGTGCAGACTGCCACAGGCCCCGAAGGTGCCTGCAACCAGCAGGATCGACCAAAGGGCCGAGCGCTTGGCCAACAGCGCGTAGGCGAGAAGCACGCCGGACCAGATAACTCCGACCGCGGATGACCAGGGATGCACAAGATGCCCCGCGATAGCCGCCAGAATCGCCGCGCTGGTGTGGCGCCGGTCGGGCCGCGTCACGGTCAACAGCAACAGCGCCAGTTGTATGGGCAAGATCGCCAGCAGATGCACGGACTTGGGTGTCGCTGCGCAGTAGATCAGAAGATGTACCGTGCTGCGGTGTGTATCGCTCGTCTTGAGAAGTACGATCAACAACACCGCTAGCGCCAGAGCCGTAAGCAACCGGTGTTGGCGCAGCAGGACGGCCAGCACGCCAGCGAACGAACAGACGCCAGCCAGAACGAACAGCGGCAACAGCAAAGTATGGAGCAGCGCCGCCGGTGGAATGCCGGTTACATAGGAGATCGAAGCAGCCAAGAGCGGGATCGTGCCAAGCAGGAAGCCGGGATCCATCGGAATCTCGAAGCCCAGCGACGGCTCGTAGCAATTCAGAGGCGCACCACTAAGGTAGTCCACCGCCTGCGAGACGTAGGTGACGTTGTCGGGGCCGTAGCCGGGTCGAGTGTACGCCGACCTCATCATGTACACGGTCAGCGCCGCGATCCCAAGCCAGAGCGGAACTGCAAGCCACTGTTCCACGGGGTGAGGCCGGCCAGCCTCCCGAGCCAGTGCGGTCGGCTCCGTCCGCTTCCTGTCATCGGCGGCGCCGCGACGCCCTCTGGCACGCAGGCGGGCGACTCCGACAGCCGCCAGAGCCAGTACCCCGCCGGCGGCTCCTACCGATGTCCAGGGCCACCAGTCGTGCGCCTCTGTCCGTGTCCCCAGAGCCCCTCCCGCTCCGGTCAATGTTGCGGCAAGCAGCAAAATCAGCCCTGTCCCCCGATTCGTCACCAGCGGAAAATGAAACGGACTTGTATCGGCCTCCGTAACGCCTTGTGGTTTTCGCCGGCGAGTTACCAGCGCTGCGCACGCCGCCACGTATACCATTACGAACACCAAGAGAAACGTCGATATTCGCCAATGAAGTTTCAGCGCAAACAGGGACGGCAACCCGAACAACAGCAGCGACATCGTCGTCGCCGTGCCGAATCCCGCGGGAAACGCCCGCAGCGGATGGCCGGTCGAAAACAATAACTGCACGAGAAGGAGCCCTGGAAACAGCAACGCGCAAAAGCACGCGGCGGTCGCCGCGAGTTCCCAGCGAAGGTCACAGATGAGAATCACGAACGGCAGCAGTAGCGTCACACCCGCGGACGACTTGCGGCGCAGGTAGCTTCCAATCGAGCGGCCACTGTGTGCCAAGGCGAGAGCGTCGATCGTTTTCGCCGTCCCGTTATCGGGCATATGCCATGCACCGGAGGATTGGCCACTTCCTGTTTCCTTAGCCACCATGCTAGCCCCAAAACAAGCGAATACGAACGGCGTTTTTGTCCGGCAGGCGCCCTAGCGAGTGAGCGCAGGGACCACCGGTCTCGGCTCGGGTTCGGGTCGCCACCGCACAACCCTCGTGTACACCACTCATTTCGCCTTGCGTTCTCGGGGTTAAGGGTCTGTGGTTGATCGGGGTATCCATACCCCGACGTCGTCTCCCTCGGGTCAACACCGCAGCGGACCACCCAGCGGGGTCAGGGGGCGCAACGCATTCACCGCCCGCAGGAGCACGCCCTGCCACGGGTTCCACGCCAGCAAGCGGAACACGACGCGGCGGCAAACGCCCGGGTATAAACCGTTCCCCTTTGAGCAAACGCGGCAATGCGCGGCGAGGTCGGGCGGTCGTACCCGTAGCAGCCGAGGTGGTCGGCGCGGAGGGTGTCGAGGACGATCAGGATGACGTTGGGGGGTGCGGTCTCTTGGCGTTCCGCATCTTCCTTGGCGCACCCATCAAGAACCCCCCACGCCAGACTCGCGAGCAGCAGGATCCAAGTCCTAGTGTCCCGCAGGTCATGGACCAGGGCGGAGCGTACTGCTGCTTGTCCTTTCTGCCCAGGGCTCATACCCTTTTGTATCAAGATCGATGCCACTGTCAAGAAGTAATCCTCAAAGGTCGCTCCTTGACCGCGCCGCCCCACCGCGTAGGCTGACACGAACGGACGGTGAACCTGCGTACCCGGCGGAGCAAACCCATGGCTGAAACGAAATCACGGTCCACGCACTACGGGATGCTCTGGGCCGTGGTGCTCGTGTCTGCCGTTTTGAAACTCACTCTCGTCGTGGCCTTCCGGTCTTCCCCCATCGTCTTGGATGAGCGGGACTATCTGCAACTGGCGCAGACGCTCGCGACGGAGGGGCGGTATGTCGGTACTTTTCGGCCGCCGCTCTACCCGGCCTACCTCGCCCTCATGCTGACCCTCGGTTGGGACCGCCTCGGGATCGGCGCGGGGCAGGTCGTGTTCAGTACGGTCAGCCTTATGCTCGTTTACCGGATCGCGCGACGTACGCTGAACCCGCGGGCAGCCACCGTCGCCGCGGGCCTGTTCGCGTTTGACCCCGTGCTGATCATGTTCACGCATCGCCTCTGGTCCGAAACGTTGTTCATCCTCTTCCTCGCCGCTGCAATGGACCTGCTGACCGCCCCTCTGGCTTCACGCCGGGTGTGGCCTTGGCTGCCGGCGGGCTTGCTGCTGGGACTGGCCGGCTTGACGCGACCGATGGTTTTGTCGTTCGTGCCGTTACTCCTGCCCTGGGCGGTCCTTCAGTCGCACCGGGCCCGAGCGCCCGCACCCCTGCCTATAACAGCGGGCGGGCCGGGCCCGGACGACCCCCGACAGGCAGAGCAGGTCTGGATGGCCGGTGTGGGGCGTTTCGCCGTCTTGTGCCTGGCTGGCGCGCTGGTGGTGTTGCCGTGGACCATACGCAACGTCCGCCGCAGCGGGACGTTCATCTTGGTGGACAGCAACGGACCGTTCAATCTGCTCGTGGGCAATCAGCCGGAAGCGGCCTTCGTGGATAAAGACGACTTTTGGAGCTTGCGGTTCGGGCTCGTGGAGGGCGTTCCCTATCAACGAGCAATAATCCAGAACGCCGCCCAGGCGCAACGGACGGCCGTGCGCCAGGCCCTGGACCACATCCACACCGATCCCGGGCGATTCCTCAAGAAGTTCCTCTGGGAGGCCGGCCACTTGTGGACCGTGGACTCGTTTCTCTTACGCCATCTGCGTAACGGCTGGTACGGGTCGACCACGGCGCGCGGTTGGACACTGCTGATGACCATCGTATCGGTGGCGTTCTTCGTGGTGCTGGTTCTGTCGTCCCTCGTGGGCTTGGCCGTCCAACCTCCGTCCCCGTTCCGCGGTCTGGCCCTCTTATTGCTGCTCCACGCGACGATCCTGTTCGGCGTGACGTACTCCCTATCCCGGTACAATCTTCCGCTGCACGCGATCCTGGTCCTTCCCGCGGCGAGCGTATTGTCTCATCCCCACAAGGTTCTGTCGGCCTTGCGTCGCACCGGGTTCGCTACGCACCGCAACTGGCTGCTGCTTTTGGGTCTACTGGCGCTCGGCTGCGCGTGGGCACATGACCTGCCTCTGGTCGGCGACATGCTGACCACCGGCGGGTCCGCTTACGTGTTTCGCACGGAATGATCCGAGGCCCGACCGTGAGGGAGGGCAATACCTGGCGACAACTCGGAAGCACCGCACGTGCCCGGCGCCGGCGTTAAGTAATCAGCGACCCGGGGAACAATCAGACCGGTCTCACCTTTGCGTAGCGGCCTGCGTCCCCGCAGGCCATTCCTCCCTGTGGGACCGGCTTTCCAGCCGGTCAGGCGACAGGCTGGAAAGCCTGTCCCACAAAGTAGAATCGGCCGCCGGGACGCCGGCCGCTGCTTCGGTCATCAGGTACGCCCGGGCAAGCCCCTCCATCCCGTCCCGTTACGGCGGTTCGTGGTAGGGTCGGCGGGCTTGGAAATGCTGCAGCAGCCGCTCGATTACCTTGGCCGCGTGCCGGTCGCCGGCCGCGTTGGCCGCCGCCAACGCCTCACGCGCGGCGGCGACGGCCTCGTCGAACTGACCGGCTTCCGCAAAGGCCGCGGCCAGCGTGGTCAGCGGCTTCGCGTGGCGCTGGCCGTCGCCCCGGCAGGCCGTCTGTGCCAGCGGGACCGCTTCGGCCGCATCGCGCAGACCGTCGTCCCATGAAGTCGCCAACGACCACGCCAAGCAGTCCGCCAGCAGTGGATCCTCCGGCTGGAGGACCAGCCCCTCGCGGAGCACCTGCTGGGCTTCCCGCGCTTGCCCCGTGCGGAGGAGCAGGTCGCTGAGACGGAGGCGCGTGTCCACCGCCGCGGGATTGGAGGCGAGTGCTTGGCGCGCGGCGGCGACCTGGGCTTGCTGTTCAGCGAAGTCCGCCGTAGCGAGCGTCAATACCCGCTTAGCCTCTTCGTCGGCGGGGTCATAACTCAGCGCTCGTCTGGCCGCCTCCACGGCTTGCCCGAACCGTTTGCGGTAAGCCAGCACTTTGGCCAGAGTAGCATGCGTCTTGGCGGATTCGGGATACAAGGCCAAGGCACGCAAGAGAGTTTGCTGAGCGTCCTCCAGACGGTCGGCCGTCCCGTAGGCCTCCCCCAGCACTTCCCACAGCACAAACGACTCCGGGCTCCGCTGCACCAGCGGCTCGAGGAGGACGATCGCTTCATCCGCCTTCCCCTCTACCACCAGGGGCACGGCAAGGCGATAGTTGCATTCGACATCCAGCATGTCGATAGGGTTCTTCAGGGCGGCAGACTCCGGCGGCGGCGGGGCCGATGATCCAACATATCCCAGACTCTGGAGGGCCGTGAGGGTTTGCGCGTTCAGTGGGATTCTGTCAACCTCCCGGCGCGTCATCCGTGCCTCCAGGGCCGCAAGCTCGCCTTCCAACTGATCCACAATGTTGGGATACTCCTCGGCCACGTTGCGGAGTTCGCCGGGGTCGGCCGCCCGATCATACAATTCGACCTTGGGCGCCCGAATGTACTTCCATTGCTCCGTGGTCAGGCAGCGGAGCTTGCTCCACCCGAAGCTGTTGTAGGGGAAGTCCGACTCTCCGTAGAGCACGCGGCCCGGGCGCTCGGCCCCGTGCAACGCAGCCACCAGGCTCTCGCCCGTCACCTCGGGCGGGACACTCCAGCCCATCAATTCGAGGAGGGTCGGAACGACGTCCACGGTGCCCGCGAGCACCTTGGAGGTGGTCCCTTCGGGCAGACGCTCGGGCAGAGAGACGATCAGCGGCACGCGCATGATGGACTCGTAGACCAGCGTCGCGTGGTAGCCGTAGCCGTGATCGCCCAGCGATTCGCCGTGATCTCCCACGGCCACGATCAACGTCCTGGACACGAGGTCTTTGGTTTCTATCCAATTAAGCGCCCTACTGATCTGGGCGTCCATGAAGGCCACTTCACCATCGTAGGGGTCACCGTCGTTCGGTTGGTAACTTGGCGGCGGAGCATAGGGTGGGTGCGGGTCGAAGAAATGAATCCAGCACATGAAGGGTTCGTGAGAGTGTTGCTCGAGCCAGGCCAAGGCCCGGTCGCAGACCACGTCACCACGTCGGTCCAGAAGAGGGCGGCCGGCGGCTGAGCGCGGCATCTCATCGTCGTAGACCTCGAACCCTCGGTTCAACCCATAGCGCGCGTTCAAAACCTCGGCGGCGATAAACGCTCCGGTGCGGTAGCCATGCTGCTGAAAGGCTTCCGCGAGCGTGGGCAGTTCAGGCCCCAGTTCGTATCGGGCGTTGTCGCGCACTCCGTGCTCTGGCGGGTGTGTGCCGGTCAAGATCGTCGTGTGCGAGGGCAGCGTAATGGGGGCCTGGGCCAACGCTTGCCCAAATCGGACGCCGCGCGCCGCGAGCGCGTCAAGGGCCGGGGTGACCGCGATCTTCCTGCCGTAACATCCAATGCGATCCGCGCGTGTGGTGTCCATCGTGATCAGGATCACGTTGCAGCCCGCCGCTTTGGCCTTAGATGCGGCTTCTCGCCGACCCGAATTGCCCGACCTCTCACACCCGCTGCCGAGCCACAGCAGACACACGGAGAAAAGCGCTATCAATCGGATCTTCTCCATAACCGCATTCTAGAGGGATGCAGGAAGCCGGGTCAATTATCGCCCACGTAGCCCAGGGCCTTGAGGCGCTGCTACTCCTCGTCGGGTAACGGGGGGGGGCCTCGAACGCTTCTTGGGCCCGGTCGTGGCGGCGCGCTCCCAGCCGTAACATCCCAAACGGTCCGCCCGGGTCGTGTCCAAGGTGATAAGGACCAGGTTGCGCCCGGCCAGTTTCCCCGCCAGCGGACCGGCATGGGCCTTCGGGGATTTCGTTGCCTTCCTGCACCCCACGGCTGCGATGAGCAAAGCCATAACGGCGGCTGCGATGAGCGCGGCCCTTTGCATGCAGCCATTCCTAGCGGAACCTGCAACAGGGGTCAAGCTGATGGCACGGTTCCGCCCGCGCCTGGGTGCGGAGGCTTGTTGACGC
>JAZDKM010000398.1:0-2520 GCA_043803085.1 Planctomycetota bacterium
GAACGACCCAATACGCATCTCGTCCCAACTCAGTGCGCAGCAACGCTTCCAAATCAGCTTGTGAGCTTTGGGCCATTGTCTTGTGATCTTTTCATGTTTCCCGACTGTCGATCGCGGCCGGGGAGGGGACCAGTTTGGCGGGGAGAAGTGATCCGCGCGGATGGTTGCGGGGCGAATCACCGGTGGGCCTGTCGGACCTCCAAGATAGGGCAGCCACGCAGGGGGTTGCGGGGTGGATCAAGCGCGGGCCGGTTACGGTGCCCGCGTAGCGCATCGCCGCGTGTGAGCCATCGATCGCGCCGTCTACGTAAGCCGCCAACTCAGCGACGGCTCCCGCACGGGTCGGCGGTTTTCGGGCTTTTCGTGGCCTGCTTGGCCCGGTGGGCGCGATAGGACTTTCCTTTGATCTTGAGGATGATGGCCCCATCCACCAGGCGATCGAGGAAGGCCATGGCCAACGGCACGTCGCCGAGATAGTCCCCCCAGGCCTCAAAGTCGATGTTGGTGACCAGGGCGGTGGAGTGCTGCTGGCCGCGGGCGTCGATGATCTTGTAGAGCAGGCTGGCGGCCTGGCTGCATTCAGCGCGTTCGATCTTGTCGAAACCAAACTCGTCGATGATCAGCAGGTCGAAGCGTTTGTAATAGCGTAGACGTTCGGGCAAGGTCTGGTCGGGTGCATGACACTTTAGGCGGGGCTTCCGGGAGGGCGTTCACCCTGGCGAGCCGTTGGGTTTGTGGGTTATGACGCTTGCGGCTCGGCGGGAGCCTCGCCCTCCCCGGGCGGGCGAAACGTTGATATCCCGCCGATTCTGTCACGCACCCGGTCTGGTCGGCCAGGGAAGCGGTGAGGTCCTTGAGCAGGGCAGCGCTGGTGGTGTAGCGCACCCGGTAGCCCAGGGTGCAGGCTCGCCGGCCGAGCGCTTGCATGATGTGACTCTTGCCCACTCCGCTCTGGCCCACCATGACCAGGTTGTCCTTGCGGCGGATGAAGTCGCTGGTGGCCAGTTCCTCGATCTGCAGGCGATCGATGGTGGGGGCATTGAATTTCCAGTCGAAGGTTTCCAGGTTCCGGGGTTCTCGAAAGCGGGCCTCGCGGATGCGGTGTTGGATGCCGCGTTCGCGCCGCTGGTGGGCTTGTTCGGCGATCAGGGCTTCGAGGAAATCCAGGTGGGAGAGGTGTTCCCGTTCGGCCCGAGCGATGACGGCGTCGAACTGCTCGGAGGTGATCGGGATCCGCAGCACCCGGAAGTGGCCCAGGAGACAATCGCGAAGCTCGCGTGGATTCGGCTTACTCCCAGGGTGGCGTGTCATCTCGGAGACGCTCCTCGTTCACGAGGTCTTGATATTCCCCGGTCGGTCGGGGCGGCACCGGCTGATCGGTCAGCAGGGTACGCAGATGGTGATGCTCTTCATCGGCCAGCGTATCCAGAGGCGTCTTGGGCCGGGCCTGGACGGCCAGGATGCGCTCCACCGCGGAAAGCGAGAACGCCCGGAACCGCACCGCCCGTTCCAGGGCCGCGAGCAAATCCCGCCGGTGATACGCTCCCAGGAGGGCCGGGACCTTGTGGGCCTGATCTTTGCCGTAGCGGTGTTCAGCCACCAGGCCCTCCAGAAAGCGGCCGGCCACCGGGCCCAGTTCCGCAAACCGCTCCGCCAGGAGGGCATGCTTCCGGCGCAGGTCTTCACCGGGCAGATGATCGCTCTGGATACGGCGTTGTCCGGTCACGGTACGCGGCAGTAGCCGGTGCCGCACGAGTTCCTCCAGGTTCGGTCCGTAGATGATCACCTCGCACTCGGTGATGCGGACGGGCAGCACACGGGCGATATGTTGCCAGGGCACGGAATAGACATTCTGGCGATAGGAGATCCCGCCTTCGGGGCTGACTGTGCGATACACCACCTCGGCCGTGTCGTAGGGCTTCTCGGGCAGGGGCAGCAGATGCGGTTGCTCTTCAGCATGCAGATCGACCGGGCGCCGCCGGGTCTCGCGATGCACACGAACATCGGCCACCTGGGCCAGCCAGCAGGCGGTCACTTCATTGAGATGCTCCAGCGACTTGAAGCTCCGCCCATTGAGCAAGTTACCTTCTACGAACTGAAATGGCCGCTCGACCTTACCCTTCGTCTGCGGCCGCTGACGCCGACAGGCCCAGGGCCGGAAACCATAGTGCGTGGCGAAGGCCAGGAACCGCGGGTTGTAGATCGGCTCATCATCCTCGTACCGGCTGACCACCACCTTCATGTTGTCGTACAGGCAGGTGGCGGCCACGCCGCCAAGATGCTCGAAGGCCCGCACGTGCTCGCGGATCGTGGTCTCGAAGACAAGTTATTACGAGCACAATAAGTTGACTAAACTTGATTACATTTTAGCCCGTCTTAAGGAAGGCGATGTCGCCCTGGTTTCAGAAGCAGGCACCCCGGGAATGTCTGACCCCGGTTATGAACTGATTCTGGCGGTCAGCCATAGTGGCATACCGGTGGTTCCTATCCCCGGGGCTTCTGTGGTTATTACGGCGCTTA
>JAZDKM010000399.1:0-5028 GCA_043803085.1 Planctomycetota bacterium
GCGGGAGGTCATTCTGCGGGACGCGTTGGCCGCGATGCAACGCGAATATGAATTCGTCTTCATCGATTGCCCTCCGTCGCTTGGGCTTCTGACCGTCAACGCCTTGACGGCCGCGGGGGAGGTCCTGGTACCCCTGCAACCGCACTTTCTGGGCCTGCAAGGCGTGGGGAGATTGTTCGAGACCGTGGCTCTGGTGCACGACCGCCTCAACCCCAAACTCGTGGTGACGGGGGTCTTGCTCTGCCTTTACGAAGCGGGCACGCGGCTGGCCGCCGAGGTGGTCGACGACCTCCGGCAGTTTATCGAGAAGGCCCGCGGCACGGGGGTGCCGTGGTCCGAAGCCCGCATCTTTGACACGGTCATCCGCCGCAACATCAAGCTGGCCGAGTGCCCCAGTCACGGGCTGACCATCTTTGACTATGAGCCGCGCAGCCATGGCGCTGCAGACTACAGCCGTCTGGCTCAAGAAGTGCTCGGCGAACTGGAAGCGGCTGACCAGCCCTCGACGCCGTCCACTACGGAGCCCGCCGCCGCGCCGGCGGTCGACGCCCGGACAATACCCGATGATGAACCGGCGCCCGCGGCCAGCGCAGCGCACGGACCGGTCAATGACGCCGAGGCGATCGCCAACCTTGCCTGATCGGGAATCTATTCCGCAGTCGTCCTGGCGACGGTTTCTCACCGCTTGGACGGCCATCTGGATCGCCGCGTGGGCGGGTCTATTCGTCGTCATGCACACGCCGGTTCCCCGGGACATATCCTTGCCGCAAGACAGCGACAAGGTCATCCACGGGTGCGCCTATTTCACGCTGGCTTTGCTCGGGGCCCGTTCGGCCCTGTCCCGAGGGGTGGCCCTCACGCCCCGCTGGGTGATGAAATGGCTCCTTATTTACCTGGTTTATTGCGGCGTCGACGAATTGCTCCAAGGCCCCGTAAACCGCAGTCCCTCGGTGTGGGACTGGCTGGCCGACGCGGCGGGCGTCGCCGCTGCCATGGGCATTGCGTATGTCAACCGCCCCACCGCCGCCGAAAGCGATTTGCCCTGAGCATCCAGCCCGGCTTCGAGCCGCCGTTACGAAGCAGTTACACGCTCGTTGGCCCGGTGCGTTTATAATCTATGGGCGGGCTTGTCGAGTGGACGGTCTGCGCGTTTCGCAAGCCGGACACCCAAGTGTTACGATACACTTCTGCCGCCGCACGAGACGGGCCCCAGAAAGGATCGCCCCGTGAGAGGACACAAGGCGGTTGTGGTCGAGGATGAGCCCGCCATCCTGCAAGGCTTGCTGGACGTGATGGAGGCCGGCGGTTACGAAGCGGTCGGAGCGGCCGATGGCGAGACCGGTCTGGACCTGAGTCGGCAGATGGGCGTCGAACTGGTGTTGTTGGACTTGATGTTGCCCAAGATGGACGGCCTGCAGGTGCTGGCGGAGCTGCGTAAGACGCACCCGAGCCTGCCCGTGATTATCCTCACCGCCCGCGGGATGGAAGAGGACCGGGTGCGGGGCCTGCGTGGCGGGGCCGACGACTACGTGGTCAAACCGTTCTCCGCCCGGGAACTGCTCGCCCGTATTGAGGCCGTCCTGCGACGTAGCCCCGAGCGCCCCACGCCGGTCAAAGCCATCAAGACCCCCACGGGAACCGTGGATTTCAAGCGGTCGGAGATCGTCTTCGGAAACGGACAACGGACCAGCCTGTCGGAAATGGAGGCCGGCGTGCTGACGCATCTGGCGGTCAACCCGGGGCGCGTCGTCTCGCGCGACGAATTACTCCTGCGCGTATGGGGTATCGGGGGAGGTCGGGTGGAAACCCGGGCCATCGACATGCACATCACCCGTCTGCGCGGCAAGCTCGCGGGCGGGGAAGTCGGCCATGGTCCGGAATGGATTGTGACCGTCCGCGGCAAGGGCTACATGCTCGGGCCCGAAGTAACGCTGGTCGAGGCCGAGCCTGCACCGGCGGAGTAGCCTTCCCATGTTGGGAACGACCCGAACCGTTCGCTTCGCCATTATCGGGTATACGGCGGTGGCCTTGTTGGTGCTCAGCGGATTAACCTGGGCCACCAGCGCCTCGCTCCGGCTCGAGCGGGCGACCCGAGAGGCGCAGGAGGCCCTGCGCGAAGCCCAAGCGCAGACGGACTTGCGCAAGAGTCTCGAGATTGCGCGTTTACGCATGGACGGCGTCCTTTGGCCGGTCCTCATTCGTGAGATTTCGAGGCCTTACAAGGAGTACGGCGCGTACTACTATGACGACTCCGACGGCGTCGGGGACGCCGACTTGAGGGAGTCGCCGCTGCGCAGGGAGAGCACCGAAAGCTGGATCACCCTGTACTTCCAGGTGACCGAGGAACCGTGCTGGACCTCGCCGCAACTCTCGCCCCGCAGTCGGCGGGTACACGAACGCTTCGCACCCCATTCGAGTCCCAGCGCGCTGGAAACGGACCTGCACCCCAACCGGATCACCTGCGTGGAAATCGATGATTCGGACCCTGTGGCGGTGGAGCGCAAGCACCGGCTCGACCAACTCGCTCTGGCCTACACGCCCGAGGACTTCGCCGAGCGCATCGCGGCGGTTTGGAATACCTCCACTAACGGTTGGGCGGACGGGAGTGGCCAAGGCCAGCGGTTCGGGATCGACGAGGATGTGCAGAGGCGGCAGTTGCAGTCCGCCCGGCTCCAGCAGGGTTTCCTCCCGCCGCTTTTGGAATGTGAACCCACCCGGCAAGTTTACAAAGTGACCGGACGTGATGTGCCCTCTCCCGCCGAGGAGGAGGAGGACCGAGAGTACTTCCCCGTGCGGGTCAATGAGATGGCGGCCGTCTGGCTTCCGTTTCCCGGGGAGGAGGTCCCGAAGCTGGCCGTCGTCCGGCGGGTCGATATCGGCAGCGAGGAGGTCTATCAGGGCTTCACGGTGGACCTGGCCAAGTTGACCGCCATGTTGGCCCCCCGCCTGCATGACCTCTTTGACGACGTGAAACTAGAACCCGCCCTCGCTGCGGTCGACCCCAGCGCGCCGACCACCCGACTGGGAGCTCTGCCGGTTCGCCTCCTCGTACCGGCGCCGAGGATTACCCGCAGCCCCAGTGGAGCAACTTTGGTCGGGACGACCGTTGCCTTCGCCTGGGGCACGGCCGTCATCGCGCTCGCCGCCATCGGTCTGGGCGTGAAGCGGCTCGTTTCGCACACTGAACGCCGCAAGGAGTTCACTTATGCCGTCACCCACGAGTTGCGCACGCCGCTGACCACGTTCCAACTGTACACCGACATGCTGGCGGCCGGGTTAGTGCCGGAGGAGAAGAGGCGATTTTACCTCGAGACACTCCGTCGGGAGTCTCAGCGCCTCTCCGACCTGGTCACCGAGGTGCTGGAGTTTGCCCGCATCGAGAATGACGCGGTCCACGCGCACATCGGCGGTCACTCCGTCGGCCAGCTCATGGACACGGTGCGCGAGCGTTACGAATCCCGGTGTCGTATCGCCGGTCTGGCCTTGTCCATTGATATGAACGGGACCGGCGACAGGGCCCTCAACACCGACCCCCACATTGCTCTGCAGATTCTCGGCACGCTGATCGACAATGCGTGTAAATACGCTTCAAGCCCGGACCGCGACGGCGGGCCAGACGCCGGTGACCGCGTGTCGCCCGCGGTTCAACTCCGCGTGTTTGACGCCGGGGGTAAGCTGGCCATCGAAGTCGCCGACTACGGCCCCGGTATCTCCCCGAAAGATCGCCGCGACCTGTTCAAACCCTTCCGGCGCGGCGCGCAGGCGGGCGTCGGCAAAGCCGGCGGCGTCGGTCTGGGACTCGCGCTCGCCAAACGCTGGAGCCACCTGATCCGCGGCAACCTCGAGTTGGTCGACCGACCCGAACATCGCGGCGCCTGCTTTCGCCTGACCTTGCCGACCGCCGCACCCTGAGAGACGCCGGCTGCGTCGCGGTCATCTGGGCGCGCGCCCATCCCGCCGACCGCCCGACGGCGGTATGACCACTCTCGGCCGCGGGACAGTCACCCCGTGGACGGTTACATCATTTTTTCAATAGCAGCGATACGCTGGCGAATTTCGGCGCGCGCCTCGCCGATTAACTGGGTGAGATAGTCCAGGGACAACCTACCCAGATTGACGCCGGTGGTTTGCTGACGACCGCGTTTAACCCTGCGCCCATTCTTTCCTTTGGCCCTCTTCTTGGCACCGGCGGTCTTCCTTCGCGCCCCATGCGTGGCATTCATATGACGCGCTAGATGCGCAGCCATACTGAAGGTACGGCTGCATTTCGCACACTTAAAGTCGGCCATAAACAATCTCCTTACATCTCTCCCCTCGGGCATAAACTACAGCGCAACGGCGGCACTGGCAAGGGGATACGCCAAAATATCAGGTTACTTCGCCGCCACGGGCTGGATGGAGACGTTCTCCAGCATACGGTCCAGGGCGACCAGGGCCGAGCGGCGCACGTCGGGCGGCACCACGATGCGGTTGGGTACGCGACCGGCAGCCAATTCGTCCAACGACCAGAGCAGGTGCTTGAGGTCGATGCGATACATCGTCGTGCACAGGCACTGAATGCCCGCCAGCGACCGAACCTGCTTGTCGGGGTGTTGCCACGCCAGGCGACTGACCAGATGGCTTTCGGTGCCGACGGCCCACTTGGAGCCGGGCGGGGAGCCGGACACGGTCTTGATGATGAACTCGGTGCTGCCGGCCAAGTCGGCCTTCTGCACCACCTCCCACGGACACTCGGGATGAACGAGGATGCCGCACTCCGGGTCGAGGGCGCGGATTTCGTCGCACTGCCGGGTGGTGAATAGGCCGTGAACGCTGCAATGCCCTTTCCACAGGATGACACGGGCCGCCTGGACCGGCTCCGCACTTAGACCACCGTCGGGTAGCGTTGGGTCGTAGAGCACCATCTCGTCCAGGCCGATGCCCAGGGCGTAGGACGTGTTCCGGCCCAGGTGCTGATCGGGCAGGAAAATGACCTTCTCGCCGCGGTCGAGCGCCCATTTCAGAATCAGCCGCGCGTTGCTGCTGGTG
>JAZDKM010000400.1:0-5033 GCA_043803085.1 Planctomycetota bacterium
GAGCAAAGCTCGGTTCAGGGCGGGGGAGCACGCTGCACCGCAAGCCTTCGCACGGCACGGTGCAGGGCAGGCACCCGAACCAGAGCCGTTGGCATCCGGCTTCGCCGGGACACGTGGCGCGGGGAGCTTCACTTTGCGGAGACCCCGCCCACCAACTCGCGGTTGATGTGTGGGGGGAAGTGCTGTAGCCTCGCGCTCCTTAGCCCGGCTATTGCACGAGTGTTCGCGCAATATCCGCCCTTCGGGTTTCGACTCCAACGGCTTGCGCCGTTGTCGCCCAGGGCTAACCCTGAGCAAGGCGCGCAGCGCCGCGTCGAAGGGGTTGACACGACACGTCGTTGGTGTTTCCGTCCTATTGCTAGGAGATCATTCATATGTCCAAATCACACGATTCCAAGAGATCCGCAAGGAAGGCGCCGCAGAGAACGCTCATGGAGAAGCGGCAGGCCAAGCACGACAAGAAGAACCGCCAGGGCATGATCGGCGTCACGATCCTGAACCCGACCGCGAATCCGGGACTGCCCCCGCGCTGATTGGGGATCCGCCTTCGCCCCTGTCTGCCCATTGCTACGGCGGGACAAGGTGCGGATTGCGGAGTCCGGAATGTTCCGAACGCGGAGTGGTGGAGTACTGGAGTGGTGGAGTGCTGGGGTCCGGACATCCGGATTTCTTAACGCAAAGGCCGCAAAGGCTGGCTGATTCTTCGCGTCCCCGCCAAACAGACTGGCGGGCAAGCTTTCCGTTCTCCCTTTGCGATCTTCGCGTTGAAATGTCCCATGATGGAGCCGCGGCGACCCGCCGCGGCAGGACGCGGCCAGTGGCCGCGTCTCCACCTGTGCCTCTTGCGCCTCTTCGTGGCCAACAGATTCCGGAGTTCTTACCACAGAGGTCGCAGAGACCGCAGAGGCCGACGACAACGAAGGAACTTCCGTCCGTGGTTGGCCCGAACCATCCGTGGCATCCGTGATATCCGTGGTTGTCCTCCGTCCGTCGTCACCCTCTTGACATAAGTACTATATTTTAGTACTTCTAATCATCATGAGGCTGTCAGGTACAAAGCTGAGGGAACTGTGCGCGAAGCGCGGGACGGGGCTCGGGGACCTGCTCCGCGAGGCCGGGGTCAGCCGCACGGCCTATTACTCCCTGGCCCGCAAGGACTCCGTCCTGCCGGGGTCCATTGAGGCCATCGCGCGCCGGCTCGAGGTCGCACCGTCGGCCTTCCTGGAGGAGAAGCGGCAGGCCGAATCCGACGCCCGCGACCTGGCCGCCCGCGTGGAGGAGATCGTCCGGGCCCACCCCACCGCCAACCCCGACAACGTCCGGCACACCCTCGTCCTGCTCCGGAAGGAGCCGATCGAGCGATTAAGGAGGGCCCTGCTCCGTGGCCAAGCCGCTCATATTCACAGACCTCGAACTCGCGTTCCTGCGCGAGCTGGTTAAGAACAAGGTGCCGTTCATGATCGTCGGCCTGTCGGCCGCGACCCTGCAGGGCGCGCCGGTCGTGACCCAGGACGTGGACCTGTGGTTCAAAAGCCTGGCCCACCCCGGCATCCATAAGGCGCTCCGCAAGGTGGATGGGACGTACGTCCCGCCGATCATGCTCAATCCCCCCATGTTCGCCGGCGACGCCGTGGACCTGTTCGATATCGTCCTCACCCTGCACGGCCTCAAAAGCTTCGACTGGGAGTACGCGCGGGCGCTCGAGGTCCCGCTGGGGCGGTTCAAGGTGAAGGTCCTGCCCCTGGACCGGATCCTGGCCAGCAAGAAGGCCGCGAACCGGGAGAAGGACCGGCTCACCATCCCCATCCTGCGGGACGCCCTGCTGGCCACACAAAGTATCAACCGCAGGACACCACGGCGTAGCGGGACAGTGACCGGTGATCAGTAACCAGTGACCAGTCCGGTTATGTCCGACATCCGTGGTTCGACAGCCGGAAGTCGAGCGCGGATAGCGCGGATATCGCGGATTAAGGGAGGAAGGCGTTCCGTCTCCTCGTGTCTTCGTTCGCCGCTGTTCCATCCGCGTACATCCGCGTAATCCGCGGTTAAAAATCCGTCTGTTGTCCGTGGTTCCGGATGCCGGGGAGAACGGCCACACAGCGCGCGACGGTCGAGGGGTATCGTTTGACGACACGCGACAGCAGGGACGGCTTGAGCGTCGTGAGGCGGCGGAACGTCGCGAGGGACCGCGGGTCCGTCCCCCGGCGAAGCGCGAGGTAGACGAAATCGCACAGCGCCTGCTCGGGGCCGGCCGTGCCCTCCACTTCCCGGCGGTACACCGGGGGTTTGACGCACACGAACTCGATGCGCCCCGCAGGCGTCTCCCACTCGCGGTGATAGTGCCGCCGGACCGTAAAGCAGGTGACGACCGCCGGCACCTGCGTGACCAGACCGTGCCGCACCAAGGCATACATGCCCGTCACATAGGCATACGGGTCCAGGGCCGCGACGAGCTTCTCCAGGGACACGTTCTCCGGCAGGCCGTACAGCCCGCGGGCATACCGGTTCACCACTCCGTACCGCACCAGCCGGACCATCTCCACGTTGATCACCCGCCGGGGCGTGCCGGTTGCGTTGGCGAGCTCTGTGGTCGTGAACAACTGCTTGCCCAGCCGCGATTGCTCGCCGAACAGCTTCTGCCAGTCCCTTGTTTTCATGCGCTACCCGCCTGTCTTCAGCTCCAGACGCTTCTCCAGCAGATCCATGCCCTGGTCGAAGATCATGCCGGCGCCCCCGGCCTTCCGGATGTGCGCCGCCGCCTGCGGTTCCAACTGCCCGGACACGATGCCGTTGATGTTCCGGACGTGAACCGCGCGGTCCGCGGCCATCTTCCCGAGCGCCCTCGAGACCGCGTCCTCCATCACCGCCGCCTTGAGCAGTTTCTCCCGGACGCGCCGCACTGAATCGGGAACAAACTTGTCCTGGAACAGGAAGATGTCCACGAGGTCGCGCTCGGCCAAGTGCGCCCGCGCGAACAGCGCGACCACTTTGCTCTCGACCATGTCCGCATCCGACGCCGACAGATAGACCACGCCATCCACCGTGCGAACCACCGGCTTGTCCGTGCACAGGATGCGGGTGATATCCAGCGGGACGGTGACGCGGCCCAACGGTCCGTCGGCCTGCCAGACGGCAATCTCCACGGTCTTCACAAACGCCGAGTCCGCTTCAGGCCCCGCCGCGGCCGAGACACTGCCGTCATAGCCAAGACGGTCACGGATCAGCGGGAGAAGCTTCTTCCGAAACAGGGCTACCAGTTCGGCCTGTTTCTTGTCCAGGTCGCCCGGCCAGTGATAGTCCAGATCCACCGACCGGCGACAGCTTGCATCGAGGAGCCGGTACCGAAACCCCCCGATGAGACACATCCCCTCACCCGCCGGACTCTTCGCCAGCAGTTCGACAGCCATCTTCTGGATGGCCTCGGTCATCTCCGCGGCTTTTGTGTTCATGTCATGTTCCTTAACAAATCTGTTATTTACATTACATAAGATACGCACGGTCGGCGGAGAGGTCAAGTGCCATTCAACGGAGTACTGGAGTAATGGAGTACTGGAGTGCTGGAGACGGGGACAACCCTGAATTCGCGCCTGCCCTGAACCGAACCGGCTTGTCCGCCGCAGCTCGAGGGGCGGAGGCGGAAGGTTCTGGTGCGGGGTGATTCGCGGGAATTCCCCCTGATTGACCGTCCAGTATGCAACTGGGTTGCATTTGTTGCATAGGGCTGGTAGGATACAGCCGGTTCATGGGGGTCGAAGGGATTTCCCGCCATGGTTGTCCCGGTTATGCATCGGTCGTCCAACATCGCTTTGCTCTTCTTCGCAGGGGCCCTGCTCGCGATCACGGTATTCACCGCGAATTCGTTCACGATCACCGGACAGCGCGGGCCGACGCGCGAACCCGTCATCGGGTTCCCGGGCGACACCAGTTCCTACTTCACGATCCGCCAGGCAACCAGCCTCACGGGGACGTTCACCGGCGTCGCCATCCAGCTCGGGTCGAACGCCCCGCACGCATGGACGAACACCGGCTTCCTCACCGGCACCAACCCCTCCCTCTTCTACCGCGTGGTCCAGGTGCCGCAGACCAACTCGCTGGACGAGGACAAGGACGGCATGCCGGACCTCTACGAACTGCGCTGGAGCTTCCTCGATCCGCTGAACGCCGCAGACGCCCAGCAGGACCAGGACGGCGACGGGCTCTATAACCTCGGCGAGTACCAGTACGGCGCGAACCCCACGAACAAGGACTCGGACAAGGACTGGGTGATGGACGGATACGAGGTGCTCAAGGGCACCCACCCCACCAACCCCGCCAGCGCGCCGCTCCTCGAGTTCCGCATCGACACCAACGCGTATTACGTCACCAACACCGCGCCTCGCGTGGACTTCGGGCCGCACGTCGCGGATACCGTCGTGATCTCCGAATCGCCGGACATGCTGAACAGCTCCACCGTCGCGCTGACGGGCATTTTCACCTACTCCCTGGCGGACACCGCCAACGGCTGGCAGGCGCTCTACGCGCGCCTGCGGCGGACCTCCGACGGCGCGGAGAGCGAGCTGATCGAGCAGATGTTCATGCTCGATACGCTGGCGCCGCAGATCAGCGGGGTCCTGCCCACGAACGGCACGGTGACGGCCCTGCAGGCGGTGCAGGTGGAGGGGTTCGCGCAGGACGACGTCGGGCCGGTGCAGGTCTGGGTGAACGGGCAGTGGGCGGACGGGGTGATCACCTCCTACTTCCACCGCGGCGGGGTCTACCTGACCAACGGGCTCAACCGGATCGGGATCCTCGCCCGCGACGCCGCAGGCCGCCAGGCGGGCGTGACGGTGGCGGTCACCCGAACGACGTCGGGGAGCAACGCGCCCCCGGCGATCACCGGCAACACGTTCCCTCAGACGTTCTGGGACGGGATCTACAGCAACTGGTACAGCTCGCTGGCGTACTTCAACGACATCCCGCAGTGGGACACGGTGGACGGCTGGTGGCTGTACCGGGACCACTGGGTGGCGGCGAGCAACCAGGTGACGCAGGTG
>JAZDKM010000401.1:0-16628 GCA_043803085.1 Planctomycetota bacterium
CGCCGGCGGTTTTTATACGTAACTTCTGTAATTATAATATGTTGCTCTTCATGTGGCGTTGTGTCATAACCGGACAAAATGGGTTCGTTCGGAAATCCGAAGAGAGGCAAGAGGCAATAGCAGAGAGGCAAGAGGCAACAGGCAAGAGGCAAGAGGCAAAAGGCAAAAGGCAAGAGGCAAGAGGCGGGTGCCACGTGGAGCATTGAAGCAGGACTGAAACACCTGCGGCACCGAAATGGGTTTGTTTGGTAATTTTACATCTGCGGACATCACGTTTCTCCCCCGTTGGAGGTCCATCCGGAGTCAGAAGCATGGTCCGCGAGCGCGGATTCTACACAACAGAGCGATTGGGCATGGCGGCGCCCGCCTTCGGCGGGCTTGGCCATGCCACCCATTTGGGCAACCCAGGCCGGGCGCGCGGGAACCCTGGTGTAAGTACTTGGCGCGTGATCGGGGGTTGGGCGCAGGAGCGCGATCGGGCTTCCGGGGGGCGGTGCTGTGCTTGCCTCCGGCTTGTGGTCGCGGCGCGGAATGGTCGCGGGACGGTTTCCGCTCCCTGACGGTCACGGCGGGTGGCATGGCCAAGCCGGGCCTGGACACACTGGTGTCCAGGGCCGGCGCGGCCATGTTGCGTGTGTCGAGCCCAGGCGACGCTTGGAGGACACAACATGCCCGCGCTTTGCTCCACCGCGTTCCGCTGCGCTTGGGCATGCCACCCCCAGGCGGCGCTTGGAGGACGCAACATGCCCGCGCTTCGCTCCACTGCGTTCCGCTCCGCTCGGGCATGCCACCCGCCGCTTGGGCATGCCACCCGCGGCTTGGGCATGCCACCCGCGGCTGAGGGTCCGCGAGCGCGTGCCCTACGGCTAGTGCGCAGTCACAGGAAGGGATCCCGGGGACCGCTCGGGCTGCTGCGGCCGGTCATGGTGCCCTCGGCCGTCATGTGGTCCCACTCGCCGCCGGGGGGGCGCTCCGCGGGAATCTGGCGCACCGCCTGCTCGTACTGCTCGGCGATGAACGCGGGCACCCAGTCCACGTCGTCGGTGATCGTGAACAGTTCCAGGTCTTCGCGCGAGATCGAGGCGTGGGCCTCAAGCTGGTAGGTCTTCATCCACTCCACCAGCGGATTCCAGAACGACGAGTCCACCAGGATCACGGGGAACCGGGCCGTCTTGCCGGTCTGGATCAGCGTCATGGCCTCGAAGAACTCATCCATGGTCCCGAACCCGCCCGGAAAACACACGTAGCCCACCGCGTACTTCAGGAACATCACCTTCCGGCAGAAGAAGTAGTGAAACTCGAGGGAGACGTTTTGATAGCGGTTGGGCGCCTGCTCTTCGGGGAGGGCGATGTTCAGCCCGACGCTGGTCCCGCCTGCTTCGCCGGCCCCTTTATTCGCCGCTTCCATGATGCCCGGCCCCCCGCCGGTGATGATCGCGAAGCGGCGGCGGGCCAGTTCCGCGGCGAGCTTCTCCGCTTTGGCGTAGTTGGGATCCGCGGGCGTGGCCCGCGACGAGCCGAAGATGGAGACGGCCGGCCCGACCCGGCTCATGACGTCAAACCCGTCCACGAATTCGGCCATGATGCGAAACACCCGCCAAGTCTCCTCCGCGGCCGTGCGGGTCGGGATGACCTTGGGGCTCATCTGTTCAATCATGGGCTGTACTACCTTGTTCTGGTCGTGTGACTCCAACGGCGGCGCGGCGCGGCGCCGCGCATCCAGTCCATTATAACACATCGGTGGTTGACACCGAGAGGGACGATCTCTAGCATGTCTTCCGCGGCACCGCGGAGCAGCGGCATGGCCCCCACGCCCGGGTGGCGGAATTGGCAGACGCGCAAGGTTGAGGGCCTTGTGTCCGTAAGGACGTGCTGGTTCGACTCCAGTCCCGGGCATCGACCAGGATGAGAAGGCAAGAGGCAAGAGGCAAGAGGCTCTGTGCCTCTGTGGTGAGCTGTGTGGGATAGAGTCAGCAGGACGTCCTTTTGCCTCTTGCCTCTTGCCTTCTGCTCTGCCGTGCTTTCGGGCTGCCAGGCCATGATGCCCGGTGCGGGGCAGGCGACCCTCACCCAAGCCGACCGGCTCAAGGCCTACTACAGCGACCTGGAGACCGGCCGGTTCACCGTCATCGCCGACTTTGAACAGACCCGGCAAATGGAGCTGTTCCGTTCGGTTTCCAGAGGGGGGACGGCCCTGCACCGGCTCAGTCTGAGTTCGGGAGTCCCCGCCACCGGAGGCCGATGCCTCCACGCCGCCTTCGGCCAACCCGAGGACGAGCTGATCGCCGACGGCAGCGAAGCTCGCCAATGGCACTTGCCCCGTGACTGGCGGGAGTACGACCTGTTGATGATGAGCGTGCACACTCCCGCCCCTGTGGACCTACGCCTTTCTGTTGCGAGCGGGGAGGGCAAGCTCCGCTCCATCGCCGATTCCAGCATCCCTTTGCAAGCCGGATGGAACCTGCTGCGCCTGGATTTGGCCGACGCGATGGAGCACGTCGCCTTGGATGACATCCGGGAACTACGCTGGTCACTGCCGGAAATCAGCCGACCTACTCTGTTGCTGATCGACGACGTGATCCTGGCGAACAACCAGATCGATCTGTTCGGCGACTCCCGCACGGAGAATGGTCGCCTCTATCTTCGTCGCCGGGGTCGGCGGTGGGACATCGGCGCCGGGGGCAGGTTCGAGTTGGGGCTGACCAACGGACAGATCAGGTATTGGTACGACGTCGCCGAGGACCGCCTGCGGGTGCGCAACCTGGTCGAAGGCACCGTTCTAGGCCCCACCGTGGTTTCTCTGACCGGGGGAGAGGATTTCGCGGTCCCAGTGGTGGAGAGCTTCCCAGTGTGGGGTGATCGGGTGGTGACCCGCCAGCGTTTGCTGGAAGCGTCGCCCACGCGGATGGTCGTCGCGTGCCAGTGGGACTTTGTGCCCCCGAGAGAAGCGGCCACGACCGACCTGCCGCGGCAGCAATGGACCTACACCATCTACCCCACCGGTGAAGTCTACGTTCATCTGGAGTGTAGCACCGAAACTCAAGGATGGGCGGCGGGAAACCTGGGCTTAGCGGTTTCGCGACGCGATAGCGATCCCCTGAACCTGCTCTGCCACTCCACCGCCCAACTGGGGGATACCGGCAGACTTCTTCACGTCCCGTACGCCTTCGCCGGCCACGACCGTCCCGGAGGGCCGGATTTGTTGTTCGTGGTGCACGACGGACGTTCCGCACCCTTGATGAAGTGCTTTCGCGAGGGGACGCTTCCACGGGTGACGGCCGTGGCGTTCGGCGGCCAGACGCACAAGCCGACGCAAGAGTGGGACTGTCTGCTCAGCCTCGGGCTTTCCGACACCGAGATCGGGCCCGCCGGGGCATCGCGCGCCTTGTACTACTGTTTCCCGCCGACCCTGACTCCGACAGTAGGCAGCCTGGTCACCGAGTCCGAAGGCGACCGCGACCACGACGGTTTCAATGAACGTTTCGGCTGCTACATGCTGGCCCCGCAGGACCGCCGCGTTCTGCTCACGCTCGATGGGAAAAGTGCCCCGCTGTACAACCCGGCCTTTCTCGTCCAGGGTAGCACGGGCATGGAGTCGTGGGTCTATGTGGACTATGTGGTCCTCCACGAGGTGAGCCGGACCGCCGCGGGCGAGGTCGTATTCCAGATTCCCGGCTTGGTGGACACGCGCCGGACGGTCGAGGTGTACCTGCGTAATCCTGGAGAGCAGGGTCGGCGTTGACAGCCCACCGCCCCGGGGTTATACTCCTGGGATTCTGAACCTTGGTCCTTGTAGGACAAGAAGTTAGGCAAGTTTTTGCGTGAATGGGACATAGGGTGGCCAGACGTAAAACCGCACGATCCAATCCCAAAGCCAAGAAACGAGTCCGGTCAAGCGCTGCCGAGAACGGAGTCTCGGGATCTGCCGGAAAGAAGCCTCCCGCAAGAGTACCCTCCCCCAAGAAAAAGGCCCTCCCTGTTGCCGACCCGCCTGGCGCCTCCCGGAAGCCGAAAACCTCCCCGCCTCCAACCCGGAATCCTGCCCCGGTCGTCAAACAGAAGAAGGCGGAGGCTCCAAACAGCACACTGCATTCAGGCAAGCAAGCGACGCCGGGGCGTGTTCGAACCGCCACGGCGATGCCCAAGGCCAAAACCGATCCTATGCCGTCCACGCCCTCGTCTGGCATCATCATCGGCGGGATCGAAATCGTGGATCGGTCAAAACCCCTGCCGAAAACGAAGTTGAGGGCCAGGGAACTGCGCGAGTTCAAGGAACTCCTGCTGACCAAGCGGCGGGAATTGCTGGGCGATGTCAACCAGCTCTCGAGTGAAGCCTTACACACCAACCGGCAGGAGTCACGGGGCGACCTGTCGAACATGCCCAGCCACATGGCGGACGTCGGCTCGGACAACTGGGAACAGGAGTTTACCTTGGGTCTGATCGAGACCGAGCGGGCCCTTCTCCGCCAAATCGACGCGGCTTTGCTGCGGATTGAGGATGGCACCTACGGCGTTTGCTTGGCCACGCACCGCATGATCTCCCCTGAACGGTTGCGGGCCAAGCCTTGGGCCCAGTACTGCATCGAGTTCGCCCGGCTGTGCGACGCTGGGCGTATCCCACCGGGGCTCGTCTAAGATGTTGGCCGGCTGGCAGACTCGCAGGCTGGAAGCCTGCGCCACGAATGGGCGATCGACCGGCAAGTTCAGACCCGATTCCGCCATCCGCTACGTCGGGGCCCACCTCCTTCTGTGGACCACGGCGAGCCTCGCCCTTGCTGCCGACCTCTGGACCAAGCATTGGGCCTTCACGGCCTTGGGACGGGACGAGTCCCGTCTGGGGTGGTTCGGGCTGGTCATGTATCAACGCTCGTTGAACGACGGTGCGTTGTTCGGCCTGGGCAAGGGGTTGGTGCCGCTGTTCATCGTCGCCTCCGTCCTCGCGGTAGGGTTTATCCTTTATTTCTTCGCCTGCAGCCACTATAAGCAACGCCTGCTTCATCTGGCCTTGGCCTTCGTGCTCGCAGGTGCGCTGGGTAACATGTTTGACCGCATGTGGTTGCGTGCTGACCGAGTTAAGCTCAACAGTGAGACTGGCGAACCCAAGCGACTGCTGGGAGTCGTGGTTGGCGATCCGAGCGCCGACCCCATCCGAATCGGCTCTTGGCCCGATGGGGCGGATCCGCAGCCGTACGCTCGAAAAGCGCTGGCGGAGCTGCCGCGGTCCCTGGGCATCGTGCGGGACTTCATCAAGATTCGCGTGCAGATTGCGGGGCACGATGTCTGGCCTTGGGTCTTCAACTTGGCCGATACGTTGTTAGTGGTCGGTGTGGCGATGCTCTTCATCGGTTTTGCGTTTGAGCACCGAACCGTAGCCAAGGGGACCCCGAGCGGCCTGCCGACTACGCCGTAAAGCACGCACGTCATGACCGGCGATTTTACTGCCGCTGAGCACGACCACATGCGTCGCGCCCTGCACCTCGCCCGGCGTGGACAGGGCCGCGTCGAACCCAATCCCATGGTCGGCTGCGTCTTGGCTAAACGAGGTCGGATCATTGCGGAAGGCTACCACCGCTCTTATGGGGGGCCCCATGCGGAGGTCGAAGCCCTGCGTGGGGCGGGACGGGCCGCCCGCGGCGCCACCGTCTTCGTAACTCTCGAACCTTGCTGTCATTATGGTAAGACGCCGCCTTGTACGGAGGCGTTGATTGAGGCTGGTGTGGGCCGTGTCGTGGTGGCAATGGCGGACCCCTTCCCGGCTGTCGCCGGTAAGGGCATCGCCCAACTGCGCCAAGCCGGGATTCCCGTGGAGGTCGGTCTGCTGGAGGCCCAAGCACGGGAGTTGAATGCCCCCTTTATCACCCTGGTCACGCGACGCCGTCCATACACCATTCTTAAATGGGCCCAGAGCCTCGACGGCAGAATCGCTACTCGAACCGGCGATTCGCGGTGGATATCGTCACCGGCCTCCCGGCGGCTCGTGCATCGACTACGGGCTCGGGTGGACGGGGTTGTGGTGGGGGTGGGAACGGTGTTGGCGGATGATCCGCAACTTACCGCCCGGGATGTGCCGTTGCGGCGCACGGCCTCCCGCATAGTGCTTGATAGTCGGCTCCGCGTTCCCCCCGAGGCCACCTTGGTCACCACGGCCCACCAGACGCCCACCCTAATCCTGACCACGAACGAGGCGGTACTGAGCCAGCCCGACAAGGCGGATCGTCTCCTATGCAGCGGTGCTGAAATCGTGGTTTGCAGGGCCCGCAATGGTCATGTGGATCTTCGCTCGGCGTTGCGTAAGCTGGGCCGGCGGCGGTTGACCAGCCTCCTGGTGGAAGGCGGCGGCTGCGTGCTGGGTGCCTTCCTCGACCTGAAACTCGCCGACGAGGCGATGATTTTCGTCTCACCCCGATTCATCGGCGGGGATGACGCGGTTGGCCCCCATCGGGGCAAGGGTGTGGCCCGGGCGGCGGGTGCGCCGCTGCATACCCCGTACCGGATCGCAAGGGTCGGCTGCGACGTGCTCTACCGGATTCGTTTTGGCGACCCGCGCCCTTCCGCGAGCGCCCCATTTGACCCGGCCTGACAGATTCGAAACAAAAAACACGTGCCTCGGACGATTTTATGGGTCATAATGTATATAGAGGGGCACGGGGGCGGATTACAGTAAACGTCTGTGACAGGAGACCATCATGCTGCCCGGCGCGCAGACAGAAAGCCGGCTGCAGGAGTGGATGTTCCCCTGGACCATCCCGGACGAGATGGTCGTCGAGAAGGATCCGGGGACACCGGCCGCAGAGAGCCGGAACGAAGACGCTGCCTTGGAGGAACCCGCCGACGAGAGACCGGTTGCGTATCGAGCTTGGTGCGTGGCACATGCCGAAGAGCTGCGCGGAGGGGAATGCCACGCACATACGGTGGAACATCTCGCCGGCGGTTCCAGCGGACCTTGAGCCTACCGGGATAACGTGGGACAGATCCTCCGGGTGGGCTGTCAGGCCGTCCTAGTGCTCCAACGCAGCTAAAGTTTCGGGTGTGCCACTGCTCTGTGAGCAGTGCTTTCCAGGAAGCCCCCTGCGACCGGCACTGCCGAGACGGCAGTGGCACACAAGGGTGATCGACTCCAAACCCGCAGGTTAAGGTGCGTCGGAGCACTAGGCGATGGTGATTATCCGGAGGACGGGTCCATGTCGTGAAAACGGTTCGTGCAACGCGGAGGGGGTCGGTGTGTGCCCACCGCGTCGAACCGGCTGCGAGGGAGGGCTGTTTTGGTAGCTCTCCCGGCGACAGATGAGCGCGCACGCATTATTTGACACCCAGCGAGCCCTCCAAGATAATGAGGTGGTAGGTGCTCTCGATGGCCATGGTAGAAGTTATAACTATTTATGAAAAAGGAAATTACGGCGATGCGGTCGCGCGCGCTGCCGCCGTGGCCGATCAAGGCGGTGTGGTTGCCTTTCCCACCGAAACCGTCTATGGAGTGGGCGCTCGGGCCGACCGCCCGGAGGCAATGGACCGACTTCGGACCTTGAAAGAGCGGACCAACGGCCGGCCGTTCACGGTCCATATCGCCGAGCGGGACCGCGTGCATGAGTACGTTCCGGCCCCCCCTGCTTTGGGGCTGCGACTGGTCAGGAAAGGCTGGCCGGGACCGCTGACTCTCCTGTTTCGGGTTTCCGACCCCTCCACGGCGCCCATTGCTCGGGGCCGCGAAACAAACCTGGCCGGTGAAATCTACCACGAGCACGAGGTCGGCCTGCGCTGTCCCGACCATGAGGTAGCCCGAGGTTTCCTGGCCGGGGTCGCGGGTCCGGTGGTCGCCGCCAGCGCGAACCGCGCAGGTTGCGCCCCGGCGTGCACTGCCTTTGGCGTGCTTACCGAACTTGGCGACGAGATCGACTTGTTGCTGGACGCCGGGCCGGCGGAGTTCGGAAGACCCTCCACGATTGTACGGGTCGGCGAAAGCGGTTATGAACTGGTCCGTGAAGGCGTCTACGACGCGCGGACGTTGCGGAGACTGGCCTCGTTGAACTTGCTGTTCGTCTGCACCGGGAACACGTGCCGTAGTCCTATGGCTGCGGGTTTGTTCAAACCGATGTTGGCCCGGCGGCTGGGTTGTTCGGTCTCCGAATTAGCGGACCACTACGTCGCGATCCGCTCCGCGGGGACTTCCGCTGGCGAAGGCTCGCGGGCGGCACCGGAAGCCGCGGAAGTGATGCGCCGGCGGGACATCGACATCACCGATCATCTTTCCGTGCGGTTGAGTCCGGAACTTATCAACCAGGCCGATCGTATCTATGTTATGACGCAGAGCCACGCGGAAGCGGTGACCGCCATGGTGCCCTCCGCCCATGGAAAAACGCGGTTGCTGAGCGACGAAGGAGACATTGAGGATCCCATCGGCGGGGGCGTGTCTGTTTACGAATCCTGCGCGCGCCAAATCGAGCAGGCCCTGCCCGTCCGTGCGGAAGAGGCGGAACTATGAAAATCGCGTTGTCCAGTGACCATCGGGGCTTCTACGCCAAGGAGAGGATCAAGGCCATGCTCATCGGTATGGGCCACGAGGTCATCGACTTCGGATCCTCCAGCACGGCGAGTTGTGATTACCCGGACATGGCCCTGCCCGCGGCGGAAGCCATCGCCAGGGGCGAGGCCCAGTCCGGCATCATGATGTGCGGCACCGGGATCGGCATGTCCATCACGGCCAACAAGGTAAAAGGGATCCGGGCGGCCCTTTGTCATGACGAGTTGACCACCGTTCTGGCGCGCAAACACAACAATGCCAACGTGCTTTGCCTGCCGGCCGACCTGGTCGGCGAGGAACTCATGAAACGCGTGGTCCATGTGTGGTTGCAGACCGAATTCTAAGGCGGGCGCCACGAACGTCGGCTCAGCAAGATCAGCAATTTCGAAAACAGCAACGGGCACCCCCGATAAGAGCCCACAGGGGGCGAGGCCCAGGCTCTATAGAAGTGTCAAGGGCGGCCTCCGCCGCCAGGTCGCGGTTGCGGACCGGGTTTGGGCATCGGCGGTTTTGCAGGCCCCGAGTGTTTCGGCGGAATGGGATGACCGTTCGTCGGCGCCGGCCGGGCATGCGGCGGGGGCAGATGCGGACCCCGTGCCGGGTATGGTGGAAGGTGGCGGCGGAGCGCCGGTTTCACTGGATAGTAGCGCACCCACGTCCGCACAACGGGGCTGAGCCGCGGGTAGCGGGCCGGGTTGGAGATGATCTGGGTCACCACCGCTTCGTCGTCATTCAGATCGTCAACCGCTGCCCGCAGCGCGGCGAGTTCGTCGGCATAGGCCTGGTCGCGGGCCAATTGTTGTAAAAGTACGCTCATGGACACGGCCTCAGCGAGGGCATTCTCGGCCTGCTGTTCGTCCTCGCTGGCGGTAGACAGTAACGTCTGCAACGTCTCTGCGGCGGCGGACTGGAACTCCGTCGCCGTGATCTTCCCATCGTGGTCCCAATCACACGTTTCCCAGGATAACGCCAGGAGCATCGCAGCCATCTGTTGCCCGTGAGCCAACTCCGCTGCCTCGATGCTTCCGTTGCGGTTGGTATCCAGGTAGGTCAACTCCGCCGCGAAGCTCTGCGAATGGGCCGACGTTCCCGCATCATTCGGACTGCCCGCGTGCGCTTGCCCCCAGAGAGAAAACAACAGCGTGAACGCTATCAACGGACTCGACACGACCCGACACATGAGCAAACCTCCCATGTTGCGGCGCAGATTCGACTTCAAGTCTCCGGCACATCCATGTGGGACCGGCTTTATCCTGTGGGACCGGCTTTCCAGCCGGTCTGATGGTTAGTCATCCCGTTTGCATCTTTTCCGAGATCCGACCGTAAGGGAGGGCGAAGGGTTGAGACGTATTCCATCGCTCCCTTACGGTTGCGGCTCGGTTTCCTCAAGCCCTCCCCAATCCTTGCTCACTACGAGGCGTCAACGCTTAACTGCCGTCTGGCCCACGCGGACTGCGGATCAATCTGCAGCGCCCGGCGGTAGTGCTCCTCGGCGGTGGAACGCCGGCCGGTGCGCTCCAACACCTGACCGATCAGGCAATGGGCCAAGGCGTCGTCGGGATCGAGGGCCAGCGCCCGTTGCAGGGCGAGCTCCGCCGTCTGCACGTCGTTTTGTTTCCAACAGATGAAACCGCGGAGTAGTTGCGCCTCCGCGCTTTGGGGCGCCAACCGTTCAAGCCGGTCCGCGCAACGGCGGGCGGTCATCCAATCTTCCGACAGCACCGCAGCCCGCGCCAGAAGCATCCAGCCCGGTGTGTAGTCCGGGTGGCGGCGGACTTCGTCACGCAACAGGCGTTCGGCCTCGCCCACCCGGTTGGTGGCCAGATACCCGGCGCACAACGCGGTGACGACCGAGGAAGACACCGTGGCGCGGGCCTCGACGTAGGGACGCAATAACGCCACCGCTTCCGCGTACCGACCGGTCCGCGACAACAGGCGGCCGTACTCCTCGAGGACCACGTCACATGCGCCCGGAGTTTCGTGGATCGCCGTGGCGCAGCCGCTCCGTTCCAACGCCAAGCGGAACTGGTGAACGGCCGTCTCGCGGTCACCCAGGAGCAAGGAAATCTGCGCGAGCAGGGCTTCGAGCGTCCCATCGGAATCGAAGTGGGCGAGGTTCTCGGTCACCAGCTCGAGGGCTTCGTCCGCACGGTCCAAGACCGCCAGGCACTCGGCCTCGGCGACCAGGTAGTCCACGGCGTTGCCATCCTGTGACCGGGCACGGCGATAATGCTCCACCGCGGTCTCCAACTCCTCGGAGCGTTCGGCGATCAACCCGAGCGCGTACTCGACTTCCGCCGACTGTGGGGCGCCGCGCTGGGGCTGGGCGAGCGCCTGGCGTGCGGAGGCGAGCTTGCCCTGCTCCAGATAACAGTGGGCCAGCAACAGGTGCGCGTCCGCAGAGGCATCATCCGCCGCGAGGGCTTCCTTGAGGGTCACGATTGCGGCGTCGAGCTGTCCGTATTCGAACTGCTGCCTGGCTAACTGGACCTTCATACCGGACCGCACCTGGCTCCAATGCTGTTCGGCTTCCACACGACGTTGGGCGTGGGTGATGCAGCCAGCCGCCGACCACACAAACAGCAGCAGGACAAGCAGTGTAGGGCGGGCTCCGCCCGCCCCAACGGAGCGTCGGGCACAGCCCGACCTACGGCCGGCAATCCGCAATGCGCAATCCGCAATCGAGAACCCGCAAAGTCGTCGGTCACGGTGCATGGTCCAATTCTCCTTCCTCGAACCCGCGGGGGCCCTGGAGTGCGTCAAGGCTGACGAACGGCGGGGCCGGTCTTCCATAATCCGGCTCTTCTCGTCTCTGATCCCCCAGCATGACCCGGTGCAGGAAGGTGCGCGTGGCCGCTCCTTCGTCATCCCAGTCGCGGCGACCCAGGATTTCCTCTTTCAACTCGGTGGCGGAGACGAGATGAGGATTGTTGTACAACGCCATGCGGACGTCCCACAGGGCTTTGTCCGTTTTGCCGTTGGCGTGATGTTCGAGCGCCTTGCGGTAGTGGGCCTGGGCCAGCCGTTCACGACCGTTCCACATCATGTGCCGGCGCAGCCCGACGCGCATGCGTTCGATGTCCTGGCGGGCCTGCTCGCCGGCGCGCGCGTAGGCATCGTGGTCCTTGACGATATGGACGGTCAGCAGGATGACGACCTCCTGGCGTTCGGTACGGTCGCTGCGGCCTTGAAAGGCCGTGCCCACCACGGGAATGTCACCGAGCAACGGTATCTGATTGCGACCTTCGGTGCTCACCTCGCGGAACAGACCGCCGATCAGGATGGTCTGCCCATCGCGCACGATGACGTTGGTGGTCACCTCGGTGGTCCGTTCGCTCGGCAGCCCGTTCACCACCGTCCCCACGCTGTCCTCGGGGTGTAGTTCCATACGCACGAAACCGTCGTCCGCGATGAACGGCCGGAAGACCAACTGCGTTCCGGTCTCCAGGAACTCCACCGTCTGGATGGCCTGGGTTTCCGTCACCGTGGTGGTGAGGTAGCCGTCACGGCGCCCCACGATCACCTGGGCCTTCTGCTTGTTGAGCGCGAGCACCTTCGGATTCGCCAGCACGACCGTGTCGGTGATGGATTCCAGCGCCCTCACAAACACGCCGACATGGTCCTTGATGACGCCGACGGTCATCCCACCCCGGGGCACGACTTCGGTGAAATCGGTGGTCACGTTGGAGTTGAATTTCTCAAACCGGTTGGTGGGCAGCGCCCCGACGTTCAGGTTCGTCACCGCGGTGGAGGTCGAGCCGAGCACTTCCAGATCGACCCCCCCGACCACGGTGAAGTCCACCCCGAGGGCGTTCTGGTCGTCCAAAGTCACGCCGAGGATGGTCGCCTCTACCAAGACCTGTGTCGGCCGAATGTCCACCTCACGCAGGGTTTTTGCGATCCGGTCCAGCACGTCAGGCCGGTCCCGAACCACCAGGTAATCCTGCTGCGCCACGTTGTCACTGCCGGCCTCCTCGGACTCGCTGCTCAGGCCGCGCTGTGGTTCTGGAGTGGCCACGGCAGTGCCCTTCTCGCTCAACATCGGGGCAACGATCTCCTTAGCATCCTTCGCAGGGATGTAGTACAGCGGAAAGACGCGGGTCACCGGCGGCGTCTCCGCCGCGGCGAGCGCGGCGAGCTCTTCCTGGGTGTAGACGTAGATGAAGTTGCCGATGGCACGGTAGCCGGCGTCGTTGGCCGCCAGAATGGCGTCCAGCGCTTCCTCGAACGTGACATGGTACAAATGGGCGGTGACGGTGCCGGTCACTTTGGGTGTGGCGACGATGTTGCGCCGACTTTGGGCCGAGAGGATTTCCAGCACGGTCGCCAGCGGCAAACCGGCCACGTGCATCTCGACGGTACCCGCATGGGACACCGAGATGGAGTCGGTCGTCGGGCCCGGGTCGGATGACGGGGGTCCGCCTTTCTCGTCGGCAGGGGCCTTGGGGTGGGCGGTACCCTCCTTGTCGGCCTGCCCGGCGAATTGCTCCAGCCATCCGTCCGCCTTGGCCGGCGTCGGTCCGTTCTGTCCCGGCGCCCAGCTCACCAGGAAGGTGAGCAGGGCAGTCGCCCATAGACAGAATCGCCTGTGGCGCCGAGCTCGGGTCGCCATCGGTTACATCCTTTCAGGGCGTCGGCGGACGCGACGCGGCCGTCCGGTCCTTGGTTTTATCGGTACCTTCCATAGTCACCTTAATGGTCTCGGTTTGCAGAGTGTGGTGGATTTGCTCCAGTAACTGGTTAGTACGCCGGATCTCATCCAACATCTGCCTGCGCTGCAGGCCACTGTCGGGGATCTGGGCGACCGCTCGGGGCAGCACCTCGCCCGGGGCGAGCCACACCCGGGCGCAGGTCGCCGCTAGAATCCCGATCACCAGCATCCGCCCGATCCGGCGACGCGGTGCGTCTAACGTAGTGGACATGAACAACCTCCTGGTTCTCACGCGGTGCCGGCCGGCCGACCGCGCGTACGAAGTCGAGGCGCGGCACGCGCGCTCACGGTTCTTGGACGTTATTCGGGATATCGGACGCGGTCGGGGGCCAGTTGAGTTGCTCCGGGCCCCGGAGGAGCGGCTTAGGTGTGTGTCCTGGCGTTCGCGAGCGGTTTGCCGGCTTTGCGGTCCAACCCGTGGTTGTAGCCGCGATCGAAGGCGTCCAGATTGAGCACCTCCGTCCCCGCCGGCACGGAGGTCTTGACCGACTCGCGCAGTGCGTCGACGCCGACCACGTCGGTCACAGCCGCGAAGAAGCCGGTCATAACGATGTTGGCCACCATGCGGCGTTGCAGTTCCTCGGCGATGCGGGTGGCGGGGACGCCGTATGCCCTCACGCCTTCGGGGAGCTCACGCGGCTGGACGAGGTCGGCCTCATAAAGGAGGATGCCGTTGGGGGCCAGGTCGGGAGCGAACCGATTGTAGGCGTCTTGCGACATGACCACGAGGATGTCGGGGTGGGTTACATAGGGGTATTCCACGGGCTCGTCGGAGACCACGACCGACGCTCCACATGCACTGCCGCGTGCTTCGGGACCGAAGCTCTGGGTCAGGGTGGCATGTTTGTTGGCGTATATCGCGGCGCCTCGGCCGATGATCATACCTGCCAGAATAACACCCTGGCCGCCGAGCCCGCCGGTCTTGATCTCTACCGTGCTCACCGTCTTACTCCCCGGGCGATCCCGCGCCCGATCGGCTGTTGTTGTTTTCGTGAGGCTTCCTCCCAGCGCTGCTTACCCAGGACATTGGCCAGCTTGGCCTCGGTCATCTCCAGCAGGGAGGGGCGGTCCACGTCCACGAACTTGCCGCAGAGGATGGGCTGTTGAAACTCGATATCGCACTCCCGCGTGTCCACTCCGTGTTCGATGCGGGTGTTCTCCTTGAACCACTTCATGCGGTCGAGACCCGTGCCCAGCCGGTTCCGCCGCTCGTACAACGTGGGACAGGGGGAGAGGATCTCGATGAAGGCGAAGCCCCGCTTGTTCATGGCCTCCACCATGGCCTTGGTGAGTTGGCGGACGTGGTAGGTGGTCCACCGGGCGACGTAGACCGCCCCGGACGACTCCGCCAGGAACGGCAGGTTGAAGGGGCGCTCGACGACGCCGAAGGGGGCCGTGGTCCCCGTCGCGTCGACCGGCGTGGTCGGGGAAACCTGCCCGCCGGTCATGGCGTAGTTGAAGTTGTTGACGCAGATCACGGTCAGATCCGCGTTGCGCCGCGCCGCGTGAATGAAGTGGTTCCCGCCGATGGCGATCAGGTCTCCCTCGCCGCTGTAGACAACCACTTTAAGCTCGGGGTTGGCCAGTTTCAGTCCCGTGGCGAACGGGATCGCCCGCCCATGTGTGGTGTGGAAGGAATCGAAGTTGAGGTAGCCGGCCACCCGCCCGGTGCAGCCGATACCCGAAACGATGGCCAGCTTGCCCAGGTCCTCGACGCACTGCTCGATGGCCCGGATGAAGCAATTGACCGTCGTGCCGATGCCGCAGCCCGGGCACCAGATGTGCGGGATGCGGTCCATCCGCAGATATTTTTCAACTTCGTTTTCGATGGGTGCGGTGGCGGTCATCGCCCGGCCTCCATAATCGCGTCGTAGATGACTTCCGGCAGGTGCACGCTCCCCCCGGCGTGGGGCACCAGAACGGTCCGGCACTGCCCGGCGGCACAACGCTCCACCTCCAAGACCATCTGCCCGAGGTTGATCTCCGGCACGACCAGCGCCCGGACGCGGCCCGCCAATGCCCGAACGCGCGTTTCGGGAAACGGCCAGACCACCACCAGCCGCAAATGGCCGACCTTCAGCCCCTTCTTGCGGGCGTCGCGAATGGCTCGGGTGACGATGCGGGAGGTGATCCCGTAGCTCACCACGACCACGTCCGCGTCCTCCACGCCGTCCTCATGATAAAGAGCTATCTTCTCGGCGTTCTTACGAATCTTATTCACCAGCCGGGTGATCAGCTTATGTTGACAGTCGGCGTTCATCACCGGGTAACCCTTTTCGTCGTGAGTCAGTCCGGTGATGTGGACCCGATGCCCCACTCCAGCCATGGTCATATCAGGAACCAGGTCAGCCCCGGTCTGAAACGGCCGATACTCCCCCGGTGGCAGGGTCGTGTAACGGCGGGGCGTGACTTTGATCTGGTCCCGCGGCGGAATGATCACCCGCTCGGTCATGTGCCCCACGCTCTCATCCATCATGAACAGGACCGGCACGCGGTACTGCTCCGACAGGTCGAAGGCGTGGATGATCAGATCGAAGCACTCCTGCGGGCTGTTGGGGCAGAGAGCGATGATCTCGTAATCGCCGTGGGAGCCCCAGCGGGCCTGCATCATGTCCCCCTGCGCGGGCAGCGTGGGCAGCCCCGTGGACGGACCCCCGCGCTGCACGTTGACGAAGACACAGGGCACTTCCGTCATGGCCGCCAGCCCGATGTGCTCCATCATCAGCGACATGCCCGGCCCGGAACTGACCGTCATGGCCTTGGCGCCACCCCACACGGCCCCTTGGATCGCGATGGAGGAGGCGATTTCGTCCTCCATCTGGATGAAGGTGCCGCCGGTACTGAAGAACCGCCAGGCCAGTCGCTCGACTATTTCGGTTGAGGGGGTGATCGGATAGCCGGCCACGAAGTTGCACCCCGCGGCGATGGCCCCCTCGGCACAGGCGTGGTCGCCATCGAGGTAGTGGGCACCGGTGAAATCACCGTTGTTGTCGGACACCTGCACGGCTCCTTTTCCGATCACGAGCGCCGGGGTCAACGCGGCGGCTCGCGCTGTTACTCCCGCCGAACTCGCGCCCCGGTAATGGCGAAATCCGGACAGTACATGCCGCACAGACCGCAGCCGCTGCATGCCGCAGGGTCGGCGACCTCCGGGTAATGGTAGCCCTTGGCATTGAACCGGGAAGACATCACCAGCACTTTGAGCGGGCAGAACTCCACGCAATAGGCGCAACCCTTGCAACGCTCCTGGATGACGGCCACCTGCCCGCGGGGCTTTTCGCTGGTTTTGCTCACCAATTGGTTATCGTTGGTGGGCGTGTCCGCTTTCTGTGACATCTGTGCCTCTCACCAGCCCTTGTGTCCGAACCCGAGACCTCTGCTAGCAATTGGTGCGCCAGA
>JAZDKM010000402.1:0-8363 GCA_043803085.1 Planctomycetota bacterium
CTCGCGCATCCAGTTCACCCCCGACCTCATGCCGGCGGACATCATCGGCACCAACATCCTCAGCGAGGACCAGGCCACCGGAAAACGGGAGTTCCGCTTCCGGCCCGGGCCGCTGTTCGCCCAGATCATCCTGGCCGACGAAATCAACCGGGCGACGCCCAAGACCCAGTCGGCCATGCTGGAGGCGATGCAGGAGCACTCGGTGACCGTGGGGGATCACCGCTACACGATGAAAGAACCCTTCTTCGTGATGGCCACGCAGAACCCCATCGAACAGGAGGGCACTTACCCGTTGCCCGAGGCCCAACTCGACCGCTTCTTCTACAAGCTGCTGGTAGAGTATTCCAACAAAGACGAGTTGAAGGTCATTCTGGATCGGACGACGACCGGCTACAAACCGGAGATCAAGCCGGTGATGAGCGGCGAGGAGATCATCGGGGCGCAGAACCTGGTGCGGCGGATCGTGACGGCCCCGCACGTGCAGGATTACATTATCCGGCTGACGCTGGCCACGCATCCGGGTGGGCCTTTCGCGGTGGAGGCGACGAACAAGTACATCCGTTGGGGTGGCAGCCCTCGGGCGGCCCAGGCCATTACTCTTGGCGCCAAACTCCAAGCCATGCTCGACGGACGCTACAACGTAAGCTTCTCCGACGCCCAAAAAGTGTACCTGCCGGCCCTGCGGCATCGCGTGTTGCTCAACTTCGAGGGCGAGGCCGAGGGCATCACCACCGACGAGGTGCTGCGGGACATTATGGAGAAAACGCCGACGATGGCGGAAGCGGCAGCGTAGCGGCCGGCGTCTCGCCGGCCGAGGAAGAAACCGGCCTGCGAGGACGCAGGTTGCTATGGTATGATGATGTTGCCTAGCAAACAGAACGGTGAAACGCTGCTCGATCCCGAGTTCATGAACCGGCTGGATCAGCTCGAGATCGTCTCGCGCAAGATTTTTCGCGGCAAGATGCGCGGCGAGCGGCGGAGCAAGCGGCGGGGCGAGTCGGTCGAGTTCGCCGACCACCGCAACTACGTCCCCGGCGACGACCTGCGCTTCCTGGACTGGAACATCCTGGCCCGGCTGGACAAGCTGTTCCTCAAGCTGTTCCTCGAAGAGGAGGACCTGCACGTCAGCCTGCTGCTGGATGTGTCCAAGAGCATGGACTGGGGCTCACCGACCAAGTCGCTCTACGTCCGGCGCGTGGCCGCCGCGTTGGCCTACATCGGGCTGTGCAACTTCGACCGTGTCAGCCTCTACGGCTACGCGAACGGCCTGACGAACCAACTCGCCGGCGTCCGCGGGCGACGCCGGGTGGCCAAGGTGATGGAGTTCCTCTGCGGGCTGGAGTGCGCCGGCCCCAGCAACCTAGCGGCGGCGTGCAAGCAGTTCGCCATCCGCCATCCCCAACCGGGTATCGTCCTGGTGCTCAGCGACTTCTTTGACAAAGGGGGGTTCGAACAGGGCTTCCGTTACTTGCTGGGCCGCAACGTCGACCTGTACGCCATGCAGGTGCTCAGCCCCGAAGAGATGGACCCTCCCTTGGCCGGCGACCTCCAGCTTCGTGACGTGGAAGACGACGATATGGCCGAAGTGACCGTCGGTCGGGCCCTGCTCAACCGCTATAAGCGGAACCTGGAGGCCTACTGCACGGCGCTGAAGGAGTATTGTACGCGGCGCGGGGTCAACTATCTGTTCACCAGCACCGACACGCCATTCGACCAGATCATCCTGTCCTACCTGCGGCGAAGGGGGTTGCTGCGATGACCTTCCTATCGGGCTGGACCGCCGTTGCGCTCGCCGCGGGCCTGACCGTGCCGCCCTTGGTGGCGCTTTATTTTCTCAAGCTCAAGCGGCGGGTGGTGCCCATCTCGTCCACCTTCCTGTGGAAGCGGGCAGTGGAGGACCTGCACGTCAACTCACCGTTCCAGCGGCTGCGGAGCAACCTGCTGCTCTTTCTGCAACTGCTGGTGTTGCTGTTGGGGGCCGTGGTGCTGGGCAAGCCGGTCCGGCAGGCCGTCCAGAAGCACGAGGACACGCTCATCCTGCTGATCGACCAGTCGGCCTCGATGGGGGTGGTGGAGAAGGACGGGCGCACCCGACTCCAGATCGCCCTCGACGAGGCCAAGCGCGTCGTCGATCAAATGAGCGACGAAGCTCGGGCCATGGTCGTGGCCTTTTCCGACCGGGCGACGGTGGTTTCCTCGTTCGACACGGATCGGGCGGCCCTGAAGCGCAAGATTGAATCCATCGAGCAGACCCAAAGCCTCACGAAGCTCAGTGAAGCCGTCGCACTGGCCGAGGCCTATTCCCAGAACCTGATCATCGCCGGCAAGGAGGCGGGCTCCGATATCGCCCCCACGTCAGCCGCCCCGCCCGCCACCGCGCTCATTTTCTCCGACGGGCGGATCGAGGACCTGAACACGCTGAACATTCAGCGGCTCGACACGCAAAACATGCAACTGGTGAACGTGGCCGAGCGCGGCGACAACGTCGGCATTACCTCGATGAGTGCCCGGCGCAGCTATGAACAGCCGGACCGGCTCAGCGTGTTCGCAGAGGTTCGCAACTTCGGGCCTCAGGCGGTGTCGTTCGACGCCCACCTCTACGTGGACGGCGAGCACCGCGACGTGCAGGCAGTGCGTCTGAAAGGCGGCGGGGAGGGCGAGCCTCCCGGCGAGCCGTCCGGCGCACCGGCTCGGCAGGAGCCTCGCCCTCCCGAGCAGGAGGCGCGCCCTGCCGAGGCACCACCCGGTCCGCCCCCGGGGAGCGTCGCCTCGGTGGCTTTCGATCCGTTCGACTATGGGGGCAGCGGCGGAGTGGAGGTGCGCCTCGAGCACGCCGACGCCCTCGACGCCGACAACCGCGCCTGGGCGGTCATCGACCCCCCGCGCCACGTGAAGGTCCTGCTCGTCACGGCGGGCAATCTGTTTCTTGAGCGGGTACTTCCCACGCTCCCCGTTCAGGTGGAAGTGATGAGCCCTGACCGCTATGAAGCAGCGGACGGGGAGGCGCTGGCTGACGGCGACCGCAACAAGTACGACGTGGTTATCCTCGACGGGCACTCCACCGCGCGACTCTACCCGGGCAACTATTTCTTCTGGGGCGCGGTGCCGCTCCTGGACGGCGTGAGCCTGGGCGACCCGATCCAAAACGAGATCATCTTTAACTGGGATGAGTCCCACCCGGTCCTGCGCCATGTGCCGGTGAGCAACATCGAGGTCTACCAGTGGAACCGGCTGCAACTGCCGCCGGAGGCCAAGACGCTGATCGAGGGCGAAAGCTCGCCGGTGCTCAGCTACCTGACGCGCGAAGGAAGCCAGTACTTGATCTGCGCTTTCCGCCTGCTCGTGGAAGACGAGGTGGGCGAGCCGATGATGAACACGTTTTGGGCCACCAAGGCCCACTTTCCGGTGTTCATGTACAACGCGCTCGCGTTCTTGTCCTCGAGCCTGAGCACGACGGCGCGCCTGGCCGTCCGCCCGGGCGACCCGGTGGCCCTGGCCGTGCCCGCCGGCGAAGATACGCTCGTCATCCGTCGTCCCGACGGCACGCGCGATACGCTCACGCCGGGCAAGGCACGCGTGGCCCACTACGCCCGCACGCAGCGGGTCGGGGTCTACCGCGCCGAGCCGGCCGTTGCGGGGCAGGAGACCTTCGCGGTAAACCTCTTCAGCCCCATCGAGAGCAACGTCCGCCCGAGCACGCGGCTGACGGTCGGCACGACCACGCTCAAAGCCACCGATGGCGCCCAACTGGTCAACGAGCCGCTCGGGCCGTACTTGCTTCTCGCCGCTCTGGTCGTCCTGCTGCTGGAGTGGGTGATTTATAACAAGCGGGTGTTCGTGTAGCCGCTTTACACGTCGGCAAAAACGACCGCCACCAAAGGCCGTGTTACACAGCGAGCCTATGACCAAGTTGACACCAAGGGAGCCTTGTGGATAAACTTGAGGGTGTAGCGTGTTGATTCTCGGACCCACGGTAAAGCAACGATGTCCCATGCCGACTCGACGATCCAGGCACTGAGGGCTGCTGTCGCCGTTTCTCCGAGCAACCTCCCGCTGCGCAGGCACTTCGCTGAAACACTGGCGGGCTATGGTCGCTATCAGGAGGCCGAGTGCGAGTATCGCCATGCCCTCACCCTGATGCCGGACGATAGAGAACTCAAGCTCGGACTGGCGAAGGTCTTCTACCAGCAGAACAAGAGTAGCCACGCTCTGGTGATCGTGGAGGACCTGATCAAAGCTCCCGACGCCGCGGCTGGGACACATGTGCTTTTCGCCCGTTTGCTCCTGCGCAGCGGTGACGTGCCCCGAGCCGTTCGTCACTACAAGGAGGCTCTTGAGCTTGACCCTGGACTCAGTGACCCGACGCTGGCGGATCAGCTAGGCGTGAGACCGGAGGGCAACTCCGACGAGGATGAGTTGGTCGAGGGTCGCGTGCGGTCCGCCGCCGGGCCTGGCCGGTGCTTTGCCGAGATTGATCTGGAAAGGCCGAAGATCGGTTTCCAGGATGTCGGCGGGATGGAAGAACTCAAGGATCAGATTCGGATGAAGATCATTCATCCGCTGGCCCATGCGGAGCTTTTTCGGGCCTACGGCAAGCCGATCGGCGGTGGGATCCTCATGTACGGCCCCCCGGGTTGTGGAAAAACCTATCTGGCCAAAGCCACGGCAGGCGAGGTCCGAGCAGCCTTTGTCGCAGTGGGCATCAACGACGTGGTGGAGATGTGGATCGGGCAGAGCGAGCGCAACTTGCATGAGTACTTCGAAATGGCCCGGAGCAACATCCCCTGCGTGTTGTTCTTTGACGAGGTGGACGCCCTGGGGGCCAGCCGAACGGACATGCGACAAAGTGCCGGGCGCCATGTGATTAATCAGTTTCTCAGCGAGCTGGACGGGATTACAAGTACCAATGAGGGTGTGCTCATCCTGGCGGCGACCAATGCACCCTGGCACCTCGATGCCGCGTTCCGCCGCCCAGGACGCTTCGATCGCATGATCTTCGTACCCCCACCCGATGGGCCGGCACGCGCCGCGATCTTTCGCGTCCTGCTGCGCGGCCGGCCCACCCGAGACATCGACTATGACTACCTAGCCAAGCACACTGAAGGGTTCTCCGGTGCAGATCTGAGGGCAGTTACCGATATGGCGATCGAGAACAAGCTGAGGGAGGCCATGCGCCGTGGTGAGCCCACACCCCTGTGTACGAAAGATCTGCTCGCGGCGGCGAAAAAAAGCAGACCCACAACCAAGGAATGGTTCTCGACCGCCCGCAACTACGCCTTATACTCCAATGAGGGTGGGATGTACGACGACATTGTCGCCTATCTCAAGCTGCGATGAACCCTGCAATCCACAGAGCCCTGGTCTTGCTGGAACAGTCGCGTCCAGAGTCGGCCGAACGCGAGGCCCGGAAAGGCCTGGCGCATGGACCGAACGACCCCATTGGCCATGCGGTGCTGGCCGCGGCCCTGGCCGTCCAGGAGAAATACAAGGAGGCGACTGTCGCAGCGGAGGCCGCGGTGCATCTGGGGCCAACGGTGGCCTATTGTCACTATATCCACGCCGTCGTGCTGCACGATCGTAACCGTGTTAAGGAAGCAGAGCAGGCGGTCCTCGAAGCCCTTCGGCTCAGCCCTGAGGATGCCGACTATTTCGCGCTCTTGGCGAGCATCAAGTTCCAGCAGAGAGATTGGAGGGCGGCGCTGCACGCTGCCGAGCAAGGGTTGAAAGTCGAGGCTGAGCACACGGCGTGTGTGAGCTTGCGGGCCCGCGCCCTGCTCCAACTCGGTCGCAAGGAGGAAGCCGGCGCCGTTCTTGAAGGCGCTCTCGCCCGGGCCCCCGAGGACGCGAGCACACAGGTCACCCAGGGCTGGTCGTGGTTGCACCGGCAGAACCCCACCAAGGCCATGGGGCATTTTCGGGAGGCTTTGCGCCTGCAGCCGAACCTGGAGGCGGCCCGTGCGGGCATCGTGGAGGCCTTGAAAGCCAAGCGCCTGCTCTACCGCCTCATGCTGCGCTATTTCCTGTGGATGTCCACCTTGAGCAGTCGGGCACGCTGGGGGGTCATCATCGGGCTGTACCTCGGCTTTCGCTTGATCGTGACCATCCGGAAGAACAATCCTGAACTATCGCCCTACCTGGCACCGATCGCAATCATGTATGTCCTGTTTGTCTATATGGCCTGGACGGCCCAGCCCCTTTTCAACTTGCTCTTGCGCTTCGAACGGTTCGGGAGATTGGCGCTCTCACGAAACGATGTCGTTGCGGCCAACTGCGTGGGAGGGTGTCTGCTGACCGCCATCGTCTTGGCCGTTCTCGGTCTCATCACGGTTGCCAAGCCATTTTTCATCGCCGCGTTTATGACCATGTTAGTGGTCATCCCCGTTGCCGCGGTCTTCGCATGTCCCGCGGGCTGGCCTCGACGGTTCATGTCCGTGTACACCGCCGTCCTCGTTCTGGCTGGCGTCGCGGTCTTTATGCTCGAGCCCAAGTTTGGCGGCCTGCCGAAAGGGGAATCGGCCGGCCCTGTGGCCGGGGGCCTCGCCATCGCATTCTTCCTTAGTGTCCTGTTCTCCAGTTGGATTGCCAACATGCTGGCCACGGTGAGGGTCAAACGCTGAAGATTCATTCCGCTCGACCAGCAGCGCCCCGGCGCCGACAGAGTATGCGTCCGCTTCCGCTCCCATGATGGCCAGGCGCTGTATGAACGGATAGAGTGACCCTTCTATGGCTATTTTGGTTCGTAACGTGGCGCTACCACTGGAAGCGGAGACAGACGATCTCCTGGCGGTAGCGGCGAAGAAGCTGCACGTTCCGCGGGCCGCGATCCGCACTTATGCCGTCGTGCACCGCGCGCTGGACGCGCGAAAGCACCGCCCTTTGCGGTTCATCTACCACGTGGAAGTCGGCCTGCAGGAATCGCTCAAACACGAAAGACGGCGGGTCACCCGGCTGTACCATAAGGACGTCCAATTCATCGCCCCGCGTCCGCTCCGTGATCCTGGACCTGGCACTGAGCCGCTGCGGCATCGACCCGTGGTGATCGGCTTTGGGCCGGCGGGCATGTTCGCCGCCTTGCGGCTCGCCCAGTACGGCTATCGGCCGATCGTGCTCGAACGCGGCAAAGATGTCCGTCGCCGGCACGTCGATGTCCTGAAGTCCTTTATCCAGGACCGGATCTTCAACCCCGAGTCCAACTACCTCTTCGGCGAAGGCGGCGCAGGGGCCTACAGCGACGGCAAACTCTACACGCGCGTCTCCGACCCGCTGGTGCGTACAGTCCTAGAAACGCTCTACCAGCATGGCGCCAACCCCGACATCCTGATCGACGCCCACCCGCACGTGGGCAGCGAGATGCTCCCCGGAATCTGCCGGCGAATGCGGGAGGACATCGAGCGCCTCGGTGGGGAAGTGCGTTTCGAGAGCCGAGTGGATGACGTAGTGATCGACGGTGACAAACTTGTGTCGCTACGAGTCGGCGATCGAACCCTCGCCGTGGGGCCGACCCTGTGGGGCGCCGGCCACTCGGCCCGCGACACCGTCCGTATGTTGGCCCGGCGCGGCGTGGTGATCGCCCCCAAGCCGTTTCAGGTCGGCGTGCGTATCGAGCACCCGCAGCAGATGGTGGACCGCTGGCAATACGGTGACGCCGCCGGACACACCCGCCTGCCGCCGGCGGAGTACCACCTCGTCGCCAAAGGGGCGGCCGGGGAACACGGCGATTTGTTCAGCTTCTGCATGTGCCCGGGTGGTACCATTCTGCCAACCAACGAATCCCCCAACTTGATCGCCACCAACGGCGCCAGTCGCGCGCGCCGCAGCGGCCGCTTCGCCAACGCCGGCCTGGTCATCACCGTCAACTCCGGCTCCGCCCCAGAGCAGGCCCTGGCCGGCCTGGCGTACCTGGAAACACTGGAACGGCGGGCGTTTGAGCTGGCCGGTGGCGACTATCGTGCCCCGGCCCAACGGGCGTCTGACTTCTTGACGGGGGCAGCGTCTGATGGTTGCTACGAGGGTACGTATCCCTTCGGGGTGACCTGGTGTGTCCTGGCCGACCTGTTGCCACCCAACGTGCTCGGCGCCTTACGCACCGGCCTGGGCATGCTGGAAGAGCGCATGCCCGGCTTCGCCGGCACGGAGGGCGTCATGCTGGCCCCGGAGACGCGGGCCAGTGCCCCGGTACGCATGGTGCGGAATCCGGTTTCGCGTGAGGCGGTCGCCACGCGGAACCTCTACCCCATCGGCGAAGGGGCCGGTTACGCCGGCGGCATCGTCAGCGCCGCCATCGACGGCCTCAAATCGGCTGACGCGATCATCGCCAAGTACGCGCCAACCTCGGTCGATTGAAGGATCCGAATCCGAGCCGC
>JAZDKM010000403.1:0-17380 GCA_043803085.1 Planctomycetota bacterium
GACGCACCTTAACCTGCGGGTTCGGAGTCGATCACCCTTGTGTGCCACTGCCGTCTCGGCAGTGCCGGTCGCAGGAGGCCCCCTGGAAAGCACTGCTCACAGAGCAGTGGCACACCCGAAACTTTAGCTGCGTTGGAGCACCAGCGGTGCGTCCTCCCGCAGCGCTCCCTTGCGATTCACGGCATCCACCTCGATAATCCCCGACGTGCCGATCAGCGCTAACGCAGGGACACGGCATGGCCAAGCCCCAATCCAAGTTCCGGCCATCCGCCACCGTTCAAGGCGATGGCAACATCGTCATCCAGGCGGGCGGCGATGTCACCTACGGCCCGAAGCCTCAACTCGTCCTGACCAATGTGCTGGCCAAGATCGCCGCGCACCAGCAAGCCGCCAACACGGTCGTCGACCTGCTCAATGCCTACTGCTGTGCTACCACGCTCGTGGGCCGCAAGTTGGACCTTGAGAGTCTTTCCGATTGGCTGAACACCCCCAAGCGAATCGCCGTCCGGACGCTCGTCGGCCGCGCCGGCGCTGGAAAAACACGTCTGGCCCTGGAGTTGATCCGCCGGCTTGCCGAGGCAAGTGACACGCAATGGGATGCGGGTTTCTGCCCGCCCGCCGAGCTGGGCCGTTTCCGCAAGCAGCAGAACCTCTCGGCCTGGGGCTGGCAGTGCCCGACGCTGATCGTCGTGGACTATGCCGCCGGGGCCACGCCACTGCTCCGCGACTGGCTCAGCGAGCTGGCCGACAGCTTCGCGGCGGGCGGACCGCCGCTGCGCCTGCTCCTCCTGGAACGCGAAGCGACCGCAAGCGCCGGCTGGCTCCAGGAACTACTACCCCGCGGCCAGAGCAGCGCCCTCGCCGCCGACCTGTTCGACCCGCCCGAGCCGGTCGCCCTTTCGCCGCTCGCTACGCCGTCCCTGCGCCGGGCGCTGCTCGCGGACATGCTCGGCCGATGTGCGGAACAAGCCGGCATAAAACCGCCCGCCCTGCCTGAACCTGGCACGAATGAGGGTTTTGACCGCGACCTGGCCAAACCCGGCTGGGCCGACCCACTCTACCTGATGATGGCCGCGGCCGTCGCCGCGCGCTCAGGCATTGCCACCGCTTTGGCGCTCTCGCGTACGGATCTGGCCTCTAACATCGCTGAGCACGAGCTCCATCGCATCGATTGCTGCGCTCCGGCGAACGACGAAGCCGGCGTCAAGGTCTTGCGTCTGTTAGCCGCCTGCGCCACGCTTGGCCGAGGGCTCGACCCACCCCAGACCCGCGCCCTGGCCAACCACGTCGCCGACAATCTGGGTCTGAACTACCCCGGTGGCGCCGGCCAAGCCTTCGAACACTTGGTGCGCGCTCTGCCCGGACCGAACCACGGCATCGCCCCCGTCGTGCCTGACATGATCGGCGAGGCGTTGGTCTGCCTCGAGCTCGTAAGGCTGGCGCCCGGCGACTGCAACAACCTCTTGCATCGAGTGGCCGAGTTATCCGGCCAGGCCGTGATCGAGTCCGTCATCCATGTCATCCAGGACTTTGCCGAGGAGCACCCCGCCAGCCTGGGCTGGCTGGACTATCTCGTCGAACACGTCGGCGGCGCAAACTTGGAAGTGCTGATGGGCATCGCTGATGCGCTGCCATCACGAACCCTCGCACTGCGCGAGCGCGCCGCTGATCTCGTACGGACCATCGCCCAGTTGCTGCGTGGTCGATACGAAGCGGACCCCAACGATGAGCCGACACGCGGACTGCTGGGGACGGCGCTGAGCAACTACGCCAACGCCCTCAGCAACCTCGGCCGCCGGGAAGAAGCCCTGGCGGCCGGCAAAGAGGCGGTGGACATCCGCCGTGAACTCGCGCAACAGCGCCCCGACGCGTTCCGGCCCAACCTGGCCACGTCGCTGAACAACTACGCCAACCGGCTCAGCGAACTCGGTCGCCGGGAAGAGGCCCTGGCGGCCGGCAAAGAGGCGGTGGACATCCGCCGGGAACTCGCGCAGCAGCGCCCCGACGCGTTCCGGCCCGACCTGGCCGGTTCACTAAACAACTACGCCAACGCGCTCAGCGCACTCGGTCGCCGGGAAGAGGCCCTGGTGGCTGGCAAAGAGGCGGTGGACCTTTACCGCGAACTAGCGCACCAGCGCCCCGACGCGTTCCGGCCCGACCTGGCCACTTCGCTGAACAACTACGCCGCCCTGCTTAGCGAACTCGGCCGCCGGGAAGAGGCCCTGGAGGCGGGCAAGGAGGCGGTGGACATCCGCCGTGAACTCGCCCAGCAGCGCCCCGACGCCTTCCGGCCCGACCTGGCCACGTCGTGCGGCGTATTGGGCAGCGTTCATCGTGAGATGGACGATCATCCCTCGGCTAAGGCGGCGTTCGCCGAGGGCATCCGTACCCTGGCACCATATTTCGAGAAGGTCCCCGCGGCCTATGCTCGTCTCATAGGAAAGCTCGTTCGCGACTACGTCGATGAAGTGAAGATGCTGAATGAAGAACCGGACCTTCAGTTGCTGGCGCCCGTCATTGCGGTGTTCCAGAGTCTGGATGGGACCGAATCACCCCAGGAAACGGAAGACGAACCATGAGTATTCCCCCGGGAGGTGGCGGCGGTTGCCGACCAGACGCTGGCCCTGGTGCAACAGCATGCCTTGCGGCAGGTGGGGCGGCTGGTGGACAAAGGGATGGACGCGACCATCGAGAAGGGCGCAGCCGTGCTCGGTTGGCTCAAAGGCAAACTGACGGGCAAGCCGAAGGCGGCCCTCGAGGAAGTGGAGAAGGACCCTGAAGACCCGATCGCTTTGCACGCGTTCGGAGAGCGGCTCCGCAAGGCCCTGGCGGAGGATCAGCGGTTGCTCGCCGAGCCGCGCAAGATGCTGCCGCCTGCCGCCACGCGAACCACCACTCAGCAGATGAACATCACCGGCAGCCGGAACATCGGCATCCAGGCCGGCCGCGACGTGCGCGTGGACAAGGCCTGAGCAGCGCGTAGGGGCCGGACCACCCCACGCCCGTTGTCGGAGCGGGATCCTCCATCGCGGCGAGTACTATGGTCAGGAAATTCGCGCCCCCCGCGGAAGGGACTAGCTCTCGGTGGTCGAACCGAACGTTGCCCACGCGCTCACCAGGCTTAGCGGCCTGGGGCACAGGCGGTCCGCCCCGCTGCACCGCGGCCCGCTCCACCCGGAATCGGACGATGGAAGTTACGTAAATTATTTGTTCTTTACAACGATACGGCGCTTGACTTCCCGCAAACCGGAGGTAGACTAGAATTGAGGTACGTGTGATAATATCCGTGGTTTCGGGGTTGGCGCGCGAGAATCCTAGATACGTACAACGCCATTCATACTTTCATCTGAGTTCATTCGTTTCGCGTGTGGCGCTGACCTGATTTCAACACGAGGGTGACTGCCCGTAGTGGCGGTAGCTTGACCTGCGCGGGGCTTAGCAGCCCGTGGCAAAAGTTGTGGCACAGGCTTCCAGCCTGTGTTTCCACGGGCAAGATGCCCGTGCTACACCGCTCTTGGCCACTTTCACCACAGGCTGTTAGGTTCCGGTGGGGCGGATCCGGTACGGCCAGGGCTCTCCGCACACCGGGGCAAGCGTTGCGTAGAAGATAGGCTTCCTTCCCCTCCAAACGGGAGATCACCGGGCGCCCGGGCGCTCGGTGGTCTGCCCGGATGGAAGGGGTTTGACCGAACGTAGAGCGGCCACGTCCGCCGCGGAACCAGGAAACGGGCTGCGGGGCGAATGCGCGTGAGCGGGATGGTCGTTTTCTTCCTTCAGGGGACCGCCCTGAGGATGGCTGACCGCCCCCTCTCCCCCAGGAGGATTCCTGAGAGCGTACAACAAAACGGGGACGGGCTCCCAGTTCTTACCGAAGTCCCCTCCGGAAGTTCGGCGAGCAAGTGTGCCTGTCCCCACCCTGTTAGACGCTGTAAGACCTGTCCGGTAGCCGGTAACGCATTTCGCCGGCGACGAGCGTGGCGGCGGCCCGGCAGCTCAGCTTCCAACCGCGGTAGGGCGTGTTGCGACCTTTGGAGGCGAACTTCTCGGGCTCCACGGTCCAGTGCGCTTCGGGATCGATGATCGTGATATCCGCGGGCTGCCCTGCCGCGAGCGTCGGTGTGGGTAACCCCAGGACCCGCGCCGGCCCGGTGCTCATCAGCCTGACCAGGGTCATCCAGTCGGCACGCCCGGATTCGATAAGCACCCTATACACCAACGATAACGCGGTCTCCAGGCCGACAATGCCGAACGGGGCCTGGGCGAACCCGACGCTTTTTTCCTCCGGCGCGTGCGGAGCATGGTCGGTCACGATGCAGTCGAGGGTGCCGTCCAGCAGGCCTTCGACGCAAGCCCGGACGTCCGCGCTGGATCGAAGCGGCGGGTTCATCTTCAAGTTAGGGTCACCCCCGGAGTCCAGGACGTCCTGGTCGCATAACGTCAAGTGGTGGGGGCAGACCTCTGCCGTGACCGGCAATCCCTCGGCTTTGGCCTTGCGGACGAGGTCCACTGCCGCCTCCGTCGAGAGGTGGGCCGCGTGATAGCGCGCCCCAGTCCGGCGTACCAGTCTCAGGTCGCGTTCCAGCATAGCGGCCTCGGCATACGGGTCCTGGCCGGGAAGGTTAAGCCGCTGTGCGGCCGCACCCGCCTGTATAACGCCACCGGCAGAAAGACGCGTATCCTCGCAATGCTGGATCAAAAGCGAACCTGCCATTCGGATCTGTTCCAGCACCGCCTGCATCACCCCGTCGTCGGCAATCCCGTCACCATCGTCACTGAAAGCCGCGGCGCCGGCCCGTCGCAGGGCGGCGAAGTCTACGAGCCGGCGGCTCTCCCGGCCCAGCGTGGCCGCGGCGATCGGCAGCACTCGGCACGCAGCCGAGGTTCGCGCCCGCTCACGGACCCACGCCACCCGTTCGGGCGAATCGAGGGGCGGTGTGGTATTGGGCATGCAGGCCACGGCGGTAAACCCGCCGGCCACCGCCGCCGCCGTACCGGTCGCGATGGTCTCCTTGTGCTCGCCGCCGGGCTCCCGCAGGTGGACGTGGATGTCCATCAGTCCAGGCGCGACGATCAGGCCCCGGGCGTCGAAGACGGAAAGGTCGGCGGCCCCGGGCGATTCGGCGACCACTCCCTGACTGAGCGCCAGGTCGCCGACCCGGTCAAGCTTGCGGGCGGGGTCGATGATCCGTCCGCCCTTAATCAGCCACGAATGACCGGAGGCGGGTAAAGGCATGGCCCCCAGCCTACTCGGCGACGTGAGGCGGGGCAATGTGCACGGCCAGCCGTCCGCGTGTCGTGTAGGAATCGCGGGTGTGGTAGCATGCCGGCCGATCGGGTGCGGAAGTTTCCCGAGCACGAGGAGAGGTGTGATGCGGATTTCCGAGATCGTCGAGCGGTTCGGGGGCCTCTGCGAAGGAGACACGTCGGTGGAGGTCCACTCCGTCACGGGCAGCGATTTGGCCGGTCCGGGGGACACGACCTTTGCCCTGAATGAGAAGACGCTGGCCCAGGCGGAAGCCTCCGGCGCTTCCTGCGTGATCGTACCGCACGGTATCCGCCGGTCGCGGGCCACGTTGGTCCGGTGCGACTCCCCGCAGCGCTACGTCACGGAACTCATGCGTTTTCTCCATCCGGAGTCTGCGCCCGCTCCGGGCATCCACCCCACGGCCATGATCGGAGCGGAATCCTCCATCGCGGCGACTGCCTCCATCGGGCCCTATGCGGTCCTGGGCGCGCGCTGCCGCGTCGGCCCCCAAGCAGTGTTGATGGCGTCGGTGGTGGTCGGCGACGACTGTGAAATCGGCGCGGGAACGACGATTCATCCGCACGTATCCCTCTACGCCAAGACGCGTATCGGGGCGCGCGTCATCATTCACGCCGGGACGGTCATCGGCGCCGACGGCTTCGGCTACTTCTCCGAGGGCGACAAGCTGTACAAATGGCCGCACGTGGGCAACGTGGTGATCGAAGACGACGTAGAGATCGGGGCCAACGCATGCATCGACCGGGCCAAGTTCGGGACCACGCTCGTCGAGCGCGGGGTGAAAATCGATAACTTAGTCCAAATTGCTCACAATTGTCGCATCGGACCCGGAGCGATCCTTGCCGGCCAGACCGGACTCTCCGGGAGCGTCGTCGTCGAGGCGGGCGCCATCTGTGGCGGGCAAGTGGGCGTCGCCGACCACCACACCATCGGGCGCGGGGCCCGCATCGCGGCGCAATCGGGGATCATAAACGACGTCCCGCCGGGCGTGGAAATGTTCGGCTACCCGGCCAAGCCGCACCGCCAAGCCATGCACGAGGCGGCCATGTTGCGCTACCTTACCGAAAACCGGGCCACGCTCCGCCGACTCATCAAAGCCGCGGGAGAGAAGTAAACCTCAGCGGATCAGAATTTCGCGGACGGCGGCGGCACTCCGACGCATCTCGTCCGCCACCTGCTCGAAAGAGACTTGCGTCTCGGGCGGCAGTTGGAGGTTCAATTCCGCGCGAAGCCCCGGCCGAACGGGGAGGTTACGCGAGTCGCTGCCGGCCAGCATCCGCTCTACCTCGGCGGAGACCAGAAAATCGACCAGTCGGCGCGCCGGGGCGGGATGTCTACAACCGGTCACGATGCCCACCGAGGTAGGGATGAGCAGCGTTCCTCCATCGCCCAGGTCTAGATAGCGCAGATCGAGGGAGGCGCCTTTGCGTTGGGCCACCCAGACGTCATCGGTGTCGGTGGCCCCGAAGGCAGCCCGGCCGGCGATCACGTCGCGCACCACCGCACTGTTGCCCGCCGCGATCCGCACGCCGCCTTCGTGGAGCCCGGTCAAGAAGCGCTTCGCCCGCTCTTCTCCCCACAGGGCGAACAGGGCGGCGACGTGCCCGTGGGTGGTGCCAAATAGCGGGTTCGCCAACGACAACCGCGCGGCATAGCGCGGCTCGGCCAGCATCTCCCATTGTGTAGGGACTTCCTCAGGTAGCGTGAGCTTGGGGTCGAAGGCCAGCACGCGGGCGCGGAGGCCGATGGCCGTCCAGCGATGTTGCGGGTCGCGGTAGCGCGGCGGAATGTCTGCGCCGGGCTGCGGTGTATAAGGCTCCAACAAACCCTCACGGGCCAGCAGGATAGTGTTGAACAGTTCGCCGGACCAGAACACGTCGGCGCGGGGGCGGCCCGCTTCGGCACGAATCCGATTCACCAGTCCGGTCGTCTTGCCGGCCTCGGCATCGGTGAGCATTTCCACTTCGAGGCCCGTGTCACGCTCGAAACGCTCGATGACCTGCCGGGCGAAGACCTCATCCAGGCTCGTGTAGAGGACCAAACGCTCCGGTTTCTCCTTGCAGCCCAGCACGACACTAGTGAGTATGACCGGCCACCATCGGGCAAGCGTTCGTGTGCGCTCCAGCATGTGAGGCCGACGCCTCCGCAAGACCGGGTCCCGGCAATCATCCCGGCGATTGGACTGAATCCAAGAGCGATGATACTGTAACTCGACGGATATTGCACGGTATGGGTCTGAGGGAGATGGCGGGAGAAACTCGCCTTATTGGGAACCGAGCGGAAAAAAAGCGTGATGCGGATCGCCACACGAGGCAGCGAGTTGGCCCTCTGGCAGGCGAATTGGGTCCGGGAGGCGATTCGCCGCCGGCAGGATCTCGCCGTCGAGTTGCTGATCGTGAAAACCCAGGGCGATCGAGTCACCGATCGCACGCTCAGCACCCTGGAAGGCAAGGGCTTCTTCACCAAGGAAATCGAAGACGCCCTGCTGGCCAGGCGGGCCGAGGTCGCCGTTCACAGCTACAAGGACTTGCCGACCGAGAAGGTTCCCGGGCTGATGGTGGCTGCGGTGCCGCCGCGGGCGCCGGTCAACGACTTGCTGCTCATCCGCGGTGACAGGACCGACCCGTCCCAGCAGCCGTGGCCCATCGCGGCCGGCGCGCGCGTCGGCACCGGCGCGGCGCGGCGGACCGCGCAGTTGCGTCACCGTCGCGGCGATCTTGAGGTGGTGCCCATTCGTGGCAACGTCCACACCCGGGTCGGCAAAGTGCGCGACGGCACCTGCGACGCGGTGGTCCTGGCGAAGGCCGGGTTGGAGCGCCTGGGACTGGACTTGTCCGACTTGGTGGTGGTGGACCTGCTGGAGAGCGGTTTCCTGCCTGCGCCGGCCCAAGGGGCGCTGGCGGTGCAATGCCGCGAAGATGACCCCGAGACCATCGCCGTGCTACGGACACTGCACGATCCGGACACGGCAGCATGCGTGGCCGCCGAACGTGCGCTCCTGACCTTGTTCGAGGGCGGATGCACGTTGCCGCTGGGCTGCACGGCCCGCATGAGCGGCGGGAAGATTGAACTCCGCGCCAACTGGCTCCAGACAGAAGGCGACATGCGCTTCTGCACGGTGACAAGTGACGACGCCGAGTCAGCGGCCCGATTCGCCTATGACAGGTTGCACCAACCATGACGCCCGCCCGAGGACGGATTGTGATCCTGCGCGCGCCTGATCGGGCCGAAGCCCTCCGGGCGGCCCTGGTCGAAGCGGGCTTCGAGGTCGTTGTCCGGCCGGTAACGTGTGTCGAATACATCGGCCCGCGGGTGGGCGATGAGTGGCCCGGCTGGACGACCGCGGCGGACTGGGTGGTGTTCACCAGCCTGAATGGGGTGAACGGCTTCGCCCGAGGCTTAGGGGGAGACACAGCGCTGGCCAAGCTGCTCACAGGGCGGCGGGTGGCGGTGTTAGGCGCCACATCCGCCCAGCGGCTTGCCGCCGCCGGCGTGCGGATTGACGTGGTTGAAGAGCACGGAACCGCGACCGAACTGGCGACGGCGCTGTTGGCGAGAATGAAACCGGACTCGATCGTCATCTACCCTTGCGGCGAAGACGCGCTGCCGACCTTGCCGCAAGCTCTCCGCGCCGCGGGGCTCCGCGTGGAACAGCTTGTCTGCTACCGGACTGCTCCGGTTCCCCTGCCAGAGCGGGCCGTGCTGGATTGGAGCACCTTCGATGCCGCCATCGTGGCCGCCCCCAGTGCGGTCCGCGCCCTGCGGAACGAGGTGTCCTTGCCGACTGATTTCGGTTTCTTTGCGATCGGACCGACCACCGCCGCGGCCGTACGCGAAGCGGGTTTCAAGGTGCTCGGTATAGCCGACTCGCCGAAAGCCGAGAGTATCGTGGCGTTAGTGGAATCTTGTAGGGTGGGTGAAGTCCGTCAACGGCGGATGTGACCCACCGAGATGGTGGGTGGGTTACGCTCCGCTTCGCGTGGCTCCACCCATCTTGCGGGAGCAATAGCGAGAGGTGAGCGAGTCGCTTTTCTTACGTGCGTGCACCAGGCAACCGGTCGAACGGACGCCGGTGTGGATGATGCGTCAGGCGGGGCGCTATCTGCCGGAGTATCGCGCTATCCGCAACCAGTCCGACTTCTCCACGATGTGTCACACGCCCGAACTGGCGACGGAGGTCACCTTGCAGCCCATCCGGCGCTTCGGACTGGACGCGGCGGTGATCTTCAGCGACATCTTGATTCTCCTGGAACCGCTCGGCTTCGGGGTGGTCTTCGAGGAACACGGGCCTGCCATCACCCAGCCGGTGCGCAGCGCTGCCGCGGTGCCGGAGCGGATTCCGGATGACTTCGACGAACGTGTCGCGTTTGTGTATCGCTCCATCGAGATGGCCCGCGACGCATTGCCCGCGGACGTTCCCGTCATCGGCTTTGCCGGGGCGCCCTTTACGCTGGCCAGTTATCTGATCGAGGGCGGCGGTTCTAAGTCGTTCGCCGAGACCAAAACGTTCTTCTATCATCAACCCGAGGCCGCCCATCGCCTGCTCGGGCTGCTGGCGGACACGGCAGCCCGGCATCTGCGGAATCAGGTGCGGGCAGGCGCGCGGGCCGTCCAGCTTTTCGATAGTTGGGCCGGCGTGCTCGGTGAAGATGAGTATCGCATCTGGGCGCTCCCCTACGTAAATCGCGTCTGGCACGAATTGGCCTCGGCCCAGGTCCCCCGGATTCTGTTCACGCTCAACGCCGCTCATCTTAGTGGCGCCTTGGCGGAGGTGGCGACCGAAGTTCTCGGCATCGACTGGCGTACCCCGATGGGAGAAGCTTTTGATCTACTAGGCGAGCGCTTCGCCTTGCAGGGCAATCTGGACCCGACCATGCTGCTGGGTCGGCCGGAGCAGGTCATCGCCGAGACGCGCAAGGTGCTCGCTGGTGTGGCCGGGCGCCCGGGGCATATAATGAACCTGGGACATGGTGTCCTGCCGATGACGCCGGTCGCCAACGTCGAAGCGTTCGCGCGCACGGTACGCGAATTCACAAGGGGTGGGTGATGATCAGACCTGAGGGGGCTGCGGGGGTAGACCTCTCGGATCGGGCTATCCGTGAGTTGGTCGAGCACTATGACACGCGGGGACCGCGGTACACGTCGTATCCGACGGCCCCGCAATGGACCGCCGCGGTCAACGCCGAGGTGTATCGGGAGGTGCTGCGGAGTCATACGGCTCTGGACCCGATCGCGCTGTACGTGCACATTCCCTTCTGCCGGCAACGGTGCCTTTACTGTGCGTGTAACACCGACGTGTGCGGGGACCCCGCGACGGTCACGCGCTACCTGGCGGCCCTGAAGCACGAGGTGGAGACGGTCGCCGGCTTGTTCGGCAAGCGTCCGCCGCTCGCTCAGATGCACTTCGGGGGCGGGACACCCACCTACCTGACCCCGCAGCAGTTGGAAAGCCTCATCGGGCACCTGGACAGGCACTTTGACAGCCTCCCCGGCGCGGAACGTTCCATCGAGGTGGACCCGCGGGTCACTACGCTTGAGCACCTGGAGATGCTGCGGCGCAAAGGGTTTCAGCGCGTTTCCGCCGGCGTGCAGGACCTGGACGAACGCGTCCAGCGGGCGGTCATGCGCGAATTCAACGAGGAGCAACTGCGTCAGTTTGTGACCGAGGCCCGCCGGCTTGGCTTTGCCGGTGTCAACATCGACCTGATTTATGGGTTGCCCTGCCAGACGATGGAGAGTTGGGCTCGAACGCTGGACACGCTCTGCGAATTGCGTCCCGACCGGCTGGCGGTGTTCGGCTACGCACACGTACCCTGGAAGAAACCGCATCAGAAGGTCTTGGAGCAGCACGGGCTGCCCACGCCGGAGCAGCGCCTGACCCTGGCCATCCAGGCCCGCCGGGCGTTCGTCGAGGCCGGCTATCTGGCGATTGGGCTTGACCACTTTGCCCTGCCCAAGGACGAACTAGCCGTGGCGTTCCGGAACGGGACCGTGCATCGCAATTTCATGGGCTACACCGTGCAGAACGCCGATGCCATGGTCGCCTTCGGAGCATCCGCCATTGGCGATTTTCCTGCCGCCTACGTGCACAACCTCTTGGAGACGGAGGACTACATCGCGCGAGTGGAGCGGGACGGGCTGGCCGTGGTGCAGGGTCACCGCATGTCGGCCGAGGACCGCATGCGGCGGCGAATCATCGTCCGGCTGATGGGCAGTTTCAGCGTGGTGCCGGAGCCAATCGAACGCGAATTCGGGGTGAGCTTCGCGACGCACTTTGCACCGGAGATCGAGGAACTGGATCGTTTCGTCCAACAGGGGGTGCTCTGTCGCAAGGACCGCGGGTGGCACGCCACCCTGCCAGGAACTTTCGTGATTCGCAACGTGGCCATGGTTTTCGACCGCTATCTGGAGGCGGATCACCGCACTGCTAGCCGCTACTCGAGAACAATATGACCCCCGCGTACGCGCAACGTGCGGTCCTGCTCGTGACCATGGGCGGACCGCGGGACCTCTCGGAAGTCAAGGCCTACCTTCGTCGGGTGTTCTCCGATCCGTACATCATCCCGGGCAGCGCTTTGAAACGCTGGTTTCTCAGCCGCCTCATCGCTCGGACGGCGGCGCCGAAGTCGCGTGAGCGCTACGCGGCCATCGGTGGTAAGTCCAGCGCGGTCGAGGATACCGAGTTGCTCGCCCGTCAGGTGACCGAACACTTCGCATTCCGTGGTATCAGGCTGAAGTGTGCGGTGGCCACGCGCTATAGCACGCCGAGCATCGAGCAAGGGCTGGCGGTGCTAGCGCCGTTCTTGGCGGGTAGCCTGGGTAAACTTCCCCTTGGCACGAGGGAAAAGTTATCCGTGGACACACCCACCGAGCGTAGTGGCCGGCATCCACACCAGCCGGCGACCTGCGAGGACGCCGGCCGCTACGAAGACGCGATGCCCACGGACGTCCCAGTAGAGAGCAACAGACGGCCAATAACACCGGTATATCTGTTCCCTCATAAAACCTCCGCCATGACCGGCTCCTGCGCACACGTACTCGGGCGGGCGGCGGCCAAGCGGGGGATCAGCGTGGAGCCCGGCATGCGGCACCTCGGCACCACCAACGCCTACACCCGCGGCTGGGCCGACGCGATTGAACGGGCCATACACAAACCCGCCGACACGTTCGTGCTCTTTTCCTGTCATTCGCTCCCGTTGAAAGTGATCGAGCGCGGCGACCCCTACGTACGCGAAGTCCGGCGCAGCGTGGACCTCATCCAGGCCCGACTGGGTGATCTGGCCAGTGGATTGGGTTATCAGAGTCAGGAAGGCGCCGACTGGCTCGGCCCGACAGTCCGGGCCGCGGCGGCCGATGCTTACCATAAAGGCTTCCGTGAACTGATCGTGGCCCCGCTGAGCTTTGTCGGTGAAAGCACCGAGACGCGGGTGGACCTGGACCGCGAGCTGCGCGAGGCGGCCTTCTCCATGGGCTTCCGGCGCGTCGAGCGCCTCAGCACGCCCGACAAACTCGGGTTCCTCTGCGCCATCGTGGTAGAAGCTTTGTGCAAGGAGTGGGGTCTTGGGTACTGACCGCCCTAGCCGTCGCCTGGCGGTGGTCGGCGGGGGCATGGCGGGCTTGGCGGCGGCCTTTCGCCTTCACGAAGATCTGCGGGCGGCGGACCGACCCGGCGAAATCATCCTTTATGAACAGGCTCAGGTCTGCGGCGGTGCGACCCGCACCGAGCGGATCGACGGCTTCTGCCTCGACCGGGGGCCGAACGGCTGGCTCTCGAACGAACCCCTGACGGCCCGACTGGTCGGCGAACTGGGTCTGAGCGGCGAGTTGGTCCGCTCCCACGACGCCGCCCGCCATCGCTTCATCTACACCCGCGGCAAACTCCATCATTTGCCGGATTCGCCGGGCAAGTTTCTGGCCAGCGGCCTGCTGCGACCATGGGAGAAGCTCCGCGTGCTGGGCGAGTTCTTCACCCCCGGACGCTCCGACGACGGCGACGAGACCATCTACGACTTCGGCTGCCGCCGGCTCGGGCGGGGCTTCGCCGAGACGATGCTGGACCCGATGGTCTCGGGCATTTTTGCCGGGAACGTCCGGGCGCTCTCCCTCCCGGCGACCTTTCCCAAGATGCGCACCATGGAACTGCAATACGGCGGCCTGTTCAGGGCCCTCATCGCCAAGAAACGCGAGAAGCGGCGCGGCGGCGACGACAGCGGCGGACCGGCCGGTCCCTCCGGCGTGCTCACCACGCTCAAGGGCGGCGTGGGGCGATTCACCGACGTGCTGGGCGAAGTGCTGGCCCCGCACATTCAAAACCATCGTCCCATCACCGGTTTAACCCAAGATGGCGACGGCTTCGTGTTATGGTTCGATGGGATGAAGGAGCGCTTCGACGCCGTGGTGATGGCCGCACCCGCCCACGCCGCGGCCGTCTTGGTCAGGGATTTCGCCCCCGAACCGGCCAAAGCGCTGGCCGGGATTGATTTCGCCGACACCGTCGTCGTGTGCCACGTGTATGACGCCCAGCGGCGGCCCGTACACCTGAAAGGCTTCGGGCACTTGATCCCGCGACGCGACGGCCTCCGGACACTCGGCTGCCTATGGACCAGCTGTATCTTTCCTGACCAGGTGCCGGGCCGGCAACTGTTGCTGCGGACGATCCTGGGTGGGGCCCACGACGCGGCGATCCTGGATCTGTCCGACGACGAAATCATCGCCACCGTACTGGACAACACCGCTCGGACGTTAGGCATCCGGGTTCCGCCGTTGCGTACCTGGGTATTCCGGCATCCGCGCGGCATTGCCCAGTATACGCTGGGCCATCGCGAGCGCGTTGCGGCCCTGGATGAGCTGTGCGAACAAGTGCCGGGACTGGCTTTTGTGGGAGCTTCCTATCGCGGCGTGTCTCTGAACCGCTGCATCCGCGACGCCTACACCGTCGCGCCACTAGTACTCCGCAAGTTCGGTATCCACGTTCCCCCCATCCCGGAAGGCGCTGACAGCCCCGACGTGCTGTAGATGTAGGTCGGGCTCCGCCCGACGTTCTCTTCCGGCGCGATCCGAGCCGCGACCGTCAGGGAGCGACAACCGAACCGCGACCGTTAGGGAGCGGCCCAAAGGATCAGCGGCCGACGAGTCCGGCGAGCTTCTTCTCCAACTCCGGACGCTGCGGATCGTCCATGGGAACGGCCGGTAGTCGCTCCTGCAAAGCCCGCATCGCCTCGTCTCGCCGTCCCAGCGCCATCCCGCCAGGAAATCGACCCCGGCTTGCGTCGGGTCGAGGCGCCCGGTACCTTGTCCCCCGCAGCCGACCGCTTGGTTGGCTGAACACCTTGGGGAGCCCGAACATGGCTGAAATCCGACCCTTTCAGGCCATCCGCTACGATCACCGCCCACTGGAGGGCGACCTTTCCACACGCATCGCCCCACCCTATGACGTCTTAGAGCAGGCGGACCGAGACGCCCTCCTGGCCAAAAGCGATCGCAACATCGTCGCCATTGACCTGCCGCACATTCCCCCCAAATCGCTGGGGCCTCCCGAAGCTTACGAGCGGTCGGCCCGCACGTTGCGGGCCTGGCTCGCCGACGGCACGCTGGTCCGTGAGGCGCAACCGGCCCTCTATGTTTATCATCAGGTCTTCCAGCACGACGGAAAGACGTACACCCGTCGCGAGCTCATCGCCCGCCTTCGCCTCGTCCCGTTCTCCGAGGGCGTGGTGCTGCCGCACGAGGAGACCTTCGGCGGGCCGAAAGAGGACCGGCTGGCCCTCATGAAGGCCACCGTGTGCAATCTCTCCCCCGTATTTGGACTGTACGCCGACCCGCCAGACATCGTGGGACGGGCGTTCGAGCACACCGTCAGCAGACCGCCGGACGTCCACGCGACCCTGGAGGGCGTCGAGAACCGCCTTTGGATTGCCACCGACCGGGAGGTCCTCGAGCGCATCCGCGCGCTTCTGGCGGACAAGCGCATCTTCATTGCCGACGGCCACCACCGTTATGGGACGGCATTGAACTATCGGGACTATGTGACCAAACAGGCCGGTCGGCCCCTGAATCCCGAGCATCCCGCCAACTTCGTCATGATGGTGCTCGGCAGTATGGACGACCCGGGCAGCCTGATCCTTCCCTACTTCCGGGCACTCGTGGGCAAAGGACTGACCCTCGCCTCCCTGACGGCGGCGTGGTCGGCCGGTGTCTCTCCCTGCGCGGAGTCTGAGGCAGATGTGGTCCTGTATGAGGGTACCTCGGGTCGGATCCAGCCTCTCCGGTATACGCAGCGCGCGGTCCTCCGCCAATTGGACCCACGGAAGAGCGAGGCCTGGTGTGCTTTGGACTACGCCTACCTGCATCGCTATTTGATCGACGAGCTACTGGCCAAGAAGTTCGGCGCGGGTTTCTCGATCCAGTACGCCAAATCTCGGGACCAGACCGAGGTCATCGCGAAAGAGAAGAAGGGTATCGGGCTGTTGGTGCGGGCGACATCGATGGCAAACCTGCGGGCAGTCAGCGAAGCGGGCGATCTCATGCCGCAGAAAAGCACCTACTTCTATCCCAAACTGGCGACGGGGTTCACCATCAATCCACTTTCGTGATGCTCAGTCTAGGGGTAGGGCGTTGATGCGATCACATGGAAAGGCATGGTCCGGGCGGCGCTACATAAGTGGGGCCGTGGGGACACTACTTGCAGTTGCTTGGTCAGGCTGCGCGCCGGCGACCATCGACTTGGTGGGCAACACCCCGGCGACACAGCCGGTCCCACAGGTGTTCGACGATCGCGATTGGGCAACCGTGCTCCGGGAAAACGTGCGTGACGGTCTGGTCGACTATGACCACCTGCTCACGCATTCCGAACCGCTCACCGGGTTTCTCCAACTGATCGCCCGCGTCGGCCCGGGGGCCACGCCGGACCTGTTCGCCACGCCCCAAGCCAAGCTCGCCTACTACCTTAACGCCTACAATGCCGGCGTCTTGCAGGCCGTCCTGCACGAAAAGGTCCCCGCCACCATGTATCCCCCCGGCCGGTCGTCCCTGGACTACCGCTACCGTTTCCGCGTGGACGGCCGACTGGCGACGCTCGGCGATCTCCGGGACTCCGCCCGGGATGCGAGCGCCGGGGATGCGCGCATCGAGTTCGCGCTGTGCGGTGCGGCGGTCGGCTGTCCGCCGCTGTGCGACCAGCCCTTGCGGGCCGATACCCTGACCCAGCAGATCGAAGAGCTTGCCCGTGAGGCCATGGGCCGGCCCTGCATGGTCCAGATCGACCACTTGCAGCAGCGGTTGCTCATCGGCTTGCCCATTGCGGAGCGGCGCGAGGCCTTCCTGGCGTATTACCGCCGGTTGACCGGTGCCACATCGCCGACACTGCTCAACGTGCTTTTGCAGATGGCCGACGGCGTCCGCCGGGAGTGGCTCAACACCGCCGTCGGATACCGGGAGGGCATCATCCCCTTCGACCGCGCCCTGAACCGCTGGGTGCTCCGGTAGCGTAGGGTGCGTCCTTTGACGCACCATTCAAATGTGACCCCGCGATTGGTGCGTCCGAGACGCACCGTTCAAATGTGACCCTGCGATGGGTGCGTTCAAGACGCACCCTACGATTGGGCTAAACGAGTAGGGTGCGTCCCTTGACGCACTACGATTGGGCTAAACGAGTTGTGTAGATCAACTCGGTCCTGGGCCGCGTTCCTCTCCCGTCTTGGCGGATCAGCGGGCCCCAGGCACTCTGCCGCAATCATCAAGCCGGATTGCCGCATTAATCAGGCCAAGATGGGAGTAGGCCTGCGGGAAGTTGCCCAGGGCGCGTCGGCCTTCGGGCTCGAACTCCTCGGACAACAAGCCCGTGGGACCCGCCAAGGCAAGGTACTGTTCGAATAATTCCGTCGCGACATCGACGCGACCGCTCAGTGCGTAAGCTTCGATCAACCACGCCGTACACAGGTGGAAACCGCTATCCCCACCTGGCAACCCATCGTCGTAGCGGTAGCGATACACGGTCGGGCCGATGCGCAGGTGGCGCTCGATGTGCTCGATCGTGCCGAGAAACCGTGGATCGTCGGGAGGCAGCAGGCCGCTCAATCCGACCGCAAGCGTCGCCGCGTCAGCCTCGTGGTCGTCATA
>JAZDKM010000404.1:0-2124 GCA_043803085.1 Planctomycetota bacterium
CGGCTATTCCGGAGGTCTGCGGCTTCGACGACTGGCTGCCTCCGTGCGAGCGGGACGCGGGGGACCGGCAGATCACCGCACTCCGCGGGGAGTTCCGGACCGGGTGGCCCCGGGCGGTTGCCCGCCCGGGGCTCCCACAGACCCGAACGTGCGCGATTAACGCATTCGGTTCCTCAAGTTATCCGTTCGCTACGCCTCGGTACACCGAGTGGACCGCCCGCAGGTACGGCACTGGGTAGCGCTTCAAGAGCTGGCTGAACCAGCCGGCTCGGGCACGCCACGCCCGCCGTCGCCGCAAGAGCCACTTGCGCCAGACCCAGAGCACTTCGTGGCGGAAACGGGCCAGCGCCGGGCTGTTACCCGTGATCCCGTAGTACGCCGCGTGTCCCCGGAGCTTCCGGCAAAGTACCGCGTGTTGCTCGGCGATCGGATCGTGGCGACGGGACCGGCACCCCTGGGCAATCGTCCTGACCGCCCGCGTGAACCGGCTAGCCGCCGTCTTCCGCTTCAAGACCCAGTTCCCCTTCCGGGATCGCGCCCAAAAGTGCGTGAATCCCAGGAAGTCGAACGTCCCCGGACCACCCAAGGCCGGTCTTTCCCGTTCGCCTTGCGGCTTGCGGAACGGCACCAGCCGGGTCTTGTCCGGGTGGATCGTCAGTCCGTACCTGCCAAAACGCTTCGGCAGCACGGCCCTCACGCGCCGCGCGTCCTCGTCCTCGGTAAACCCGATCACGAAGTCGTCGGCGTAGCGGACTACATACGCGCGGCCCTTCAGGCGAGGTTGCACTTCCCGGGCGAACCATTCGTCCAGCACGTAGTGCAGGTAGACGTTCGCCAGTACGGGTGAAACCACCCCGCCCTGCGGGCTTCCGGCTTCCGGATGCGTTACCGCCCCGTCTTCCATCACGCCCGCATTGAGCCACTTGCCGATCAGTCGGAGCACCACACCGTCGCGTACCCGTTGTTGGAGAAACGTCCGCAGATGGGCATGATCCAGCGTGTCGAAAAACTTGCGGATGTCGACCTCCAAGATCCTGCTCACCCCGCTCCACATGGTCTGCTTCGAGAGACTATCCAGAGCATCATGCGCCGATCGCCGCGGCCGGAACCCGTACGAGCAGTCATCGAAGTCCTCCTCGTAGATCGGTTCCAGCAGCATCACGATCGCCCGCTGGAGCACCTTGTCCTCCAGCGTCGGAATGCCGATGGGGCGGGTCTCTCCGCCGGTGCCTTTGGGGATATGCACCCGTCGCACCGGTGGTGCCCAGTACGTGCCCGACTTCGCGCGTTCCAAAAGCGACCGGAGGTTGCCCTCCAGGTCTTTCTCGTAGTCCGCCGCCGTCTGGCCGTCTACTCCCACCGCGCCGTCCTTGCGCGTCCGCCGATAGGCTTCTCGCAACCATGTCACGTCGAGGTGCTGGTTCAGGGAAGTCAATCCCTGCTGCGGCATCTGTTTCGCCAACTGTGCTATCCGTTGTTGTCGCGTAGACACGATTTCGAAGTCCGATGTCTCCGTCATGTTTCCCTCCAACGGTCTGATAACTCGACGCCCCGCTTCCCTCCACCGGGTCCTCGGCGGTGCAAGTTCCCCGGCTTCCTCGGTACTATCAGGACGCTATGACTTCCTGCCGCCCGTCCCGCCGCGCTTCGTTGCCTTCGCTTGGCGGTACCACGGGAACACTCGCGATTTCGTTCCCGACGCCGCCGAGTGTCGCCGCGCCGGGCCTGGGGTTGGTCGCCCGGTATCCCCGGCCGGGAATTCTTCCGTGGAGACGACAGGATCTCCTACGTTCCTGGGGAACCCCCATTGTGCTCTTGCCCTGCTCTCCGACCCCGGCAGGACCGACGCATCTGGCCTTGGCGATGCGCCGACGCGGCCCCCGATCTGTCCACCACGAAGGCTCCTGCATTCGTACTTTCGAGGCTCAATCACACGGCTTCGGCACTGGCTGTCTACGCTTCGCAGGCCGGGTTACCCCGACACCACGCAAGACTCGCTTCCGGCTGTTGGCCAAACTCTTCCGGACGGGCTTGACTACCCGCAGGGTTCCATCGAAAGGTTTCGAGTTGTATCCTACATCTCATCCTCCTTTCCCAAGCTTTCGTAGCGCAAGGACACCATAC
>JAZDKM010000405.1:0-3761 GCA_043803085.1 Planctomycetota bacterium
TCGAGCAGGCCATCAGCGGGCTCAAGGGGCTCGTCGAAGTCCGGTCCAGCTCCCGGTTCGGGCTTTCCCAGGTCACCGTCATCTTTGACGACGCTACGGACCTCTACCTTGCCCGTCAGCTCATCACGGAGCGGCTGAGCACCGTGGAACTGCCCGAAGGTCTCCCCCGCCCGACGATGGGACCCACGGCCACGGGCCTGGGTGAGGTGTTTCATTACGTCGTCACCAGCACCACGAAGAACCTCAAGGAGCTGCGCGTCATTCAGGACTGGATCATCAAGCCGCAGCTCCGCAATGTCGAAGGCGTGGCCGAGGTGAACTCCTGGGGTGGCGAGGAAAAGCAATACCAGGTGGCGGTCGATCCGGCCAAGCTGCTCAAACACCATTTGACGCTTGCGGAGATTCTGGAGGCGCTCCGCCGCAACAACGCGAACGTCGGGGGCGGACAGATTACGCGGGCGGGCGAAGCCCTGCTCGTTTACGGCCTCGGACGGGTCGCCACCCTGGAGGAGATCGGCAACATTGTGGTCACCGCGCGGGACGGCGTTCCGATCTATATCCGCGACCTCGGTGAGGTGGTCGAGGGGCACGAGATCCGCCGCGGCGCGGTGACCTATCGCGGGCAGGGCGAAGTCGTCCTGGGACTGGGCTTCATGCTCATTGGCGAGAACACCGACGTGGTGACGCACCGGCTCAAGGAACAGATGGAGCGGATCAAACCCGCGCTCCCGAAAGACGTGGAGGTGACCACCGTCTACGACCGCACCGAGTTGGTCGATCACGTGCTGCGCACGGTGCGGACCAATCTTTTCGAGGGCGCCCTGCTGGTCGTGGTGGTGTTGTTCGTCTTCCTGGGCAACTTCCGCGCGGGGTTGATCGTCGCGTCGGCCATCCCCCTGTCCATGCTTTTCGCCGGCAACCTGATGCTCCGGGCCGGTATCGCCGGGTCGCTGATGAGTCTGGGGGCGATCGACTTCGGGCTGATCGTCGATAGCTCTGTAATCATGGTGGAGAACAGCATGCGGCATTTGGCGGGCAACCGCGCCGGACGCCCCCGCCTGGAGGTCGTCCGCGAAGCGGCCGTCGAGGTCCGCAGGCCCACCCTGTTCGGCGAACTCATCATCATGATCGTCTACCTGCCCATCCTCACGCTGCAAGGTATCGAGGGCAAGCTGTTCAGCCCGATGGCCCTGACGGTGATCTTTGCTTTAGCTGGTTCGCTGGTCCTGTCCCTGACGCTGATGCCGGTGTTGGCCAGTCTTCTACTGCCCAAGACGCCGCGCGAACGGGAGCCGTGGATCGTGCGGACCCTCAAACGCAGCTACGCCCCGGTCCTCGATTACGTTCTCCGCCGTCGTGCCGTCGTGCTGGCCGGGGCGGGGATCGCGTTGATCGCCGGGGTATGGATCGCCCCACGGCTGGGTACCGTCTTCATCCCCCGTCTGTCCGAAGAGGCCGTCGTTATCAACACCGTGCGCCTGGCCGGGGTCGCACTGGAGGAGTCCGTGCGATACGGAACGCGACTCGAACAACTCTTGCTGAAGGCATTTCCCGACGAGATCAAGCACATCTGGTCGAGAACGGGAACCGCGGAGGTCGCCACCGACCTGATGGGCGTCGAACTCACCGACATCTTTATGACCCTCCATCCGCGGGAGCGGTGGAAATGTGCGAAAACCCAGGAGGAACTGGTCGAACAGATGGAGACCGTCCTGGCGGGCATGCCCGCCATGCGTGCCACTTTCATGCAACCCATCGAGATGCGGGTCAATGAGATGATCGCGGGCATTCGCAGCGACCTGGGTATCAAGGTCTTCGGCGACGACTTTGACACGCTTAAGACCCTGGCCCAACAGGTCGAAGGCATTCTCCGGACTATTCCCGGCAGCGCGGACACCGTGACCGAGCAACTCACCGGACAGCCGGTGCTCCAGATTCGACTGCGTCAGGACCAACTCGCGCGCCATGGTGTCCCCGCCGCCGACGTGTTGGATTTCGTGGCCGCCATCGGCAACATACCCATCGGCGAGATCCGCCAAGGCCAGATGCGTTTTCCGCTCACCGTGCGCCTGCCGGATACCTATCGCACCGATCCGGAGCGGGTAGCCGACCTGCTCATCCCCACCGCCTCCGGCCAGCGGTTGGCCCTCTCCCGTTTGGCAGACCTGGAAATCGTCCAAGGGCCGGCCACGATCAACCGGGAATGGAGCAAACGGCGTGTGGTCGTGCAATCCAACGTCCGCGGGCGCGACGTGGGCAGCTTCGTCGCCGAAGTTCAGAAACGGATCCTGATTGAGGTCTCCCTGCCGCCCGGTTATTTCATTCGCTTCGGCGGGCAGTTTGAGCACCTCGAACGCGCCGCCAGACGGCTGACCTTCGTGGTTCCGCTGGCGCTGGGGCTGATCTTCGTGTTGCTTTACGTGACCTATGGCCGGCTCACGGACTGTATCCGCATCTTCATGACCCTCCCCCTTTCCGCGGTCGGCGGGATTGCGGCCCTCTATCTCCGCGACATGCCCTTCAGCGTCTCCGCGGGCGTCGGTTTCGTGGCCATGTCCGGCGTGTCGGTGCTGGGGGACATGGTCTTCGTCTCGTATTTGCGGGGTCTGCTCGATACCGGCGTGTCCCTGACGGAGGCCATTCGCCAGGCCGCGCTCACCCGACTGCGCCCGGTGCTCATGACCGGGTTGGTGGCCAGTCTCGGGTTCGTGCCGATGGCGTTCAACACCGGCGTGGGCGCCGAGGTCCAGCGCCCGCTGGCCACGGTGGTGATCGGCTGCGTCGTGACGTCCACACTATTGACTCTGCTGGTGCTGCCCGTGTTGTATTCATTTCTGATGCGCAGACCAGAAATCCGCACTGAACGAACGCGAAGCTGATAAAGATGGGCGGCAGGGCTACCAGCCCGTGGCAAAAGTTGCGGCACAGGCTTCCAGCCTGCGTTTCCACGGAAGTTGTAGCCCAGGCTTCCAGCCTGTGTCTCCACGGGCAGGATGCCCGTGCCACACCGCTCTCGGCCACTTTCACCACGGGCTACTACGGTCTGCAGCGCTTTGCACCGCCGCAGTCGCGGTGACGGGTGGTAACGCTTACGTAAGTCGCACCAAGAAAGACATTTCCCGCACCGCGGATCGGCTCGCTGGAGCGTTGACGGTACGCGAGCCGCGACGCTCGCACCCTGCGGCCGGTCCAACGTCCTGTGGTGCGACGGCCATGTCGCTACGGCCACGTACAAGACGCTCAACTACGTGGAGCACACCGACGGAAGCATCGCGGCGACGCACCCGAAGGCGACGAATCGCTACTTCTCCGGCAGCGGGCGCGACGACGATCCGCCGCCGATCAACTAGCCCCCGGCTGCGGGCGTGGACACTAACGCTTGCAGGTAGAGAATCGCCCGGCGGAAAGGGGAAAGGGATCAGGCTTACTTTCTCGGGTCTTGCAGTTCTCGTGGGCGCCGGGTACCAGTGGGGGCTCGTCCTCCAGTGCGCGTGTGCCGACGCTCTTGAGCAGTGCCCTGGGTATGCCATCGACGCACCTTCTCTCCGGCCCCGCGTCCCGCACCAAGTGCGTAGTGCGTCGTGGACGCACCTTATATCGAGTCACCGCCTGGGCTTCAGCCTGCACGGCTGACCGATCGTAGCCGGGGGCTAGCGCGGTGCCGCCCTCGGCCTGAAAACCACAGCTTGGCACGCCGACGGCGTGCTGTCCTCTAGCCCAGGGTTGTTCCGGCGTGCCGGAACTACCCTGGGAAAACCGGG
>JAZDKM010000406.1:0-11248 GCA_043803085.1 Planctomycetota bacterium
GTTGAAAGTAGACCGAGTTACTCCTCAAGTGCGAACCTTCAAGTCCTCCGACGACGCAGCGCATGTTGGCGACGTAGCTCGTACCGTAGTGATCGTAGGCGGTCAGGCCCTCGTCGCGAAAGGCTCGTTCATTGAGGTCCGCGCGGGCGCTGGCCGTGTGCAAAAACCCTCCACCGGCGTAGCCGGTATCCGACGGGCAGCGATAGATGTCCAAATCCAGTTGGGTGTCGCGCAGGTAATTCTCATTGCCCGGGCCGGGGTTGGCTTCGCCCCCGGGCGGGTGGTAGTCCACGAAGCCGCCCTTGTAGAGGTAGAAATTGAGCGGCCGGTGGGCCGGCCCGCGATAGGCCGCCGTGCCGAAGATAGACATCGCCGGGTCACCGGGGTTCCATGATTGCCCCCGGCCCGACTTGCCGCCCCATTCAATCGCCCCGGCCTCATCGTACAGCACCTGCCACACCGGCACCGGGATCATGATTTCATTGGGGTCGTCCGCGGCGTAGGTCAGGCTGGCCTGGCCGATGGTACGTAGGTTGGCCTGGCACTCGGTCAGCCGGTCGCGCTCGCGGGTGCCCCGCGAGGCCGAAGCCACAACGACCAGCGCAAACAAAGCCACCGATGCGGTGCCTGCCGTCTCCACCAGGGTGAATGCCGGCGATGCGGAATCCCCGCGCCGATCCCTTCGAGTTATGGAACCATTGGGAAACATGAGATGTTCTCCTTACGCGCTACACGTGGTTAGTGCAATATCATTACCACACCGGTGGAGCAGTTGCAAGCGCAAAACTCGATGCAGCGCGGGCCAGACGGCGCGGGCGGCAAGAGTCGTGTCATCCGAACCGCGACCGTGAGGGAGCGGAAGAGAAACGTCGAAACGTCGAAACGCCGAAACCCGAACCGCGACCGGAAGGGAGCGGGCAAAGCATTGCGGATTGCGGATTGCAGATTGGCAGAGGGGCACACCGCGCCTATGTTCAATCCGCGATCGGGCCGCTTCCTGACCCTTGACGCTTCGTGTCAAGGGCTCACGGGCGCGGTTCGGATCACAGAAGACGCACCGATTCTGACCAACCGCACTAGGAAGCCGGTCCCACATCTTTTTGTTAGACGCTCTTAATCTCGACGTAGGGGACGCCGGTTCAGGTGCGGCAGCACCTGCCCAAAAAAGCTCTTCTCCGCATTGGAATCGAAGCGGTAGGGGCTGCCGTGGAAGCCGAAATCGCCGCCTTGCCGGGGCTAGACTTGATCGGCCCGGTCGGGGGAAGTAAGATTCTTGTGGAGAGTGGACCCTCCGCACGCATCAGGAGACGCATCCCAGTCCGTCTCCGCCGACGCCCCGGTGTCGGGTAAGGGATGAACAAGCGCCGCCGCCGGCGGGGCCAAACGGGTGAGCATGGCACGACGACGTCAAAAAATCGGTGAAATCCTGGTGAGTTGGGGCACGGTCAGCCCGCAGGCCCTGGCCGATGCCGTCAAGTATGCCGCAGAGCACGGACGGAGGGTCGGGGAGGCCTTGGTCGAGCTCGATCTGTGCAAGGAGGAGGACGTTACCAAGGCCCTGGCCACTCAATTCGGGCTGGAATACATCGACCTGGACAAGAACGTGATCCCGCACCGCAATCTGGACCTGATCCCCTCGGACCTGATCAAGCGGCACCAGGTGCTACCCGTGGAACAGGACGGTCGCCGGCTCAAGGTCGTGGTCACCGATCCGCTCGACCTGGAGACGCTGGACCTCCTGCGCTTCCGACTCAATACCGAGATTGTCCCCTTACTGGCCCCGGCCTCCAAGGTGCGCGACTACATCAACCGCTTCGTAGACACGACGGGCGACGAGCTGTCCCAGACCATGCGGAGCATCGACGAAGCCGGGCCCGAGGATGGCAACGAGGCGGCGGTCACCGGAGAAGACAGCGAGGCGCCGATCATCCGCCTGATTAACCTGATCATCGGGGAGGCGGTCCGCTCGCGGGCCAGCGACATCCACATCGAGCCGATGGACAACCGCGTGCGCGTCCGCTATCGCATCGACGGCGTTTGCCTGGTGCGCGACGACATCCCCAAAAGCATGCAGAGTGCGGTCACGACCCGTCTGAAGATCATGGCCGGCATGGACATCGCCGAGCGCCGGCTCCCCCAGGATGGGCGTATCAAGATGGTCATCGGGGGGGATCCGATCGACTTCCGGGTGAGTGCCTGCCCCGCCTACCACGGGGAAAGCATGGTGCTGCGTGTTCTGCGCGCCGAGTCCGTCAGCGTCGGCATCGAGAAACTGGGCTTCGAGCACGACAACTACGAGTTGTTCCAACGGATCATTCGCCGGCCCAACGGCATCTTCCTGGTCACCGGCCCGACCGGCTCGGGCAAGACCACCACGCTCTATGCCGCGTTGCAGGAGCTGAACCGCCCGGACAAGAAAATCATCACGGCGGAAGACCCGGTGGAATACAACTTCACCGGCATGAACCAGTGCCAGGTCAAAGAGGAAATCGGATTGACCTTCGCCCGGATCCTGCGGGCCATGTTGCGTCAGGCCCCGAACATCATCCTGGTCGGCGAGATTCGGGACCGCGAGGTGGGCGACGTGGCGATCCAGGCGGCCCTCACCGGGCATCTGGTGTTCAGCACTCTGCACACCAACGACGCGCCGTCGGCCATCACCCGCCTCATCGACATGGGCATCAAGCCGTTCCTGGTAGCCAGCTCGATCCAGGCCATCATGGGCCAGCGGTTGATCCGGATGATCTGCCCGGAGTGCAAGGCTGAGGATCCCGCACCGGACCGCTTCACGTTGCGGATGCTGGGGTTCACCGACGAGCAGCTTGCCGGTCGGAAGGTTTACAAGGGCCTGGGGTGCCCGCGCTGCACGAACACGGGGTACCGCGGGCGCCAGGGCATTTTTGAGATGCTGCAGATGAACGCGGAGCTCCGCGAGTTGGCGTTCAACCGCGCGCCAACCAATCAACTGCGTCGGGCGGCGGCGGCGTCGGGCATGCGGAGCCTCTTGGAAGACGGCAAGATCAAAATCCTGCGCGGGGTCACTACCCCGGTGGAGGTCGCTCGGATCACCCAGCAGGAGGGGTTGGTCACCGCCGAGGCGGAAGGATGAAGGGAGCCGAACCGTGACCGTGAGGGAGCGGGCAGGATATTGCGGATTGAAGCTGAAGAGGTCCGCGGGCGCGCACCCTACGGCTGAAGGCTGATAACTACTATGGGTACATTGCACATTGATCGTCTGCTGGAGACGGTGATCAAGCGGGGCGCGTCTGACCTGCACATCTCGGTCGGACGCCCGCCGATCATCCGCCTGGACAGCCATCTGCGGGACCTGGAGACCAAAACCCTGACGCCGGAGGACACCACGGGCCTGATGAAGTCGATCACGCCCGAACGGAATCAGCAGGAACTCCAGGAAGAGGGCGGGACGGACTTCGGCTTCGCGTTCGGGGACATGGGTCGGTTCCGGGTGTCGGTCTTCCGCCAAAAGGGCACCATCGCGATGGTGCTGCGGTTGATCCCGTTTAAGTTCCTGACCTTCGACGAGATCGGCCTGCCCAAAATTTGCGCCGCCCTGTGCCGCCGGCCGCGGGGCCTGTTCCTGGTGACCGGTCCCACCGGCTCGGGCAAGACGACGACGCTGGCGTCGATGATCAACTACATCAACCGGAGTTTCGACCGCCACATCGTCACGGTCGAGGACCCCATCGAGTACTACCACTCGCACAAAAAGTCGATCACCAACCAGCGCGAGGTGGGGGTGGATGTGCCGAGCTTCTCCGAGGCCCTGCGCCGCGTCCTGCGTATGGACCCCGACGTGATCCTGGTTGGAGAGTTGCGCGACCTGGAGACCATCGAAGCCGCCATCCGGGCGGCGGAGACCGGACACCTGGTCTTCAGCACCGTGCACACTACGGGCTGCCAGGGCACCATCAACCGGCTCATCGACGCCTTTCCACACGAGCAGCAAGAGCAAATCCGCGTGCAGTTGTCCACCAACCTGATCGCCGTGTTGTCCCAGGCCCTGATGCCCCGGGTTCCCAAGGGCATGATCGCGGCCTATGAATTCATGGTGGTCACCCCGGCGATCAGCAACCTCATCCGCGAGAACAAGACCTTCCGCATCGACTCGAGCATCCAGACCGGCAAGAAATTCGGCATGCAGCTCTTGGACGAGCACCTGTTCAACCTGTACGAACAGGGGCTGGTCGTCGAGCCGGAGGCCATCGACCGCAGCCGCAACCCCGGGCAACTCCAGGATAAGATCGATGCCCATAAGCGCGGCATGCAGCAGTTGACGGAATTGGCCGGCGAAGGCAAGGAGGAGGACCGCACGGTGCTGCGGACCACATAGCTTCGAAGTTCAAAGTTCGGAGGCCAACGCCCTGACTCGGCAGTCGGCCATAAGGAACGACCTGAACGCCCCACTCGGGACTCGGAGCCAAGGACGCGGAACCCAGAACTTTGAGCTCTGAACTTTGAACTTCGGTAAGGGAGCGACGCCAGATGTCGGACAAGCCCAAGATGCCTCCCATTGAGCAGTTGCGCGGACGGCAGCTTGGCCGCATCCTGATCAAGATGGGCCGCATTCGCCGCGCGGAAGTGCATCAGGCTTTGGAGATCCAAAAGCAGCGCCGCGGGCCCATCGGACAAATCCTGGTCGAACTGGGGCACATCACCGAGCAGGACCTCCATTTGGCACTGGCGGCCCAGGTGGGCATGGACTTCGTCGACCTGACCCAGATGGACATCCCCAAGTCGGTCATCGACCTGGTGCCGGCTCAGATGGTCAATACTTACCGGGCGTGTCCCTATGACTTCGACCCGGCCCGGAACCAACTTTCGTTGGCCCTGGCGAGCCCGGACAATTTCCAGGCCACCGACGACCTCAAGACCCTGCTCGGCTTCACGGTGAAACCGGCGATCACCACGCCCGAGGCCCTGCAGGCCGCCATCGCCCGCTACTATCCCGAGGATGCCGAGGAGTCCATTCAGCACCTGATCGACGAAATCGCCAGCGACGAAACGCTGGCCCAATATGAGGGGCGCGGCGAGTCCATCGACCTGGCCGAACTCAAGGAGATGATCGAGGCCAACCCGGTCAAGAAGCTGCTCAACCTCGTCCTGTTGCAGGCCATCCGCGACAAGGCCAGCGACATCCATTTCGAGCCGTTCGAGGACGAGTTCAAAATGCGCTACCGCATCGACGGGGTGCTCTATGAGATGGTGCCCCCGCCGCGCCATGTGGCCATGGCCATTGCTTCGCGCATCAAAGTGATGGCCAACCTGGACATCGCCGAACGCCGGCTGCCGCAGGACGGGCGCATCGAGTTGAGCCTCGGCACCAACCCCATCGATCTGCGCGTGTCGGTCTTGCCTACCATGTTCGGCGAGAGCGTGGTCATGCGCGTGCTGGACCGCTCCACCGTCTCGCTGGATTTGGACAAGCTGGGCCTCCGCGACGACGACCTGGTCATTCTTCGGCAGGTCATGCGCAAGCCGAACGGGATCATCATCAATACCGGCCCCACCGGGTCGGGCAAGACTACCACCCTGTACGCCGCGCTGCGGGAACTCAACTCCACCGAGGTCAAAATCCTGACCACCGAAGACCCGGTGGAGTACGATATCGACGGGCTGGTGCAGGTGCAGGTGCGGCCGGACATCGGGCTGACCTTCGGCCGCTGTCTGCGTCACTTCCTGCGCCAGGACCCGGACATCATCCTGGTGGGCGAGATTCGGGACCTGGAGACGGCCCAGATCGCGGTGCAGTCGTCGTTGACCGGACACCTGGTCTTCTCCACGCTTCATACGAACGATGCGCCGTCGTCCATCGCGCGTTTGCTCGATCTGGGCATGGAGCCGTTCCTGGTTACAGCCACACTGGAGGCCATTGTGGGCCAGCGGTTGGTCCGGCGGATTTGCGCCAATTGCAAGACCGCGTTCAAGCCCACCGAGGAACTGTTGATGGAGCTTGCATTGACCCCGGACGAGGTCGGCGACCGCGGGCTTTACTACGGCAAGGGGTGTGACTATTGCAACAACACGGGGTACCGCGGGCGGCTGGGCATTTTTGAGATCATGGTGCTGAACGATCGCCTGCGCGACATGATCATGCGGCACGCCTCCACGTCGCTGTTGCGCAACGAGGCCGTCAAGTCCGGGATGCGCACGTTGCGGGAGAGCGGGCTCATGGCGATCTACGACGGGGTCACCACCATCGAGGAAGTGGTTAAGGAAACCATCATCGAGGAATAGACATGGCCACCTTCATGTATGAGGCGATGAACCGGGAGGGGCAGCAGGTCAAGGCCGAGGTGGAGGCCCTCTCCAGCGAAGACGCCTTGTCCAAAATCCGCAATCTCGGTCTGTTTCCGACCCGCATCCGGGAAAAAGGGGGCAAGAGAAAGCCCGGTGCCGCCGCCAAGAAAAAGAAGGGCGGCGCCATTGCGTTCGGGAAAGTGAAGCAGAAGGTGGTCGTGCAGTTCACCCGGCAGCTTTCCACCCTGCAGGACGCCGGCCTGCCCATCCTGCGCAGCTTGCAGATTCTCCACGAACAGCAGAGGCCTGGTCTGATGCGAAACATCCTCCGCGACGTCGCGGAGGACGTGGAGGGCGGCTCGACGCTTTCGGAGGCTTTCGCCAAGCACCCCAAGGCCTTCAACCGGCTTTATGTCAACATGGTCGCCGCCGGGGAGACGGGCGGCGTGTTGGACGTCATCCTGAACCGCCTGGCAGAGTTCATGGAGAAGGCCCAGCGGCTCAAGCGCAAGGTGACCGGGGCCATGGTGTATCCGGTTTGCGTCATCTCTTTCGCGGTGGGGATCGTCGCCGGCATCATGATCGTGGTCGTGCCGAAGTTCACGGAGATCTTCAAGGACTTCGGCACCAAGTTGCCCGGGGTCACCCAGATGTTGATCGGCATCGCGGATTGGTTCGTCAAAGGCACCCCCCCGGGCTGGACGGTCCTGCTGTTCACCCCGATCGGATTGTTTCTGGGGATGAAGCTGATCCGCCAGTCTAAAGGCGGGCGCTACGTGGTGGACCTGATGAGCCTCAAGTTGCCGGTCCTGGGCCAAATCCTCGAAAAGACTTCGGTAGCGCGGTTCACCCGCACGCTGGGCACTTTGATCAGCGCCGGGGTCCCCATCCTCGAAGCCATCAACATCACCAAGGAAACCTCCGGCAACGAGGTTTACGCCCGGGCCCTGGGGGGGGTGCACGACGCCATCCGCGAAGGCGACAGCTTTGCCAATCCCCTGCGCGCGGCCAAGGTGACGGACGCCATCGTGGTCAACATGATCGACGTGGGCGAGGAGACCGGGGACCTCGACAAGATGCTCATGAAGGTCGCCGACAACTATGACGAAGAGGTGGACACGCTGGTCGGCAGCCTCGTATCGCTGCTGGAGCCGATCCTGGTCATCTTCCTGGGCACGATCGTCGGCTTCATCGTGGTTTCCTTGTTCCTTCCGCTGGTCTCGCTCATTGAATCGGTTTCCGGTCCCAGCAGCTAGCGGATCCCGACCCGCGGCGCAGAGAGAGGATTTGAAAATGGAAAATGGAAAAAGGAAAGCCACGGAGACCGATCCCACAAGGGGGGGGCAGCGACCGCCCGGGCAACCTTCGTACACGGTTGCTCATTCTCCATTCTCCATTCTCCATTCTCCACTCTCTTGCCGCGCCGCGTTCACCCTGGTCGAGCTCCTGGTGGTCATCGCCATCATCGCGTTGCTCATCACCATCCTGGTTCCGGCGCTGTCGGGCGTGCGCACCCGGGCCAAGGCCGTCGCCACCCAATCGCAGATCGCGGGCCTGAGCACCGCCCTGGACGCGTACAAACAGGAATCGACCCTGGGGGGCGTTTATCCGTTCTCCCGCACGGATTCCGACAAAGAGCCCACTCCCGATCTCCCCGGGAAAATGAGGGATCCATTCGCCACCTCCGGTGACCTGGGTCACACCACGGGTGCCAGCCTGCTGGTCTACGCCCTGAACGGAGCGGACGGTCTGGGCACTGCGGGCTTTCCGGACCAGGATGGCGATGGCAAGTGGTGGCACAACATGGGGAAGGACAACGCCTCCAATCCGGTCGGCGCGTACGCAATGGGTGACAGCGGTCATCCGCCGGATGGCGAACCGCTGGTCCCCCGCTACGGCCCCTTTGCCAACAGCGACCCGCTCCTGAAAAGCATCAAGTCGATGGGCCAACTGGTGGAGGATGGCGTCTATCAGGAGCCGGCTACGCCATGGCCGGGTACGCTGTGGAACCCCTCGCACGACGACGACGGTGACTATAAGCACCTGGTGTTCACGGACTCGTTCAAGTACCCCATTCTCTACTACCGGGCCCGGGGTGGCGCGCGGGCGATGGTCGAGGTGGACCAGGGGGGAAGAACCCTGCCGGGAATCTACGATCCAACCGACAATTTGGCCATCACGGGTGTGCGGTGGCTCTCGATCAATGAGGACGGTCTGCGCCCGAGCGGACCTGCGGGAAACAAGCCGCACTCGCTCGCCCATGTGGTGGGGAATGTGTACCCGACCACTTCCGTCGCAGATCTCGACCTCCCCGCCTATGCCAACTCCTTCGAGCGTTATATTTGGGACAGGACCGTCACGGGCCGGCCCACGCCGGTGAACAAGGACACCTTCCTGCTGATCAGCCCCGGCCCCGACGGCCTCTACGGCACGCCCGATGACATCGCCAACTTCGAGCGGAAGTGAGGGGGTGATCGGGGTGCAATCAGCGACGCAAAGAACGCCACCGAGCCGGCAGGGCTGCCGATTGACGATTGACGATTGCCGATTGCCGATTGTCGATTCACGATTCACGATTGGTGATTTGCGATTCACGCTTTCAATCCGAAGTCCGCAATCCGCAATCGTCAATCGTGAATCGTCAATCGTCAATCGGGTCGCGGCCTTCACGCTCGTCGAGCTGCTGGTGGTGATTGCGATCATCGTGATCTTGATCGGGGCCGTGATCATGGTCGGGCGCTCGCGGATCGCAGCGGCCAAGGCCAGCGAGACCGCCGGCCTGCTCAATACCCTGCAACTCGCCGCCCAGCAATTCGCCAGCGAGAAACCGTTAAGTAAGGTCAAGGGCTACCAGACGCGCTACGGCGACTACCCGCCCGATGAACTCGATGGTTTCCTCCAAAGTGCCGGGGTACCGAGTATCCCGCCCCCGCCGCCCCCGCCTAGCACCGTCGGACGCATCGCGCCAAGTGGAAGCGACCTTGAAGTCCCCACCAATCTGGCCGAGGTGGACCACGGCGACATCAAGGCTTTTGCCTTGGCTATCCGCTCGTACAGTCAGGCCGGGGCCGCCATCCTCGACCGCATCCAACCGAAGTATCGCGCGGCGGCTCACAAGGCTAGCGGTGTTCCCGATGAGTACCTGGACCGCAACGGGAATGGCACGTTCGACCCCGGCCAAGACGAGCCGCTGGACTACTTCATGGATGGCTGGGGCACGCCTGTCGCCTACTTCGCGACCACCCCTGACAGCACCGCCAATGGGATGTGGGATCAGCCCCCGAACGTTCGGGCGGCCGGCGATCGCTGGAAGACGTGTGCGGCCCTGCGCAGCTTGAGCAACGACGTGCCCGTCTTCGTCTCCTACGGCCCGGACGGGCCGGAGCAGTTCTCCGACGACTTCCGCGAACCGCCCGTGACCGGCTACCATCCGGACCTCATCTACGATTTCAACGAGCCGCTTCCCAAACCCAGGTTCAAGTTCGACCACCTGCTGAACCGGGACAACGTGTATTCGAGTGAGACCGTGCAGGACAAAATCCTGCGGGTGGCAATCCAGGAGGGGCTCCCTATTTAAGGGATTCGACCTTTGCGACGCGAAGTTCGGTTCAATCCGGTCCGGCCGGTGCTTACTCCGGGTGGGCGAGGCTCCTGCCGCGCCGCCCCCCCGGGGTCCATCTTGGTTCGTGCGTCTGGCGGACGGGTGGCATGCCCAAGCCTGCCCCGTCAGCGGAAGGCGTGGGCATGTTGTATCCTGCACGGTCCGAAACGTCGGACATGCCTGCGCTTCGCTCCACCACGGTTCGCTTTGCTTAGAGCGCCTGACCTGACCCCCCTCCCTTTTAGGGAGGGGGAAGGGGGAGGGTCGAAATCAGCGGGAATCGCCCCTCTCCCGGCCCTCTCCCCAAGGGGGAGAGGGGTTTTGATAGACGCTCTCAGGCATGCCAACCCGCCGCTGCCGAATGCGCTCCTTTCTGAGTTTCGGCGTTTCGACGTTTCGGCGTTTCGACGTTTCTCTCCGGCCTTCACTTTGGTCGAAATGCTCACCGTGGTGGTCATCATTGCGCTGCTCCTGGCGATGACCCTTCCGGGCTTCGTCCGGGTGTGGGAAGAGCGCAAGGGAGCCGCGGTCCAGACCACGCTGCACGGCGTGTTGACCTCCACGCGGGCCAAGGCCCTCCACCGCTCGGAGCAAGGCCTGTTCTTCTACGTCGATCCGGTCACGGGCCACCAGATGATTGTGCCGATCGTCCCCGACCCCCCCAACGACGACCCCCAAAGCCCGGAGTACCAGCGAGATTGCTCGCTTACGCCGCCCGATCCCATCACTAGCTGCATCACCGACCTGATGACAGAGAATCGGTTCCGCGTCGTCGAGGGCGACGTATACGAATTGCCCCCGCCTATCCGGGTGGCCCCGCGCGAAATCGTGGATCAAGTCCTTTGGACGGAAGCGGAATTAGCCCACGATCGGTACAACCAAGCTCCTAGCGGCGGTTGGCCCGCGCCCCACGCTTGGCCGCGCCATCGCAACTTCTTCACGGTGATCTTCGGTCCGGACGGCAAGCTGCTCGTCGGCCGCGAGGTCATCATCCACGACATCGCTCTACGCCAAACGAGCGGACAGCCGTTTCCCGAACCCACGGGCTACCGTACGAAATTGAGGACGGGCGACCCGACCGACTACTACACCAACAATCCCGCGAGCGGCACCGAAACGGCCAAGCTGGATGCGGCCGGCAGCAAGTCCCTCTACGACATCATCTTCGAACTCGGGACGCTCAATGCGATCAACTTCCCCAGTGTGGACGGGGTGCTGGTCTACGACGAAAGCGCGTTGGCGGACACACCGTACCAAGCCGGCCAATCGTTCAAACGGGAGTATCTGCTCAAGAACGGCCAGCCCATCTACGTCAGCCCGCTGACCGGCGAGATCGTCGAAGGCCCCAAGGGGGAGAACCAATGAGCCGATTGACGATTGACGATTGTC
>JAZDKM010000407.1:0-2127 GCA_043803085.1 Planctomycetota bacterium
TCCTCCAGCTCATGCACTGCGGACGAGTGGGAGGGGTCCACCTGGACTACACGGTCGGGCCCTCGGCCGTGGAGCAGCGGCTGCCGAGGTTCCGGCCGCCCCGCGAAATGACCAAGGAGGACATCGAGCGCTGCATCGCGGAGCACGTGCAGGGCGCCCGGCGCTGCGTGGAGGCCGGGTTCGATGCCGTGGAAATCTCCGGAATTGTGGGCTACCTGCTCTCGAACTTCATCTCTTCCTACACGAACAAGCGGACCGACGAGTTTGGCGGCGACGTGAAAGGCCGCGCCGAGCTCCCCCGCCGGATTGTGGCCGGCATCCGCAAGCAGGTCGGGCCGGACTACCCGATCATCATCCGACTGTGCGGGGAGGAGCTGCTGAATGACCGGGGCGGCAACACGCCGGAGGAAAGCCTCGAAATCAACCGCATCATCTGCAACGCGGGCGTCGACCTGCTTTCCGTAACGGTGGGCTGGCAGGAATCGGCGGAGTCGGTGATCTCACGCGACATTCCCCAGGGCAACTGGCTCCATGTGGCCAAGCGCTTCAAGAGGGAATTGAGAATGCCCGTGTCTATGGCCTACCGGCTCTTTGAGCCCAAGTACCCCGAGGCGGCTCTGGCCGAAGGCAGCATCGATTTTTGGGAAAGCTGCCGGGCCATGATCGCCGATCCCATGCTGCCCACGAAGATCCGGGAGGGTCGCGAGGAGGACATTGTCCCGTGCATGGCGTGCAACATCTGCCTGGCCCGGCTTTTCAGGGACGCCGAGCTGACTTGTTTTGTCAGGCCCACTTTGGGCCATGAAAGTGAGGCTGAGTGGGGCTTCTACGGGTTCCCGCGCGCGCGGGCCAAGAAGAAGATCATGATCGTCGGCGCGGGGCTGGCGGGGTTGCAGGCGGGCGCCGTCGCGGCCGCGAAGGGCCACGATGTGACCATCTACGAGAAGAAGTCGGAAGTGGGTGGTCAGGCCGCCATTGCGGCCAAGGGCCCCTGGGGTGACAACGAGTTCATGCGGCTCGTCAATCATCTGCAGACGCGCTGCGAGAAGAACGGCGCCCGGATCGTCACCGGGACAACCGTGACGCCGGAGTTGATCGACCAACAGGCGCCCGACAAGGTCGTGCTCGCCACCGGCGCCCTGCCCGAGCGCAGCGCCTTCCCCGGTGGCGACGGTGCGAACGTAGTTAGCTGTCTGGACGTGATGGACGGCAAGGTCACGCCCGGCAAACGGGTTACCGTGGTGGGCTGGACAGGGGTAGCCATCTCCACGGCCCTTTTCCTGGTGGAGAAAGGCGGCTACGAGGTCTCCATCATTGGGCCCGCCAAGAAGTTTGGCCTGGACGTGAATCCGTCCTATATCTGGCGTTACATGAAGAAGCTCAAGGAAGGCGGCGTCAAGCAGTACACCAGGCACAAGATCAAGGCGCTGACGCCGGAGGGCGTCTGCGCCCAGGACGCCGAAGGCCACGAGGTGATCATCACGGGCGACACCGTGGTTCTGGCCAACATGACGCCCAACAAAGAGCCCGACTACAAGAAGCGCGAAGTATACAGAATTGGCGATGCCATTGCGACGCGCCGGGCGAACGGTGCCATTCACGATGGTTATAGGCTGGGTATGACCTTCTAAGGAAGGATGACAACATGTTTCCAGTAATCAATGCGTTCCGGTGCGACGGCTGCGCCGTGTGCGTTGGCCGCTGCCCGCCCCAGATCATGGGCCTGATCAACGGAAGGGCGGCCTACCTGCAAATGCTGTGCGAGGAGTGTGGTATTTGCGCGGAGGTATGTCCGATAGGTGCCATTCATTTCGAGCTGCCAGAGTTCCATGGCGCTACGGAGGTCCACGAGGCGTACCAGTTCAAACGCTAGCTTCGCGTTCCCGCCCGGCGCCGGGCTGGGCCGAGCGATGACAGGCCGCGGGCCCCAGCCCGCGCCCTCTTGACTACAAGAGAAACGACCAGGAGGAAACCAGAATGGACATCCCCATTGAAAAGCGGTTCAAGGTCCTGTGTGAGATCGTCCGGGCCCAACACTTCGCCTGGCGTGAGGCCGCTCTGGCTCTGGCTCCGAAGCTCGATGCCGTGAAGCTCGCCAACAAGATGTGGGAGATCACCGGGGTACAA
>JAZDKM010000408.1:0-2848 GCA_043803085.1 Planctomycetota bacterium
GGTCCGCGGCCGGGGTCGCGGCCAGGGGCCGGGGGCGATGTCCGGCGGCCACGGCCTGTCCACCACGATGAACCCGTCGCCCAGCGCCGGTGCCGCCGGCCCCAGCCAGACCAGCCCCAGCAACACTGCCATGCCCGCCAGCGATTTCAAACCGAATCGAATCCCGAAGCTCATGATGCCTTCCTCCGAAACGGGTCCATCCTTCAGGTATGTTTGCCGTGGGGGGCGAGCACAGTCATCCCCCACGCTACCTGTATAGACGCCGGCGGGGCCGGGGAGTTCCCCGTATTGCCGGGGCCTCCGCTGGCGCCGCCGGCTGGACGCCTGCCGCCCGTCCGGGTACATCCATACCCGCGTGCCCACCGCCGAGGAAGCCCCCCGTGAGCCCTTCGCCGCCAGCGCGTAAAAGGGAGTCCTCGGAGTCACGCCACGCGGGCGTTTACAGACAAATCGGAGCGCAACCCGGGCTAACGACTAAGAGTGCGTCCCAAAACCCCTCACGTTTCCTGGCCGTGAGGGCCGATAGCAACATTGTAACGTCATGGAGGACAATACGATGCGCAAGAAGTCGCGTAAGCGGAATGGACTCCGCGAGATTCCGGATGAGCTGTGGAACCTGATCGAACCCATCCTGCCACCCGACAAGCCGCCGGGGACCAACGGTCGGCCACGCGTGCCGAACCGGACGGTCCTCAACGGTATCCTTTATGTCCTGCGCACCGGATGCCAGTGGAAGATGATCCCGCGCCCGTACGGCTCCGGCAGCACGTGTCACCGGCGTTTCCAGGCCTGGGTGCAGGCGGGCATCTTCGAGCGAATCTGGCGCGCATGTCTCCAGCATTACGACGACCTCCGGGGCATCGACTGGCGTTTCCAGTCACTCGACGGGGTCATCGTCTCGGCCCCGGTGAAAGGGGGGACCAAGTCGGAAAAGACCCGACCAATCGGGGCAAACTGGGCACCAAGCGACATCTCCTCTCGGACGCCGACGGTATCCCGCTGGCGGTCACGCTCTCGGGTGCTAACCGGCACGACATGAAACAGTTTGGGGCTACCTTGGACGCCACGGTGGTCCCGCGTCCGTCGCCCAAGAAGAAGCCTCGACAGCATCTCTGCTGCGACAAGGGTTACGACTATCCGGAGTTGCGTCGGTCGGCCAAGCGTCGCGGCTACATCGCGCATATGAAATCGCGCGGACAGGAGGAAAAGGAACGCAGAAAGAATCCGCGATTCAAGGCCCGGCGCTGGGTCGTGGAACGGACCAATCGCTGGCATAACCTCTTTCGCCGGCTGAAGATTCGTTACGAGGTCCATGCTGAGAACTACCTGGGCTTCGTTCAGTTCGCCAGCGCGATCATCTGCTGGCGGAGGGCCGTAGCGTGAAAAACAGGGTTTTGGGACGCACTCTAAGGAGTCGCGAAAAAATAACATGAGCGATTTTGTGTTGCCGATAGCCGGGTCCGGACGATGATTCGTGCATGCAGGACGCATCTACGGTGGAACGGATTCGGCAGAAGTATCGGGCCTTGTCGGGCGTGATGGACGAGCGGATGCGGCGGCAGTGGGCCGCGGCGGAAGCGGGTGCCGTCGGTTGGGGCGGCGTGACCGCCGTATCGCTTGCCACGGGGTTGGCGCGGAACACCATCGCGGCGGGCACTGCGGAACTGGAATACCGCCAGGCGCATCCGCAAGAGCCTGTCGGCGTTCGGATTCGCTGCCCCGGCGGCGGCCGTAAGCCGTTGACACAGATCGATCCGGGATTGCAACAGGCCCTGGAGGCGCTGGTTGATCCGGTGACGCGAGGGCACCCGGAATCGCCCTTGCGCTGGACGTGCAAGAGCACCCGCAAGCTGGCCGAGGAACTGGGGCGGCAAAACCATCCCGTCACGGACCGTACGGTCGCGGCCCTGCTGAAGCAGGAGGGCTACAGCTTGCAGGCCAATCGCAAGACGCAGGAGGGCTCGTCGCATCCGGATCGCAACGCCCAGTTCGAGTACATCAACCGGGAGGTGATGGCCTGTCAGAAGCAAGGCCAGCCGGTGGTGTCCGTAGACACGAAAAAGAAGGAACTGGTGGGGGAATTCAAGAACGCGGGGCAGGAATGGCACCCGCCGGGACAACCCCAGACGGTCAAAGTACATGACTTCCCGGACAAGAAGCTGGGTAAGGCGATTCCCTACGGGGTGTACGATCTGGCCAGCAATGAGGGTTGGGTGAGCGTGGGAATCGATCACGATACGGCCCAATTCGCCGCCGCCAGCATCCGACGTTGGTGGGAGGAGATGGGCTGCCGGCGTTTTCCGCGGGCGAGTAAGCTGATGATCACCGCCGATGGAGGCGGCAGCAACAGCAGCCGCAATCGTCTGTGGAAGGTAGCTCTGCAGGAGTTGGCCGACGACTTGGAGATGCCGCTGCAGGTCTGCCATTTCCCGCCGGGGACCAGCAAGTGGAACAAGATCGAGCACCGCCTCTTCTGTTTCATCACCAAGAACTGGCGCGGGCGTCCGCTGACGAGTTACGAAGTTATCGTGAACCTGATCAGCAACACCACCACCAAGAGCGGCCTGACGGTCCGAGCAGCCTTGGACACCAAGCAGTATGAGACGGGCATCGAGATCAGCAACGAGCAACTGGCTCGCGTCCATTGCCGCGCGGCCAAGTTTCATGGAGAGTGGAACTACACAATCCGCCCTCAGAAATGATTGCTCAAGTTATTGTTTCGCAGCTCCTTATCTTCAGGCGGATGCGTTCAGCGGATATGACGGGATCTATGCCGGTGGGCTGATCATCGAGGTGGCCTGCTGGGCCCATGCCCGCCGGAAGTTCCACGAAACGCTGGTACACTACC
>JAZDKM010000409.1:0-3563 GCA_043803085.1 Planctomycetota bacterium
TGGCTCTCAGCGGCGGAATGAAAGTGGGGGAGAGCAGGCGATTTGAAATTCCGTTTTCTTGAGCGGGATTTTCTTCGCGCTCTTCCTCGCAAAGCTCTTCTTCCTTCTTCCGGTTTGGAGTTGATCCGGATCTTCTTTTTCGTTTTCTTCCCGGCCGTGCGCCTCCGAAGTGAAGCGCACCATGAGCCGTCCGCCGACCCGACGTAAATGCCGCTGTTGCGGCAAGTTCTTCATTCCCGATCCGCGGACCGAAGATCGCCAACGCTACTGTTCTGAGCCGGCCTGCCGACAGGCCAGTAAGCGGGTCAGCCAGCGGCGGTGGGCCAGCAAGCATGGCAACGGCGACCACTTTCGCGGACCGAACGAAGTCTGCCGCGTCCAGCTCTGGCGTCGGAGCCATCCTGGTTACTGGAGGAAGAAGAGCCCTTCGTCTCAAAGCAGTCAACCGCTTGATAATCAATGTGCTAACCCCGATCAGTCATCTCGTAACGTACCGAGAGGACTGTCGGGTGCGTTACAAGATGACTGTCTGACGGAAAGCCCAGCGTTTGTGGGGCTGATCTCCATGGTCACCGGCAGTACGTTACAAGAGGACATCGCCGCCACCACCCGCCAACTGCTACTTCGAGGTCGCAACATTCTGGGGGGCGGTCTCCTGGAAACAACAGCAACAACTCTCGAGGCTCGATTATGATCCACAAACATCCGCTGCGGCCGGATCGGCTGCGCCAAATCCCCACCAGCTTCAGTTGGGTGGACCACCGGTTGGTCCGGCACGATTACTTGCGCCGCGCCGAACCGCGGGCGTGGGCGCTCTATCTGTTCCTGGTCACCGTCGCCGACGTGAACGGCTTGAGCTACTACTCCGACGCGGCCATCGCCCGCCATCTGAACCTGGAGGTGCCGACGTTGGCGGCGGCCCGCCAGCACCTCGTCCAGGCCGATCTGATCGCCTACCAAAAGCCGCTCTACCAGGTGCTGGCTCTGCCAGAGGATCCCCGAAGAGTCGCGGCCTCGACGGCACCGCGTAGCGGCTCAATGCGATCGGTCGGCGACATTCTGCGCCGCGCCTTGGAGGGAGGTGTCGCATGATCGACTACCCGACCTTCTGCCGCTTGCGCCAACTCCACGATGAGCGGGGATTGAAAGCCTCCCAGATTGCCGCCGAACTTCACCTCGATCCCAAGACGGTCGAAAAGTGGGTGGATCAACCAACTTACCAGCCACGCCAAGGCACCCAGCGCCCCAGCAAACTCGATGCGTTCAAGGGGCAGATCGTCGCGCTCCTGGAACGGCATCCCTACACCGCCCAGCAACTGCTGCAGCAACTGCGCACGCAGGGTTACGCCGGCGGCTACAGCATCCTCAAGGAGTTCGTGCGCGAGGTGCGTCCCGTGCGCAAGCCCGCCTACCTGATGCTCGAGTTCGCCCCGGGGGAATGCGCCCAAGTCGACTGGGGCAGCTTTGGCTCGGTCTCGGTCGGCTCGACCCGCCGACGCCTGAGCTTCTTTGTCATGGTGCTCTGTTACAGCCGGCTGCTGTACCTCGAGTTCACTTTGTCCGAAGGCATGGAGCAGTTCCTCGCCTGTCACCGCCATGCCTTCGAGTTCTTCGGGGGCGTGACCGAAAAAGTCATGATCGACAACCTCAAGGTCGGCGTGCTGCGCCATCCGTTGGGGGAACCCGCCTTGTTCCATCCCCGCTACCTGGATCTGGCCGCCCACTACGGCTTCCGACCCGTCGCCTGCCAGGTCCGCAAGGGAAACGAAAAAGGGCGCGTCGAGTCGGGCGTCGGCTACGTCAAGAAGAACTTCCTCAACGGCTTGGATATCCCTTCCTTCGCCGCCGTCCATCCCGCCGCCACGCTGTGGCGCGACACCGTCGCCAACGTCCGCGTCCACGGCGAAACCCACCGCCAACCCAGCGACCTGTTCGCCCAGGAGAAACCCCGGCTCAGGCCCTTGCCGGCCATGCCCTATGACGGCGCGGTCGTCCGGCCCATCGGCGCCAACGGCTGCTGTCACGTCCTCTACGACACCAACCGCTACTCGGTGCCCCACCGCTACGCCTCGCAGAAACTCACCCTCAAGCTCTACCCCGATCAACTGCTGCTCTTTCACCAGGAACAGCTCATCGCCACCCATCCGCGCAGTTACGACCGCCGCCAGAAGCTCAGCCATCCCGATCACATCAAGGAGTTGGTGACGCAACGCCAGCAGGCTCGCCACCAGATCCTCCTGCTGCGCTTCCTGGCCTTGGGGACTCACGCCGAACCCTACGTGCGCCAACTGGAGGCCAAATGCCTCAACCCCCGCCACCATATCCAGAAGATCGTCGCCTTGAGCGAAATCCACGGCCCGGAGAACGTCGGCCGCGCCCTCCAGGACGCCTTGACCTTCGAGGCCTACGGTTGCGAGTACATCGCCAACCTCCTCGAACAGCGCCAACGCCAGGCCACGCCGCCGGCCGCGCTGCACCTCACCCGCCGCCAGGACCTGCTGGACATGGAACTGCCCCCGGCCGACCTCACTCCCTACCAACCCAAATCCAACCCACCTCACCCATGAAACTCAATGCCGCGTTGCTCCCCCAACATCTGGACTACCTCCGCCTGCCCTTCCTCCAACAGCATCACGCCACCCTGGCCCAACAATGCGCCCTTCAACACGCCGACCATGTCGAATACCTGCGCCGGTTGATCGAGGGCGAATACACCCAACGCCGCCAGCGGGTCATTGAACGCCGGGTAAAGGCCGCGCGCTTCCCGGTCCTCAAAACCCTCGAACAGTTCCGCTGGGACTGGCCCAAGAAAATCAATCGCCTCCAGGTGCAGAACCTCTTCCGCCTCGAGTTCGTGGCCCACCAAGCCAACGTCGTGCTCCTGGGCCATGTCGGCGTGGGCAAAACTCACCTGGCTACCGCCCTGGGCTACGCCGCCTGTCAGGAAGGCTACGCGGTCCTCTTTGCCGACGCCATCAGCGTCATCAACGACCTGTCCACCGCCCACAAGCGCGGCTTGCTCAAACGCCAACTCAAGAAATACCTGGCCCCGGAACTGTTGGTCTTGGATGAGCTGGGCTATCTCCCCATCGACCCGCACGGCGCCGACCTGCTCTTTCAGGTCATCAGCCGCCGCTACGAGCGGGGCTCCATTGTGCTGACCACCAACAAGCCCTTCAAACAATGGGCCTCCATTTTCAGCAACGACAGCACCATCGCCTCGGCCGTGCTCGACCGTCTCCTCCACCATGCCGAAACCGTCGTCATCGAGGGCAGCAGTTACCGCATGAAGGATCAAATCGAACCGTGAGCTCGACCCAGCGACATGGATTTTCGCGCCGCCGCCGCCGGAATTTCCAACCGCCCGTTCTCCCCCAGTTTCACGCCGCCGCCAACAGTGGCGGCTGGGCTATCGCAGGTTAAGGCAAACGAATGAAGAAGGCCGCACCTGTTTCCAAGTGCGGCCTGCCGGTCCCTTGCCATGCCCTTCAGATCTTCACCCCCAGCGACGCCAAACGATTTCGGATTGCCGCCCGCAGGAAGACGGTGATGGGGATCTGGAA
>JAZDKM010000410.1:0-3269 GCA_043803085.1 Planctomycetota bacterium
CCGGCGGGTAATACGCCGTTTCATCACAAGCGCAACGATGACATGAGGCGAGCCGCGGGCTTCAGCCCGCGCGGAGCACCGCGCTCGCTGCACGTCGCGTGTTTCGCGTGACTCCGTGCGAACTGAAGTTTTTGACCCGCCGAGATGTCACGCCGCGTCCCGTCGCGCCGGGGGTTGGGCGGCGTTTGAGGTCTCCGCAGGCGACCACACGTGCCCGCTGCACACCGACCCAAAGTCGCATCTCCCTCAACTATAACGTGGAGGGTGATCTACGGATTGGGCGATTTTGGCGCGCGCCCTGTTGCCGGGGTCAAAGAGGCGGGTGGCGGGAAAGTCCAAAGTCGAAAGTCAAAAGGCGAAAGGGACGGATGAAGGGGGTGCGTGACAGAATCGGCGGGCGCTCAACGTTTCGCCCGCCCGGGGAGGGCGAGGCTCCCGCCGAGCCGCAAGCGTCATAACCCATAAACCCAACGGCTCGCCAGGGTGAACGCGACCGGGGAGGGCGAGGCTCCCGCCGAGCCGAAAGCGTCATAACGCATAAACCCAACGGCTCGCCCTCCCCAAAGCCCCGCCTAAAGTGTCACGCACCGTGCGCCGTGAAAGGCGCTGTTTTCCTGCGGGTGAAAGTCCCGCCCGGGAAGTTGGGTTGTTCCACCCGGTAGCAGTCGAAGCAGACGAGGAGGTAACGAATCGGCTGAAGCTTTCGATGTCCACGGGTCGCTCAAGGCGACTCAGCAAGCAGGCAGGCCGTAACCTGAGTGAACGCCGAGCAGGCCTCGAAACAAAGCTCGCGGATGCCGACCTCGCGGTGCAAGAGGGAAGGCCGCCGCCGTGGAGACCCAAGCCCGATCGCCTGGGCGAGAATAAGGCCGAACAACCGAGGCTCCACGGGTCCGCCGGGGTAGGGGCGACGGCATGCCTGCAAGGAGAACAGACGCAACACGGGAGACCCATCTCGGTGGTGAGCCGCGGGACGCAGGTCCTGACGGTGGATCGCCAACCGGACACCCGCGAGGGACAGGTCGGGCCGGGATGGGAGTCGGACCGGCCCATAGTACCGAAGAAGCGGGTAACGACCGTGGAGGGAAGGGGCCGGAGTTGAAGGGTCAGCGCAGGAAGCAACGCGGAAGAAAGGGGAGTGATGATGAGTCTAGAACCTCCGGAAAAGCTTCAGAAGTTGCAGGCGGCGCTGCACGCCAAAGCCAAGGCATCGCCCAACCAGCGGTTTCACGCCCTGTACGACAAGGTGTACCGCTCGGACGTTCTGGCCTACGCCTATGCCCGCGGCAAAGCCAACGGCGGCGCGGCGGGCGTGGACGGCCAGACGTTCGCGGACATCGAGACCTACGGGCTGGATCGTTGGCTGGGTGAACTGGCGGAGGAGCTGAGAGTCAAGACGTATCGGCCTGATCCCGTTCGGCGGGTGTGGATTCCCAAGCCGGACGGGAAGCAGCGGCCCCTGGGCATCCCGACGATCCGGGACCGAGTCGTGCAGACGGCGGCGATGCTGGTGCTCGAACCCATCTTCGAGGCCGATCTGCAACCCGAACAGTACGCCTACCGCGCCGAGCGTAGCGCGTTGGACGCGGTGAACCACGTGCGAAAGCTGCTTAACGGCGGACACACGCAGGTGGTGGACGCGGACCTGAGCGGGTACTTCGATAGCATTCCCCACGCCGAACTGATGCGTTGCCTGGGGCGGCGCATCGTGGACGGGGCCATGCTGCATCTGCTGAAGATGTGGCTGGAAGCGCCCGTCGAGGAGATCGACGAGCGGGGGAATACGCAGCGAACGACGCGGAACAAGGACCAAGGGAGAGGGACGCCCCAAGGCGCGCCGATCAGCCCGTTGCTCAGTAACCTGTACATGCGTCGGTTCGTTCTGGGATGGAAAACGCTGGGGCACGAAACTCAGCTCCGGGCCCGCATCGTCAACTACGCGGACGACTTCGTGATCTGCTGCCGGGGCACGGCCGCCGAGGCCATGACCGTCATGCGGGATATGATGAAGGTGCTGAAGTTGACGGTAAACGAAACCAAGACTCAGGTGCGACAGGTACCGGCCGAGCGGTTTGACTTTCTGGGCTACACCTTCGGTCTGCACTGGGCACACCGCACGAAACGAAAGTTACTGTGCGGAGCACCCAGCAAGAAGAGGGTCGCGCGGGTGTGCGAACGGATCAGCGCGATCACGGACCGAAAGCGTGGTGGCCTGGACCCGGACGAGGTGGTGGGCGAACTCAACCGCGTGCTGCGCGGGTGGGCTGGCTACTTCTGCCTCGGTCCGGTCAGCGATGCCTACCGAACGATCAACGCACACGTTCGGTATCGGTTCCGCAAGTGGTGGGGTGCCAAGCACAAAACCCAGACGTTCGGGCCGTGCTGGTATTGGAGTCCCTGGTTGGAGAAGAGCTTCGGGCTGCTCCAGCTTCGTTGGGACCCCTCCCGCCTGCCGCATGCGAACGCGTGAACCTTCTCCGAGAGCCGGATGCGGGAGATCCGCACGTCCGGTTCGATGAGCGGGACGTGGAAACGGAGCAAGGATGGGATATTCAGGCCCCGACAACCGAAAGGGTCGGAAACACGCTACGCCCACCCTACCCCACCGCGCCACGTCTCGACTCTACCGGATGAAGGGGCTGGGGCTTTGGCGACGGCTGGACCCCAAGGGATTTGGTAGAATGGGGCTTGCGTCTCAGGGCAGGCGAGCAAGTCAGATCGGAGCCAGGAGATCACCCCGTTGAACAAGGTGTATGTTGGCTTAATGGCCGTCGTTTTCTCGGCGCTTGCCGGGGGCGTTGTCCCGGCTGGTCAGTTCGACGCGGGGCGGGGGTCGGAGATATGGTTGGAGCGGTACGAGGCCGCGGGGGCCGGCGTGGCGGTGGTGGGCAGTGGGATTCCCGAAACAGGGGGGGGCCGCACCATCGACGGGCGGATGGAGTATTTCGTCACTGACGAAACGAGGCCTGGGGAACTGGGCGCTCGGTACACCACCAACGGCTGGGGGGAGGTGAGCGCGGACGATCTGCGCTTGCGGATCGACGCCGGGTTCCACACCGGCTACGCCCCATCGACGCTACCCGGCGGGGATACGACATTCGGGGACGGGCTGGGGTCCATCGACATGCAGGTGGCGTTCGCCATGCCCGCCGAGCGGGTGCTTCTCCATTATGAGATGGCGGCGGAAGAGACGTACGATCGGTTCGACCAATTCTTTCAAAGCGAGGCCTGGTTCGGGGTGGACAGGGTGGGCGAGAACGATCCGCGGG
>JAZDKM010000411.1:0-3702 GCA_043803085.1 Planctomycetota bacterium
CAAGCGCCCCGACGAGGCGGGAACCAGGGAGCCCGTTGAAAATCACGCCACCGAGGGGAAGAAGTCTTTGCACTTCATCCCCTCCTCCTGGAGCGCCATCGCCGGCTACACCAAGGGTAGCGGCCCGGGCCGCGTGGCCCAGCCGCCTTCGGGTAGTTACCACGACGTCGCGGACTGGTTCTACCAGCGTTACTGCAACATGTTCGACAGCGCGCTGGCCAACAAGGGCGGCCGGCAGGACTGGTCGGGCTATGAACTTCTGCGCTTCGACATCTTCAGCGAAAAAGCCCCGGCGGTGATCGGCTGCCGGGTCTTCGACTCCAGCGGCCCGCAGATCAAGGCCCATTATCTGGGCCTGCGCTCCAACGTGGCCGTCTTCAAGGTGCCCCAGGACAAGCAGGCCACCTGCGACTTCCCTCTGGCCGAGATGGCCCGGGTCGCGGAGATGGACCTTTCCAAGATGACGGGACTGGTCCTGCGCATCAACGGCTACGAGGGCGATGCGGATATCTTCGTTGATAACATCCGCCTCGTGACCAGGGAGGCGGCGGCCGGCGACGCCAGGAGCCCCCTTGTGAAGATGGAGGGCGAGCCCAAGCCCTACGCGCGGCCGGTGATCTACAAGGTTGTCAAGCGCGACCCGGAGAAGATGAAGCCCGAGTCGGGCGCGGTCGAGAAGCTCGGGCCGGTAACGGTCTATTCCGGGGTTGGGAGCGGCGGAAGCGGTTCCTACGCCTGCGGCGGGGGGCATTTCGGCGGCAGCGGGTGGACCTACTTCCAGAGCCTGCGCCGCGGGTGCGTGGCCTATGACAACAAGCGCCTCCTCGTGCTCATGGGCGCCGGGCCCAAAGAATCCCAGGCGGTGGGCAAGGATTGCGAGGGCGGCGGGGTGTGGGCGATGGCCAGCTTCGATGGCGGGGCGACCTGGGGCGGTTTGAAGCCCGGCGAAAAACTTCCCCGACGCTTCTGTGATTGGTACTGGCGGGCCACCGCTTCCTCGGATGCCGGCGGCGACGTTTACCACATCGGCACGGAGAACTGCTCCTCGTATCACGAGGGCTACGGCATCATCTTCCGGCGGCTGGCCTTTACCGGCGAGGGCTGGGAGGACGACCGGCTCTCGCTTGTCAGCCAGAACCTGCGCAAGTGTCCCTCCGACGCCCGGGCTTGGCGGTTGCCCGACGGCCGCATCTGGGCCACCTGGTCCGACGGCTGGGGCGGCTGCGTGGCGAAATACAGCGACGACGACGGCTACACCTGGGCGCCCTGCAAGGACGCCTCCAAGCCCGCGCCTCGGCCCTTCTACGAGCCGAGCCTGGAGGATCTCAAGAAGCCGTCCGAATCTCGTCCCAAGCCGCCGTCGGAGATGCTTCCCTGGCCGGGCACACCGGTGAGCGGCTCCGTGCTCCTGCCCTGCAAGGGGCAGATGGCGGTGCTGGGCGACGGCGTGCAGGTCCACGACGGCAAATCGTGGGGCCCGGTTCAGAAACTGCCGATAGAGCCGTCAGGGGCCACCGTGGCGGGCGAGCGTCTGTTCCTGGCCTCGGGCGGCAGATACGGCGACAAGATTGAAAACGAGAAGCGTGGCGCCCTCAAGGTGGCCGTGCAGGACGGCGGCTCCTGGAAGGAGGAGACCCTGGAGCCCGGCGACATCGGCGACGTGATCCTCTCCGCCAGCGGCGACGCGGTCTTCTGCTTCTACGTGAAGGCGATCAAGGACGGCGACAAAGAGGCGGCCAACGAGGTGCGTTTCCGCCGCTGGAAGGACGGCACGTGGGGCGAGTCGGAACTGGTGGCCAAAGAAGACTTCCGCGTCAACCGCCTGGCCGCGCCGATCATCGGGCCGCCGAGCTACGCGGCGATCTGGTGGGACGAGCGGATGACCGACCGCAAGAAGCCCACGGTGGTCCGTTTCGCGCGTGTGCCGAACCGGTAGGTGGCGGAAGGGGGCGAATGGTGTTTTGCAAATGGATCCATTGCGGAGGAGTTGTGATGACGGTGGCGTTGGCGGGAGCTCTCGGACGGGCGCAGGCGATGGAGATTATCGCCCACCGCGGGGCCTCCGCCAACGCGCCGGAGAACACGCTCGCCGCGGTCAATCTGGCGTGGAAGGAATCCGCCGACGCCGTCGAGATAGACCTGCGTCTTTCGAAGGACGGCAAGCTGGTGGTGATTCACGACGAGGACACCAAACGCGTCGCCGGCAAACCGGCGCCGGTCGGGGCGCAGACGATGGATGAGCTCCGGGCGCTCGACGTGGGCGCGTGGAAGGATCCCACGTGGGCCGGCGAGAAGATTCCCACGTTCGACGATGTCCTGGCCGCGGTGCCGGCGGGCAAGAAACTCTTTGTTGAAATGAAGTGCGGCAAGGAGGTCATCCCGGAGATCGCAAAGGCGATCAAGGATTCCGGAAGGAAACCTGAACAGGTCACGATCATCGGCTTTTCCATGGCAGCGATGCAGGCGGCCAAACAGGCGTTGCCCGAACATCCTGTGTTGTGGCTGGTCGAGATGAAGAAGGACAAACAAACCGGGCAGTGGAAGCCCTCCGCCGAAGAGATGATCGCCAAGGCCAAAAAGGCCGGCATGAGCGGGATCAACCTCGCCGCCAGCGCGGCAATCAATGCCGATCTCGTCAAGAAAGTCCACGAGGCGGGCTTGACGCTGGGTGTGTGGACGGTGGACGCGTCCGATGAGGCCAGGCGTTACAAGGATCTCGGCGTCAACTACCTGACCACCAACCGCCCCGGTTGGATGCGTGAGCAGATCAATTCCCCCGCGGCCGGGCCGGGGGAACAGGAGACGCCGTGAAAACAGTGCCGCTGGTGGTGCCGGTGTTTTTGCTTCCAAGTCAGGAGGAGCCGGATGGTGAAGGCGGCGAGGGGGGGGGTGTTATTGCAAGACCTGACCCCCAATGTATTGCAAGACCTGACCCCCAATGTTAAAACAAAGGGTTCTTGCGGAAATTGTGGGAAAGGTTGTTTTGATATGGCCGCAACGCCATTTATGGACGTGTCCTATAGCAAAACACAATGCGGGGTGCCGATATGAGGTTAAGGGGTATTGCATGCGTCGTTAATTATTTTATGGCGATGGCCATGCTGGTTTCGTGTGGGAAAAAGTTGGATATACATGTCGCAAAATTGCGTTCCCCCCAAATCGGATTTATCAATCTGAAGGGAGAGATAGTCATAGCCCCCACATACTATAACGCGCGACCGTGCTCGGAAGGATTGATTGCCGTGGAATGCGGCGAAAAGTGGAGTTCATTCCGGGGACAGCATACATATTAACGCGCCAGCTCTCCACCGAAAGAACATCCCACACATTGCATCATCCGATTGCAAGCATTAAAATACATATGCTGTCCCCGGAATACCGACACGGCATGGCGCCGGGCGGTCCGGATGTGGCTCGAAACCAACGGACATATCGTCGTGACGCCGCGGGTTAAAGTGTCACCCTATTTCTTCGCAAAAAACTCTCATAATTAGGTGGGCGGCACACCTCCTGTATGTCTCGTAGGGGGGATTCATTCATAAATCATCACGTCCAATCAAAACTTGTAACCCTTCACGGCCCGTAGAAACTACTGCGGATTTTCCGCAGGCCGGACGATGATATTGTGAATGAAGGACGCCCCGCTACAAGAACTTTCCCGGCAGGAGTTGTTCGCGTTGGTGACGGAACTGCGTCGGGAAT
>JAZDKM010000412.1:0-35077 GCA_043803085.1 Planctomycetota bacterium
CGCTCCGGTGCGTTCCTCTTCGCCCTTGGTCCCTATACTGTCATCCGGCAGACTCTTCGCACCCCGAGAAGCTTCTTATGGCGCCGCGACGTCTCGGGAGCGCGGGATAGCCCTCACGCCGGTCCTCCACCAGCGCCGGAATAAACCCGGCGGCTCGCTCGTCTGGTCAATGGGTTCGTTTGGAAATCCTGCATTCTTGGGTCTTCCAAGCCGGGTTCGGGGGCCGATGACCGTTTATCCGGTCCGCGCGCAGGACCCCTGTGGCCGGGCCGCAGCCGGTAAGCATCCTTGAATAGAACTTGGCGCGCGCTCAGGTTTGGGTGCAGCCGGGTGGGCGCTGAAGGAGAGGATCGCGCGGGGGCCCAACGGCGTGGCAAGGGCGAAGTCGGAGGATGGACGTGCTGGACGAGGGTCGCCAGGCAAAGTGACCTGCCCAGGCCGCAGTCGCGGGCAGGTTGCGTCGTCCCATGGGCGCCGACGCTTGCGGCACGCAACATGGCCGCTCTATGCTCGGCCATGCCACCTGCCGCCGTCCTGGCGAGCCACGGTTAAACGGGTATACTCACTGGTGCTCTTTCTGTGGCATCGGTCTGGAGAACGAGCTTCGGTGCCCCTCATCGTGGGCTTGGGAGCGCACGACTCATGCGGCGGTACTCGTTCCAGGTCTTCGGCCAGGACACTGACAGGACCGCCGCGACTGCTACTGGCTCTACGTCGTGACCAACTGCAACGCGGAACCGAAGCTCACGACGATTAAGGACCCCGCGGCGCAACCGTGGCAGCCCGTGCAGAAGGTGGCGCACTACTGCCTTGCGACGAACCGCATGGATCAAGCGATGGGGAACAACACGGATCGCCCATGAGATCGTTTGAACACCGCTATCTCCTCGAAACTCCCATTTCGCACACCTTCGTCGCGGCGATGCGTGCCGTGGGCGAGTTCCGGGGGCGGCAGGGCCTGGTTCCGGCCCGCGTCAGCCATCACCACGCCGAAGTTCATGGACCGGTTGGTGCGGCTATTCAATGAAGCTCTTGCCGAGGCGAAGACCGATCCGCTGCTCCTGATCGCCAGCTTCGTAGTCGATTTCGAGTGCATTCACCCGTTCAACGACGGTAACGGCCGCATCGGGCGGCTGTTGACGCTTCTCCTGCTTTACCAAAGCGGCTACGAGGTCGGCCGCTACATCAGCCTTGAGCGGATCGTGGAGGAGAGCAAGGAGACCTACTACGAGGCCCTGCTGCAAAGCTCGCTCGGTTGGCACGAAGGCGGGCACGACCTGCGGCCGTGGTGGGAATACTTCCTGGGGATGCTGACGGCCGCGTACAAGGAGTTCGAATCCCGCGTGGGCACGCTCACCTCCGCGCGCGGCGCGAAGCGTGAGTTGGTGCAGAACACCATCCAGCGGCTGCCGGCCCGGTTCCGACTGGCCGACCTCAAGCGGGCCTGCCCCGGCGTCAGCTACCCCACCCTCAAGCGGGCGCTGGCGGACCTGAAACGCGCGGGTCGACTGCGCTGCCTGGGCAAGGGCCGCGACGCCGAGTGGGAACGAACCGGATCATGGAGCCGTTAATGGTATCACGACCAGCCGTGGTGATCCTATTAACGGTCCGCCCCTCACGGTCGTGGCTCGCCACACAGGCGTGGGAGCCGGTGCGGAAGGTGCAGCATTACACGCTGCGCTCGCAAGGCCTCAAAGCAACGCCGGGCGGCGTGGTAAAGTGTGACTGGACAATGGGTTTGTTTGGTAATTTCCACCAGCGCCGGGGTAAACCCGGCGGCTCGCTCGTCTGGTCAATGGGTTCGTTTGGAAATCCTGCATTTTTGGGTCTTCCAAGCCGGATTCGGGGGCCAGTGACCGTTTATCCGGTCCGCGCGCAGGACCCCTGTGGCCGGGCCGCGGCCGGCAAGCATCCTTGAATAGAACTTGGCGCGCGCTCAGGCTTGGGTGCAGCCGGGTGGGCGCGGAGAGAGAGGATCGCGCGGGGGGCCCACCCCAACCCTCTCCCAAGGGGAGAGGGGGCAGACTGGCGGCCAATTCCCAGTGGTGGTGAGAAATGCGGGCTAGTGCTCCGTCGCACGTTCTTTGATGGGCAGCGGGTGGCCCATGTCCTTTGGACCTGGGGGAGCGATTCTTTCGAGCCGCCGGGAATCGCGCCCCCACCTCCAGAGGAGGTGGGCCACCCAGCCATCAGATTACGAGTAACGGAGCACTAGCCGACTTCCCGTCTTTGGAATAGCGCCACGCCGATCATCAAAATGGCGATGATCTGGAGGGCAGCGTAAACGCAAACTTTACCCACGTAGGCCGGCGGGACGGGAATGTTATTGTTCACGGCGTCAATCACCCAAAAGACGCTCAAGTTAGGATAGAGGTAGTAGGCCGCCTTGGCGATGAGTGAAGACTCGGCCTGTCCGCCAAGGACGTAGTCGCTGACCAGGCCCACGACGAGCACACAGGTGCAGACCAACAGGGTCATGACCTGCCCGAGGCGGGTGGAGGCGGCCAACGCCACCGCCGCCAGCACCATCACGGCCATCATCACCATGAGCCCGCTCACGATGAGCTGCGCGGCGCTCACGGGATCCCCGAACGCGGTCTTCCGGCCCATGAAACCCTGGGCAAACGGCTGGAGGTTCCACTGGGCATCGAAGAAGGACGCGACGATCAGTCCGATGGTCAGCACGGGGGTCAAGATGGCCAGCGCGGTCCCCATGAACTCGTTGCCGTTGAGGTAGTTCAACGAGGCCGCCAGCAACAGCGCGGCGATCGCCCCCCCGAAGCCGAAGACGATGATGGGCATGTCCCAAGGGTCCGCGCTGGCCTGTAACACACTGTGGCGCAAGCACATAGCGAAGGCGAGGAACCCGAGGTAGAAAGCCAGCAGCAGCGCGGCGATCAGCCCGGCGTACTTGCCCAGAATGAAGACCGGCCGTCCGATGGGCTTGCTGAGAACGGTGAGGACGGTTTTGTTTTCGATCTCGCGGGTCAAGACGCCTGTGGCGGAGAAGGCCGCCAAGAACAAACCGCTCAGCAGCAACGTACTTAACCCCAGATCGCGGAGGAGCTTGTCGTCGTCCGACAAAGTGAACCCGGCGAGGGCAACGTTAGCGATCATCAGTAACGCGGTGATGATCAACATGGCGCCGTAGAGGGGCTGGCGGATGGTCTCCACGAACGTGTTGGCCGCGATCGTGTACAACTTGGAGAGCATAGTCGCAACTATCTGTTCGGGGGCGACTTACCCAGACCCACGCCTGCCGGGCGATGACTTGGCAGCGCGCGGCAATTGTTGTAAGCTCCCACACGGCTCCGCCCATGACACGCCTAAAGCTTGGCAGTGTCAAGTGCCCGGGGGCCTCTCGGGCTAAGACGTTTCCGGGGGCGGGCAGGTTCGCGGATTACTGAAAACGGATCCGGTTTCGATGAAGACCGATTCCGAAATGTCCCAGGATCGCCGGGCGCAGGTGGCCGTGCTGGTCGGGCTGGTGATCCAGGCCGTGATGTGCGCGATGCTGCTCATCGTCAGCATCGTCTACGACTCGCCGGCGATTCGTGCGGAAGCCATCCACCTGCAGTTCGGCATCTATGTCTGGCTGGCGTTGGTGCTGCTGTACACGCAGCGCAAGCGGGCCGGGGTCGAACAGCTCGAAACCGAAGAACTCAAGCGGGCGCGCGAGGCGGCCCAGGATACCGGCATCTTCGACCTGGAAGATGAGGCGTTGCTGGTGCAGCGGCGCCGTTTGAATTGGATGTATCGCTGGTTCCTGCCCGGAGTGGCCCTGCTGCTGGGCCTGGGGCACCTCATCGGGTCCGCTTGGTGGTACGCCGCGGCGCCGTCGGTGAAGGCCGAAAGCTGGAAGCACTGTACCCATCCGCAATTGGCGCTGCCCTTCGTCGTGGGAACGACGTTCTTTTGTTTTCTCTACTCGCGCTATGCGAGCGGGATGGCCCGTCGCGCCGAGTGGCGCTTGCTTCGGGCGGCGGCGAGCTACATGGCAGGCAACGCCTTCTTGGGGCTGGCCGTCGTCGTCGCCCTCGCCTTGCAGATCTACGGCGTGCCCTATGCCGAGCCGGTGGTTGCGTACGTCATCCGCCTGGGCGTGCTGGTTTTCGGCATCGAGTTTCTGCTGAACTTCGTCCTGGACTTCTATCGGCCGCGGGTGGTCGGCGCGGAGCAGCGTCCGGCGTTTGACAGTCGCCTGCTGGGCTTGATCAGCGAGCCGGGCGGGATCGCGCGGTCGATCCAGGAGGCGATCAACTATCAGTTCGGGTTTGAAGTCAGTCGCACGTGGTTTTACCAGTTGGTCAAACGTTCGCTCCTGCCGCTCGTCCTGTTCGCCGTTTTGGTGTTGGTCGGGTTGTCCAGCCTGGTGATCGTGGATGCGGACGAACAGGCCTTCGTGGAGCGTTTCGGGCGAGTGGTCCAGGTGCGGGATGCGCCGGTGGCGTCGGGGTTGCATTTCAAATACCCCTGGCCGATAGATTCCGTCGAGCGGGCTCGAGTGCACCTGTTGCGGCGCATGACGGTGGGCGAGGCGGCCAAAGCGAAGAAGGAAGGCGAGGAGGGCACGAAAACGCCTGCGGTGCTCTGGACGGAACAGCATGATTACGTGCCGGAGTTGATGCTCCTGGTCGCCAGTCCCAAATCGACGGACCTCCTGGAAGGTCCGGCGGCGCAGACCGTATCGCCGGACGAGGCGGCCCCGCGCTCGGAGGGGCGGGCGGTGGCGGTGAGCCTGATCATGGCTTCGGTCGATCTGGAGTACTGCGTCCGTGATCTCTACCAGTACGCCTACAACTATGTGAACCCGCAGGCGGTGATAGAAAATGTGGCCTACCAGGTGCTGGCAGACCATGCCGCCAGCATCGACATCACCCGCTTCATGGGTCCGGAACGCGAACAGATCAGCCGGGACCTGGGCACTCTGCTGCAGCGGAGATTTGACGAGTTTGACCTGGGTATTGAGTTGACCTTTGTGGGACTCCAAAGTGCCCATCCGCCCTGGAAGGAGAACGTGGCCAAGACGTTTCAAGACGTCATCGGCGCCAAGAGCCGCAAGGAGGCCAAGATCCAAGCCGCGGCCGGAGAGGCCGAACGCCTGTTGACCAGCGTGGCCGGTAGTCGGGCGCGAGCCCACGAACTGGATCAGGCCATTCTCGAGATGAACCGGCTGTCGGACGACCCGCAAGCCGACCCTTCCGCTCTGGCCGCGGCGCGGGACCAAGTGGGCGAGTTGATGCTCGGGGACTCCGCGCGCGGGATTCCGCCGATGAGTGGGGAGGCCGCGTCGGTGATCGCCGAGGCCCGCGCCGAGAGCATCAAGCTGGTCAGCGAAGCCGAGTCGAAGGCACGGACGTTCCAGAACGAACTGATCGCTTACCAGGCGGCGCCGCAGTTGTACAAGATGCGGCGCTATCTGGAGGTTCTTCAGAACAGCCTGAAGTCGGTGCGCAAGATCATCGACACCACGCGGAATACGGACCTGGTGATCATTATCCAAACGGAGAAGAAGAGCGAGTTTGAGCTCCCTCAACCTCAGGAGAAGAGATAGAGAACCCTCTCAGAGTCGCGGGACAGGTTTGCCGACCGGTCGTGGGATGACCGGTCCCGCACCGGCTGGAGTCAGATGCCCATGAAAAACCTGCCATCCATCTTGGCCGCCATCGCCCTGTTGGGCGCTCTCGTCCTGTACATGTGCACCTATCAAGTGCGGTTCAACGAAGTCGCCATCGTCAAGACGTTCGGGAAGACCGACGCCGAGAAGGACGTCAAGCGCAAGCCGGGGCTGAAATTCCGTTGGCCCTGGCCGATCCAGAGCGTCGAGAAGTTCGATACGCGCATCCGTCTGCTCGAGGACACCATCGAGGAGACGCCGACCCGCGACAGCAAGAACCTGGTGGTGACGACCTTCACCGGGTGGACGATCGACGACCCGTACAAGTTCCACATCCGCTACCAGGACGTGAAAGCCGGTGAGGAGGCACTGCGGGCCAAGATTCGTTCCCACAAGAAGGCGGTGGTGGGCAAGCACGACTTCGCGGAGTTCATCTCGACCGACCCGCAGGAGCGCCGGCTGCACGAAATCGAGGACGAGATGCACGCCGCCTTTGCCCGCGAAGCGTCGGAGCAATTCGGGGTTAAGACGCATATCTTTGGGATCAAGCGTCTGGGCCTGCCCGAGGCGGTCACCAAGGACATCTTCGACAACATGAAGAAGCTGGAAGAGAACAAGGCGGAGAACTACCGCACCGAGGGAGAGGCCAAGGCCAAACAACTGGTCTCGGAAGCCAGGGCGGCGCGCGAACGGATCATGGCGGTGGCCCTCCGCAAGGCGGACGAAATCCGCAGCAGCGGCCAGCGCCGGCAGGGCGAGATCTACGCCGCCTTTACCGAGCACCAGGACTTGCGGATTTTCCTGGACAAGCTCAAGGCCCTGGAGGAATTGTGCCGGGAGCGCATCACGCTCATTCTGGACACGGAGATGGCGCCGACGGACTTATTCAAGCTGGACCGGCCGACGCCGCCCTCGCCGGCGCCGGCCCAGAAACCGGTGGACGCGGCGCGCCGAGCGCTGGAAACGAAATGATGTTGAAGAAGGCAAGAGGCAAGAGGCGAGAGACCACAGGCAAGAGGTGACGAGGCAAGAGGTTCTGGCTGATAGCTGAAAGCTGACAGCTTCTTTGGATTCCGACCGATGGCTCATCAACACGGTCATTCTCAATCCGATGCACACCGGGACCCCCAAGCGCCCGAGGCCCCGTTGGACGCCGCCAATCAATCTTTGGCCGACGCCTTCCGGGCGAGCTTCAAGGTGCTCAAGCTCATCATGCTGGTGCTCGTCATCCTCTTCTTGCTGACGGGCGTGCAGTTCATCGAGCCCAGCGAACAGGCGGTGGTGGCCCGCTTCGGACAGTTACTGCCCGGCACGCGGGCCCCGGGGGCGTCGCTGGCCTATCCTTACCCGATCGACGAGACGCTCCGGGTGCCCGTCCGCCAGGACAACGTGGTGACGATCGACGACCATTTCCTGGCCCTCACCGAGCAGGAGAAGGGCCAGTCGTTGAGCCAATTGGGTCGGCCCACGCTGAACCCGGTCAAGGACGGCGCTTTGCTGACCAGTGACCACGGCTTGGTCCACGTGCAGTGGCGACTGGTATACCAGATCGAGAACTTGCCCGACTTCGTGAAGACCGTCGCCGACGGCGGTACGAAGGGCGCCGAGTTATTGATCAAGGCCATCTTGGACAGCGCGGCAATTCGCGTCGCCGCGACAGAGTACACCGCGGACGAGATCACCCGGTCCAAGGGCAGCGAAATGGCGGCGCGCGTCCGTGCCCGAGTCAACCAGCAACTGGAGACGCTGGGCACCGGCATCCGGGTGGTGTCCCTGGAGATCCCCCGTTCCTCGGTACCGATCCCGACGCTGGCCGCTTTTCAGGCGGTCAGTTCCGCCGAGAACCAGAAGCAGAAGCGCATTCGTGAAGCCGAGCAGGAGCGGGATGAAATGCTCAACACCTGTGCGGGGGAAACCTATCGGCTGATCCTGGCGGCGTTGGACGCGTGGGAGGCAGCCCAGGCTGCCGGGGACGAAGAGGCCTCCACCCGACATCAGGCGGAGTTGGACCGCTTGATTCAGTTCGAGTCCGGCGGCGAAGCGCGGGCCGAGATTTCCAGGGCCGAGTCCTATTTCACCGAGGTGGTGGAGGGCATCCAGGCGGACGTGAACGAATGCGAGAGCATGATGGCCGAGTATCGCCGCGCCCCGGACCTGCTGTTCGCCCGGCTGTGGACTGAGACGAAACGGAGGATTTTCGACCAGGAGGGCGTCGAAAAGTGGGTCCTGCCCCAGGGGCAGAAGGAGGTCCGGATCGAGATCGGACCAGACCCGCAACAACGCCTGCTCGACGAGATGAAGCAGATCGGGCGTAAAGCGAAAGGAAGCGGCGGAACGGGGCCCCCATAAGCGGGAATCTTACCGCAGAGGACGCGGAGAGCGTCTTCCACGGCGGTGAGCGAAGAAGCTCTCAAAGTGCGGCTCGCGTAGGTGGAGGGAAATGGTCACGGATCACCTTCCGGTTCTGCAGACGGTCGGGTTGACCAAGGTCTTTCGGGACTTTTGGTGGCGGGCCCGGGTCGAAGCGGTCAAGGACCTGGCGCTCGAGATCCGCCGCGGTGAGGTCTTCGGTCTGTTGGGACCCAACGGCTCCGGCAAGAGCACCGCCATCAAAATGATCCTGGGCCTGCTCTACCCGACCCGCGGCCGCATCGCCGTGTTCGGCAAGCCGCCTACCGACGTGCAGGTCAAGAAACGCATCGGCTTCCTTCCCGAGGAGACCTACCTCTATCGTTTTCTCGACGCCCGCGAAACGCTGGACTATTACGGGCGGTTGTTTGATCAGCACCGGCGCGTGCGTCGTGAGCGGATCGACCGCCTGCTCGAGATGGTCGGGCTGCAACACGAAGCCCGGCGGCGGATCGGCGAATATTCCAAGGGCATGGCCCGGCGCATCGGGTTGGCCCAAGCTCTGATCAACGATCCGGAGTTCCTGATCCTCGACGAGCCGACGGCGGGTCTGGATCCCATCGGTACGCGGCAGATCAAGGACGTGATCCGCGAACTGGCCCGCATGGGCAAAACGGTGCTGCTCTCCAGCCATCTGCTGGCCGACGTGGAAGACGTTTGCAACCGGGTGACCATCCTCTACGGTGGGCAACAGCGTATGGCCGGAGACATCGCCCAACTCCTCAGTCGTGAGAACCTTACGCAGATCACGACCGAGAAGCTTTCGGAGCACACCATCCACCGGGTCGGCGATCTGATCCGCCGGTTGGAAGGCAAGGAAATCCTCAACGTGACCGCGCCGTCTGACAAGTTGGAGGATCTTTTCCTGCGGATTGTACGCGAGGCCCAGGCGCGGAACATCAAGACTTCCGGGGTGCGCGCCGCCGGCGGCTTGCCTTCTTTCCTGGGTACGAGCCCGGGCGAGGACCGAGCGGTGATCGAGTCGCTGGTCGCGGCCGCGGCACATCCTCCGGCGGCGCCGGAACCGGTAGCGCCTGGAGTACCGGCGAGGGAGCCGGAGCCCTCGAAGGAAGTCCTCGAGCAGCTTTTACGCAAGCCGGAGACCTCGTCCGCGGCGCCTTCCGCCGCTGAACCCATACCCGTGAGACCTCACCCCGCCGCGGAGGTAGACCGTTCGGTGATCGAAGAGTTGTTGAAGAACCAACACCCCGAGCCGCGACCGTCAGGGAGCGGTTCTCAAGAGGCTCATCGCGGTGAATAAAGTCTGGGCCGTCGCCCGTCATACGATCGCCGCGGGCGTTCGGATGAAGGTGGCGGTGTTCTTCATTTTGTCGATCGGCCTGGGCGTGCTCGGGCTGCCGTTCATGCTCAAGGGGGACGGTTCGCTGGCCGGAGCCATCCAGTCTTACCTGACCTATGCGCTGCTGCTCACCAACGCGCTGCTGAGCCTCCAGACCATCTTCATGTCCTGGACCCTGTCCGAGGAGTTGGTGCAGCACCAGATCCTGATCCTGATGGCCAAGCCCCTGGCCCGATGGCAGTACATTTTCGGCAAGTGGCTGGGGATCGTCCTGCTCGACCTGGCGTTACTGGCGGGGGCCGGGTTGGGCGTCTACGGCATGGCCCGCTATATGGCTTCGCTCTCGGAACGGATCGAAGGCGACCACTTCAAGATCGCCTCCGAAGTGCTTGTGGGACGACATGCGTCAGCGGTCGAAGTGCCGGACTTCAGCACGCAGGCGGCCCGCGAGTTCGAGCGCCGCAAGGAGGAGGGCTACTATGTGGACCGCCCGGACCTTGATCCGGCCAAGGAGAAAGCGAAGCTGCGGCAAGACCTGGAGACTGCTTGGCGGACGGTGCTCCCCTATGAGGACCGGGAGTTCAAGTTCCGCAACCTGGGGCTCTGCCAGCGTGCCCCCGACCAAGTCTTGCACCTGCGTTTCAACTCCACCGTCTACAACCCGCCGCCCAATGACGTGGTCACCTGCATTTGGGGCTTCGGGGACCGTGATACGGGGGCGGTGGAGTATCCTCCGGTGGTGCGTCGCTACGTGCGGGACCGGATTCACACCATTCCCGCCCCCACCGATGCCGTGTCACCCGATGGCACCTTGACCGTCCGCTTCGCAAACGTGGATCCTTTTGCGGACAACCCGCGGGGCCTCCCCGTCTTTCAGTTTGAAGCCCACAAGACCCTGGAGGTCCTGTTTGTGGTAGGCAGCTTTGGAGGGAATCTGGTCCGCACCCTGGCCCTGATGTTCAGCCGCCTTCTGCTCCTCGCGGGCGTGGCCGTGCTGACTACCAGCGTGTTCTCGTTTCCGATTGCGTGCATCGTGACGCTGGCGTTTTACGGGTTCGTCGCCCTGCGGGATTTCATTCTGGACGCTTTCGAATTCATGAACGACCCGGGCCTGCTCGGGAATCTCTTCAAGGGCATCGGCTGGGTGGTCCGGGGGCTCTACGTGTTCGTCCCCGATTGGGGCAAATACAATGCGGTGGAACTGCTCGTTGACGGGCGTAACGTCACGCTGCTCTGGGTGCTCGACGGGTACAGCAAGCTCGGCCTGGCGACGCTGGTCTTGGTCGGTTTGGCGTGCCTGCTGTTTGAACGGCGTGAGGTCTCCGAAGTGTCGATCTGAAAGCTGATCGCGACTCATGTACGAGATTCCCCGATATCTCCTGGAGCGCGAGGCCGCCAAGCGGGCCGACCGGGTCATTCAGCTTGCCTGCGGTGTGCTCGCGGTATTGTGCCTCACCGGGGCAGTCCTGCTCATTCCGTCCATCAATTCCGCCCGTACCCGGTACCAACTCGTGCTCGATCCCGAGACCGTCAAGGGGTTGCCGCCGGATATCCAACTGCTCACCAAGACCGGGACGTTGCGGGCTTTGGCGATCGACACGGGGTTCATCCGGCTGGAACGGCTCAAGAGCGAGGGCAAGTACTACGAGCTGATGCAGTTGTCCAGTTGGCTGTGTAAGCTCGCCCCACGCTACCCCTCGGTCTGGACGTTCGCGGCGTGGAACCAGGCCTACAACATCTCCGTGACCCAGTACCTGCCCGAGGCGAGGTGGAAGTGGGTGAGCAACGGCCTCCACCTGCTCCGGGACGAGGGTATCCAATACAACCCCAGGGCGATCAATCTCTACAAGGAATTGTCCTGGATCTACTGGCACAAGATCGGGGACTTCACCGACGATCACCACTGGAGCTACAAGAAGGAACTGGCGGTCGAGGTGGAGCGGGTGCTCGGGCCGCCGCCGATTGCGCTGACCGCCCAGGAGACCATCGATGCTTTCCGCAAGATTGCCGACGCTCCCCGCGATCTGGAGGCCTTTCTGCGCGAAGACGCGAAGGTCGCGGCTTTCGTCGCGAAGTTGCGGGAGGTCGGGCTGCAGGCGGACGAGACCCTGCTGGAGTTCGTGGGCCGCTACTTCCGCAACGACCTCGAGGTTGCCTCCTTGATGAAGATCGACGAGAACGATGCCCAGCAGAGACGATTGTTACAGCGGACGAAACTCCTGGCCGATCCCCGGAACGTCGAGGTCCGCGACCGTCTGCTCGCCGCCCTGCGTGCCCACGTCCTGCGGACCCGCTTCCACATGGACCCCCAGTACATGCTCGAGCTGATGGAGCAATACGGGCCGCTCGACTGGCGACTGCCTTACGGTATGGGCCTCTATTGGGCCAACCTGGGGGACAAGATCACCAAAGAGTCGGTCAGCCTGGACCCGTCGGAGTCGATGAATACCGTGCGGCAGATCTTCTTCTGTCTGCGGGACATGGCCCGGCGGGGGCGGCTAGTGCTGGAGCCGAATTTCGAGAGGCCGAACGCGTCGTATCTCCAACTGTTGCCCGATCACCGTTTCATCCGCAAGACGCACGAGGCCTTCCTCAAGTTCGGGATGGAACAGATGATGAACGACCCCAAGCTCGCCGCCCTGGACGATTATCCGATCCTGGTCAACTTCCGGACCGGGCACGTGAACATGCTCCGCGAGGGCATTCGCCAGCTCTGGTGGGTGGGCACGTCCGAGGCCCGTGCCGAGGCCCTGGAGTACTACCAGTGGCTCCGCGAGCACGACCGCGAGCCCAACGGCGACGTTAAAACATACTACTTGCAGCCCATCGAGGTGGCGGTGATGGCGGACATCTACGATGGGCTCACCAGCTTCAACAACGCCCAGGTGATCGTCGGCAACTTCCTATATCAGTCGTTCGACCAGTTGGCCATCGGCGACCTGGCCCGGGCGCAGGGCTTCTTGAACGTCGCCCGGCAAGGTTGGGAGCACTACATGGCCGACAAGAAGATTGACATTGTGGATCGGCGTCTGATGCCGCCATGGGAGGTGATGCGGCGCAAAGTGGCGATCGACTATCTCCAGCGCCCGGATGTCCCGCCGCTCAAGAAGGTCCGGGTGTGGCGGAACCTGGACCTCGAAACCCGCCGGTATGGGTACGACGAACTCCTGCCGTACATGACCCGACTCTGTGCCGAGCACGAGCCGCCGCTCAACCTCGACGAGGTTTTCCGCGAACCGCCGGGAATGGAGGAGTTCCGCAAGCAGATGCAGCAAACGCCCGAATCCACTGAGCCGCCGATCGAGGCGGGCGAAAAGGCCCCGACCTGATCCGGCTTAGACCCTTGGTCCGCGAGCGCAGACCCTACCCTCGCCGGTCGAGGGCCCGTTCGATGGCCCGGCGGAGTTGGGCATGGACCTCGTCGGGCCTGGCGATGTGATACCAGGTGGGATCGTGCGCGGCGGCCTGCGCAGAGGCGAAGCCGATGGAACCGAGGCCGACCAGGCGCTCGTGCCATCCCTTGGTCACCCGGGTGTGCGTGATCTCGGTCAGGGCCAGGTCAAGTACGCGGGTCCGGAGCACGCCGTGGAAGTGTAGCACGCGCCGGTCGGTCAGCACGTAGAACCGCGACACCCAGCGCAACAGCGCGACACCCACTCGGCCCGCGACCACGAGTAAGGTGGCCTGAATCAGCGCGGGATAGGATATCCACTCCAACCGGCCGCCGGCCCATGACGCCCCCGCGACGACGATCAGCCCGGCCACTATCCACTTGAACGCATCGAAGAGTATGCACCAACGCGACGGTTTGAGGGCCAGGATGATCACCTCGCCGCCGTCCAGTAGTTCAACCGGCAGCGGCAGGTGTGCTGCGGTAACGGCCGGCTCCTTGGCGGGCGCTTCCGCAGTAGCCCCCGCGCGGATGCCGGTGCAGGTCGGGCTTTCGAGCGTCGCGGTACTCATGGCCTTCGGCGCCGGTCTCAGTAGGCTTCGGGCTTCAGCACGGCGACGTGCGGCAGGTTCCGATACTGGTTGTTATAGTCCAACCCATAGCCCACGACGAATTCATCCCCGATATCGAACCCGACGAACTCCGCCGGCACGTCCGGCGGGGCCTTAGCCGCTTTTCTCAGCAGCACGGCGGTGCGCAGGCTCTTGACCTCTTTCTCGCGCATGACCGCCTGGACTATCCGCAGTGTGTTGCCGGTGTCGAGAATGTCATCCACGATGAGCACGTGGTGCCCCCGCACGTCCACGTCCAGGCCCCGCAGGAGCGTGGCGCCTTTGGATCGCGTGGTCGCGCCCAGGTAGCTGGACACGGTGACGAGTCCGATATGCATCTTCATCGGCAATTGACGGATCAGGTCGGAGAAGAAAACGATTGAGCCGGAGAGGATGGTAACGATGGTGAGGGCCTCGTCGGGGGGGTAGCAGGCGGCGATTTCGGCGCCCATCTCCTTCACCCGGCGGGCGATCTGGTCCTGGGTGATCAGGACGCGGGCGATGTTCCGTTCCATATAACCATTTATTATAGCACACGCCGGTTCCATAGCGAGTCGGGGGTGGCCCGCCTCTTTAGAGGTGGGGAACGCGATTCATCTTCGGCAATCGCTCCCCCAGGTCTGAAGACCTGGGCCACCCGTCGGCCAGGGTAGGGTCCGCGCTCGCGGCCCGGTAGGTCGGGCTCTGCCCGACACTCGTTTGTGTTCATACACCGGCACGGTGCGCGAGCGTGCACGCTACGTCTATCCTATCCGCGGAGCAAACGCCCGATGACCTGGGGCACCGCTGTCAGGCCCGCCTTCGCTTGGGTGAAGGCGTCGGCGGCTTCGGTCAGGCGGTGGAATTCGTCCTCGGCCAATGCGAGGTCCGCGGCGGCCGCGTTCTCCTCGAGTTGCGACACAGTCCTGGCACCAGGGATGGCGATCACGTTTGGGTGGTACACCAGCCAGGCCAGGGCGATCTGGGCGCACGTCGCGCCGTGTTTCGCGGCCGTTTCGCGTAGCGCCGTGAGCAAGGGTTGGGCGGCTTTCAAGTTAGAGCGCGTAAAGAACAAGTTTATCTTGCGGACGCCGCCCGGAGCGTTGTCGGCCGAATACTTGCCGCTCAGCAGCCCCTGGGCCAGCGGACTATAGGCGATCACCACCCGCCCTTGGGCCTGGGCCCAGGGCAGTAAGCGTTCCGCCTTGCGCCGCAGGATGCTGTACTGCACTTGGTTGGTCATCACCGGCCCGCCGAGAGCCCGCTCGGCCCTTTGCCACATACCCAGGGTGAAGTTACTCACTCCGATGTGCCGGGTCTGGCCGGCGTCGCGGACCGCCCGCATCCCCCGCATCTGCACCGCCAGCGGGACGACCGGATTGGGCCAATGAATCTGATAGAGGTCCAGGTGGTCGGTTTGGAGCCGTGCGAGGCTGGCAGCGGCGGCCCGGCGGATACGGCCCGGCAACGGCAGGATCGGCAGCAGCTTGCTGGCCAGAAACGCGCGGTCGCGCATGCCGACCAAGGCTTCGCCGATGATCGACTCGGACTCGCCCCTGGCATACGCTTCCGCCGTATCGATCACGTTGACGCCCAGTTCGAGGGCCCGGTGAATGATGCGAAGGGCTTCGCCGCGCTGGGACGGTTCCCAGCCCCATTCCCTGGCCCCGAACTGCCACGTGCCCAGCCCGATGACCGAAGCCCGATCATCCCCGATCGGGAGGTAACGCATGGCCGTGCCTCTTCGCCACAGGGTCACCGGACGAGCACCGTGGACTTCTCCTCGACCAACAGGTCGAACAGCAACTCCACGTCTTCGTTGTACAGCCGCACGCAGCCGAGGGACAGGTTCTTCCCGATGGACTCGGGTTCAATCGTGCCGTGGATGCCGTAGCGTTCCTGGCCGACGGCTTCGCCTTCCAATCCGTGGAGTCCGATCCAGCGTTCGCCGAGCGGGTTCTTGGGATCGTCGGCGGCGATGATGTCCCCCCCCCGCGGCGGATAGTATGTAGGGTTAATCAGCTTGTTCTGGACTCTCCATTTGCCGGTGGGCGTGCTGTTGCTCTCGCCGAGGCCGACCTTGAAGTGCTTGACGAACGTGTTCTGGAGAAAGACGTCCATGTCGTAACCTTTGAGGTCGATCACCGCGTGGAAGGGTCCGTGTAGGACCTTGAGCCGCTGCCCGATGCGGATCATGTTGCGATCGGCCAGGTTGTTGACGCGGGCCAGCAACTCCGCCGTCACCGCGTACTCCTTGGCGATCTTGACCAACGAATCGCCGGTCTTGACCACATAGGTTGAGGCGAACGGATCGTTAGGGGTAACGGCCGGTGAGAACAAGGTCTGGTCGGCCAGCTTGGACAGGGCGGCCCGGGTCTTGACCCGGTCCTCCTGGGGCAGTTGCAGGGCGAGCGCTTCGCTGAGCTTGGCCCGGGCGTCGATGACTTCCCCGCGGTTAAGCGAGGCCAATCCCGCGTTCATCAGGGCCAGGGCGCGAGTGAAATCCTCCTGAGCGGCGGGAGGGCTTGGCTCGGCCGTCGTGGCGGCGCCGTGTTCGGGCACATGCCGGTAGGGTCCGCCGGTGAGGTCGCCGTCCTCGGGTCTGTCGGAGATGAGTCGCGGCGGAGCGGCGTGGTCACCCGTGGCGGTTGTGCGGGCCGTGGCGTCCCGGATCGGCTTCCAGAAGACCTTGTAATACGTCACGGCCCCGCCGGCGAGAATCACCAGGGCCGACAAGGTATACAGCCGACTCGACCTTCTTCTACGGCGTCTGGCCACCGGCATCGCCTCCTCGTGGAACGCTGATCCACGGTCTGACGGTCGTGTGGATGGAAGATCACGCTCACTCGCGCCTAGCTGTCCGTGGCAAAAGGGGAACGGCTCCGAGCCGGACCGCCCCCCTCTCCCCTCGGGAGAGGGCTAGGGTGAGGGCACTCCGTGACGTCGAAAACGCGGCGTGGCGAGGTGCCTGTCCCCTTTTGCCACGGGCTCCTAGTGTGGTCGGTCATCCTGATCGCATCTTATCCGAACCGCGACCGTGAGGGAGCGAACCGTGTTCAACTCAGCAGGGCCGCTTCCTGACCCCGGCGCGCCGGGGCGGTTCGGATCACAATAGACGCACCAATCCTCACCAACCGCACTAGCTGCGTAGCCTAGCCGCCCCTGCCACGGTTGCAAGGGGAAGAAAAAGACCACGTCACAAGATCAGGAATGTTCCCTCCTTCGGTGCGTCGCGCAGGGTGGGGGAAAAGGGGACATTCTCAATAGTGTTCGGCACAGCGCGTGCATCGCGGGATGGGGTTCCGGCACCTATCGCGCCACGCTGTAACTCTTCGCGCCACACTTTACTTGCGCCGGGCGGATTCATGGCGCATACTTTAGACGTATGGCGCGGCCCCGCAAACCCAAGATCCGAGAGCAGGACCTTTCGGGGTTCTCGCACTTTCGGCTGCTGTTGCCGATCCTGGAGCGGCTGCACGACGACGCCTGTCAGCGCGACCGGGCCGGCAACCGCATCCTGCACTTTGACCAGTACGTGGCCCTGATCCTGCTGTATTTCTTCAATCCCATCGTCACCAGCCTGCGGGGCATCCAGCAAACCAGCGCCTTGGCCAAGGTCCAGCGGAAGCTGGGCTGCGCCCGGGCGTCCCTGGGCGCGCTTTCCGAAGCGGCCCGAGTGTTCGACGCGGACTTGCTGCGCGGGATTCTCGGCGAGCTGGTCGAGGCGCTTCCGCCGATCCAGAAGCACCCCGCCTTCGACGAGATCCGCGGCGTTCTGACCTTGGTGGATGGTACCCTGCTGCCCGCCTTGCCCAAGCTCGTCGAGGCCATGTGGCGGGACGACGCGCACCGGGCCTTCAAGCTGCACACCCACTTTGAGTTGCTCAAGACCGCGCCCGTGCGTATGGACCTCACCGACGGTAACGCCGATGAGCGGGAGGTGCTGGAAGGCGCTCTGGAGCCCGACCGGGTCTATGTCACGGACCGGGGGTACGCCAAGTTTGGGCTCTTCCGCAAGATTGTCGACGCCGGTTCGTCCTTCGTCTGTCGGATCCGCGACAACAGCGTCTTTGACGTCCAGGAGGAACGCCCCTTGACGCCTGCGGCCGCGGCGGCGGGCCTCGTGCGCGACGTGTTCATCCGGTTCCCCGGCGCGTCCGCGGTGGAGGCCGGCTTGGCGGACCGTCCCCTGCGGGCGGTGGAGGTCCGGTGCACCCCGCACCGCAAGCGTAGTGGACACACCGGTCGCGGCGGTCCGGAGCAGGGGGAGACGCTGCTGATCGCCACGGACCTGCAGGACGTCCCCGGGGAAGTGATCGCCCTGATCTATAAACACCGTTGGGCCATTGAGACGTTCTTCCGGTTCTTCAAGCACGTGCTGGGGTGCCGCCATCTGCTCAGCCACGCGACCAACGGCATCGAGATTCAGACGTACGTGGCCATGATCGCCTGTTTGCTGATCACGTTGTGGACCGGGCGCAAGCCGACGTTGCGGACGTACGAGATGATCTGTTTCTACTTCACCGGCTTGGCCACCGAGGAGGAACTGCTGGCCCATATCGCTAAGCTCGCCCCCCAGACCTAACCGACCGTCCCCGTCCGCGACGCGTCGGCCGTCGATGCTGCGCCCTGCGGAAAATCTGCGCCCAAGCCCGCTGCGGCCCAAGCCTGGGCCCTTCCACGAGTACCGCGCCCCGCGGCGTGAAAACGCCACCACTCCAAAGCTTATCAATCCCCGTGCCGAACAGTATTGTTCCTGACCCCTTTTTCTGCGATTCCCTCGGAGTCGGGTCCGTCGGCGGGCGTGGGAGCTGCGTCGTTGCCGAACGTCCGTGGCGCCCCCGAAAACGGCCCCGGGTCGGTCCGCGAGCGCGGACCCTACAGTGCTTGTTCGGCGTCGGCGAGTTCTTCGTCGCGGCGGTGGTAGCCGCACTCGTCGATCAGCTTACGGGCCTCGGCCAGGTCGTCCGTGGGGCTCTTCCACGGATACGGCTTGGCGGCATGGAAGAGGCGGGCGCGGTGGAGGTGGATGTCGGCCATGAACAGACGCATGGCTCCGCGCTCGGCGATCTGCGAGGCGTCGTCCAAGTCGGCCCGCGCGCCGTCGGTATCGGCGTCCACGAAGCGCAGCCAGGCGCGCGAGAGGAGACCGCGGGGAAGATGGTCCATCGTGCCAGCGCGGCGGAGGCCATCCACGGCGGCGCTGAGATCCTGGCGGGCGGTCTGGAGGGCTTCGGCCTGCTCGGTCTTCGAATCGGTCAGTGCGGCTTGGTACAGCGTAGCGCGACCCAGCGTGAGGTGGTCGAGGGCGATGTCGAGGAGCCAGCCCTGTGTAGTGACCCACTTAAGCGTCTGCGTCACCCGCCGCTCGACTTCGCGGCAGACGGTAATGAGTGTGGCACGGGCATCTTGCCCATGATCCGACACAGGCCGGACGCCTGCACCACACCGCCCCGCGGCGCGCTCGGCCTCAGCGAGGAGCAGGTCGCAGTACTGGAAGCCCTGCAACGAGTAGAGCAGCGGGTACTCGGGCTGGCGCTTCGCCTGCATTTCCTCGGCCTCGCGGAAGCGCGCCAGCGCGTCTGCGCGGCGGCCCGCCTGGTGCAGGGCGTCGGCCAGTCGCGAGCGATTCACCAATCGTAGAAACGCGTCGCCGCTTTGGTCGGCGTAGGTCACGGACTGCTCCGCATCACGCAGCGCGTCGGGCACCCGGCCCAAGGTCAGGTCCAGTTCGCTCAGATTGCTGGCGCGTGCGGCGGCAGCTTCCCAGTTCCCCTGCGCGATGCCCATCTTGAGAGCAGCCCGCATCGGCTCGAGGGCCTCTGTCAGCCGGCCCAACGCGCGAAGGCAGAAAGCGGCTTCGTTCAGCAGCCAGGCTTGGTTGCCTTCCGAGAGCGCGGGCGAGACCCGACTCCACGGCTGCCCGAAGAAGCACGCGACGGCGCCAAGCTCGGCACCAAAAGCACCGAGCTTGCTCGTGCTGTAGAATTCCCGTCCGCGCAGGATGCGCTCGACGTACACCTCGTCGCACGCCTCCTGGTGCAGCCCCGCCTGGCAGCCGTGGACCACGGCTTGGTAGAGCGGTTGCAGGTCGTCGAGCGTGGGCTCCGGTTTATCCTTCGTGCTGCTCGTCAGATGCTCGTAGAGCCGGCGATGGGCGGAGCGCCAAGCTTCGGGCTTCTTCTCGCGGAGCTGCTTAGCGAAGTACTCGCGGATGAGCGGGTGCGCGTCGATCTCCGAAAAAGGGGTCAGGAGCCTTTTGCCGGAACGGCCCGTAGGGTGCTGCGCACAAAAGCTCCTGACCCCTTTTTCTCCGGCGCCAAGACCAGACCGCAGTCGGCGAGGCGCTTCAGCGCGGTTTTCCATTGGGCTTCGCTCAGGCCCACCAGCGCTTCGGTGAGGCCCGCGATGGCGGGCGCCTTCCGCAACGCCGCCAGGCAGTCGCCCTTGGCCGGGCGGTCGAACAGGCCCAGCAGCCGCAGAACGGCCAGTTGGCGCCGTCCATCCTCCCCGCCTGCGGCGAGCCACTTCTCGTAAGCCCCCACGACCTTAAAGGCGTGACCGTAAGGCTTGTCGGCGTCGGCCGGGTTGGTCTTGTACTCGCGGTCGGCTTCCGCCAGCCTGCCCGAAGCACGTTGGCGGATGTCGCCGTCGGCCGTGAGCGCCAAGTAGCCGCCGAGGAGCCGCAGCGTCAGGGCGTGTCCGTTGACTTCGCGGCTGGCGGCGCGCAGTTCCGGGTCGTCCGCCTGGATCGGGACGGCGCCCGCTCGTTGGGCCCCGGCTTGGTGCAGCACCGCCGCGCCGGCCTCCTCGCTCAGGTGCTCCAGGTCCCACTCCGGCGCGGTGGTGTCGCGGAAGGGGGCCAGGTCGGTCACGCGCTCGCGCGTGGTCACCAGGCACAGACCGGGGTTCTGGCGGGCAAGCCCGTTGAGCAATGTTTCCAGTGCCGGGTCCTTGAGCTTGCCGGCCAGCGGGCCGGGCGGATGTTGTAGCGGCTCCAGGCCGTCGAGCACCAGCAGCGTGCGCCGCTGGCCGACAAGTTGGGCCAGGCGCGCGCCCTTGTCCCACGGGGAGGCGGGGCTGCTCGCCAGCGCTTCATCGCCGAAGAACTTCAGCGCGTCGGCGATAAAGATGTCGGCCGAGGCGGCGCCCTGCTCGCGGGTGCCCTGGCTGTAGAAGGACCAGTCGAAGACGCGCTCAAACCCGGGCCAGCCCACCGCAGACTGCCGCGCCATCCACTCGACCACCAGCGACGTCTTCCCGACGCCGCCCCAGGCCACGAGGGTCAGGACGTGCTTGGCCGAGTTGTTCCAGGCTTCGTCCAGGGCGGCGAGTTCCTTCTCGCGCCCAAAGAGGCGGTCGGCACCGTGGCGGAGGCGCGTGGGCGCAACGACGACTTCACCAAGCGGTCGTACATGAGACGCAGAGGATGAGTCGATTCGCTCCGGCTTTTTGCCGGTGATGCCCCAGATGAGTTTGGCCAACCCTTCCGCAGTGAAACCCGCACGCAAGTCAACCCAGGTGCGGTTGCCGAGAAACAGCGGCAAATCCGGCTGCGTGGGTGCGTTGGGGAGAAGAACCGGAATCACGGGCCGCGTGTCCTTGACCGCGAGGTGCAGGGCGGCCTGCATTTCTTCGTCTTCCCAAGGTCCGAGGCCGTCGTTGCCCACCAGCACCGCGACACTCCGAGAGTTCTTGATGCTTGCTTCGAGCAATCGCTGCCAGGGAATGCCGGGCTGAAGCTCGTCTTCGTCCAGCCAGGTGGCCACGCCATTGGCGGATAGCAGGCGCTTCAATTCGCGCACCGGCGGCTTGTCCTTGGAGTTGTGGCTCAGGAAGACGTCGTACTTGAACGATCCCGGCATGGTCCGCTCCCGGTGACGAGCTGCGCCTGATCCGCAGGTGACACCGGCATCGTAGCAGAACAAGCGCAGCAGTCCAGGTTGCGGGAGGACGTGAGTTCATTTCGGGTCCGTGACACTTCAGGTGGATGTGATGAGCCCCAGATGTCGTAATCGTTTCTCAATCCTAGCAATCAACTCGTCCCTGTGTCGATCGATCGCGTTCTGGGCGTCGAACCCGCCGATCGCCCCGAGCACAATCGCGAGACCGATAAGGAAGAGAAATGGCCCGATAGAGGCCGCCGTCGTTCTTGAATTCCGCCCCCCGCGCGTCTAAGCTACTGCACTTTGTCGATCCACCGTCACCGATGAGGGAACGTTTTGCCGTGGACCTTGAGACACTGAAACAGCAATTGGCCGACATCGAAACAGAGGCGCGTGCGTCCCTCGCCCAAGTCGTCTCGCTGGAGGCCCTGCGGCAGCTCCGGGCGAAGGTCCTCGGGAAGAAGGGGACCTTGGGCGGCTTCATGGGCACCATCCGCGAATACGCGCCGGAGCTGCGGGGCCAGGTCGGCCAGATCCTGAACGCGGCCCACCGGACGGTCACGCGACTCTTCGACGAGCGGGCCGAGCGCATCCAAGAGCAGGAAAGCGCCGCCGAGGCGGCCAGGGCCCGGGCCTACGATCCCACGCTGCCCGGCGTCCGTGACCTGCCCGGCAGCGTCCATCCGGTCACCGCCGTGCAGTGGGAAATCGAGCGCGTCTTCGAGCGGTTGGGCTTCACTGTCGAGGCCGGGCCGGACATGGAGACCGAATACTATAACTTCGAGGCCCTCAACATTCCCGCGACGCACCCGGCCCGGGACATGCAGGACACCTTCTGGCTGGCCCATGGGCGGTTGCTGCGGACGCACACCTCGCCGGTGCAGGTGCGGACGATGGAGAAGTTCGGCCCGCCGATCCGCTGCATCGTGCCGGGCCGCTGCTACCGATACGAAACCATCGATGCCTCGCACGAAAACACCTTCCACCAGTGTGAGGGGCTGATGATCGACAAGGACATCTCCATCGCCAACTTAATCGCGGTGATGCGCCTGTTGTTGCGTGAGGTATTTCAGCGCGAGGTCAAAATCCGCTTGCGGCCGGGCTACTTCCCATTCGTGGAGCCGGGTTTCGAGTTGGACATGAGCTGTCTGATCTGCGGCGGCGCCGGCTGCCCGACTTGCAAGCAATCCGGCTGGATCGAGATCCTGCCCTGCGGCATGGTGCATCCCAACGTGCTGCGCTACGGCGGGATCGACCCGCACGAGTACACCGGGTTCGCGTTCGGGCTCGGCCTGACCCGCCTGGCCATGATGAAGTACGGGATCAACGACATTCGGGTGATGAACTCGGGCGACCTGCGGGCGCTGGTCCATCCGTCGCGGCTGACCGGCCCGAAGCTCACGGCCAACGGCGGAGACCGACCATGCTGATCTCGCTGAACTGGATCCGCGACTTCGTCGATCTCCCGCACGACCTAGATCCCGAGGCCCTTGCGGAACGCTTCACCATGACCTGCGCGGAAGTCGAGGGGATTGAGCACGTCGAGACCGCCGCGCGGTGCTGGATGGCGGCCAAGGTCGCCTCCGTCAAAGCCGTCCCGAACACGCGCAACCTCCATCACTTGGTCCTCGATGTTGGAGAGGGCAAAACCGTCGAGACCGTCTCCGCGGCACCGGACCTGGCGGTCGGCGACGTGGTGCTCTACGTCTCCGTCGGCGGGCACGTCAGGTCCGTTGGTGACATCGGGGAGGCACGCGTGGCCGGCCTCCCCAGCAGGGGCATGATCGTGTCCGGAGAAATGGCGGGCATCGCCCTGGCCGCGGAGCAGGCGGTCTTCCTACCGCCGCGCACACCGCCCGGAGCGCCCGTCGATCCGGACCTGCTGGACGATTGGGTCCTCCAGATCGACAACAAGTCCATCACCCACCGCCCGGACCTGTGGGGTCATTACGGCATCGCCCGCGAGCTGGCGGCGATGTATCGCCTGCCGCTGAAGCCCTATCCGGTGGTCGGCCTGGAGTCGCTAGGCGACCGGGACCTGCCCGAAATCCCCATCGAGATCGACGACCCGCAGGCGTGTCCGCGGTACACCGGCCTGCGCGTGGCGGGAGTCGGAGCGCAACCGGCCCCGTTGTGGATGCAGTTGCGCCTGGGTCACGTGGGCCTGCGCCCGATCGACTGCCTGGTAGACCTGACCAACTACCTCATGCTGGAACTGGGCCAGCCGATGCACGCCTTCGACGGCGACAAGCTCGAGCGGATCGAGGTCGGGTTTGCTCAACCGGGTTCCACCTTCACCACGCTGGACGGGTACGAGCGCAAGCTGCCCGAGCGGGCCCTGATGATCATGTGCCGGCGCCGACCGGTGGCGCTGGCCGGGATCATGGGCGGGCTCGCCAGCGAGGTCTCGGCGCACACGAAATCGCTGTTGCTGGAATCGGCCAACTTCGACCCGGCGGTGATCCGGCGCTGCGCGGTGGGCCTGGGGCTGCGCACCGACGCCAGCACCCGGTTCGAGAAGTCGCTGGACCCGGCGAACACCGTGCTGGCAATCCAGCGTTTCATCTACTTGGCCCGGGCGGAGTTCCCGGACCTGGTCCTCGAGTCCCGGCTGTCCGACGGCTATCCCAAGCCGGCGCCCGCCTTGCAAGTGGAAGTTGACCCCACGTTCGTGGGCCGTTTCATGGGGCACCCGATTTCCAACGACGAGATCAAGCGGATCCTTACCGCGCTCGGCTTCGGCGTGACCGACCGGGACGTCAAGCTGCTCGTCCAAGTGCCCTCGTATCGCGCCACCAAAGATATTTCGATCGAGGCGGACGTCATCGAGGAGATCGCCCGCTACGTCGGCTACGACAACATCACGCCACGCTTGCCCCAGGCGACCGTCCGCTGCTTCGAGCCCAACGCCCAGCATGAACTCGAGCAGAATACCCTGCGCGCGTTCTGCAACGGCCTGGGCTTCACCGAGATTCATCGGTACCTGTGGTACGATGACACCTGGTTGGCCAAGCTGGGGTTCGAGCCGCCGGCGGGCATTGAAATCCGTAACCCGATCACCGACCACGAACATCGTCTGCGTCATTATTTGATGCCGGGGCTGCTGCAAGCTCTTGACCTCAACCGTCATCACCTCGACGCGTTCCGCCTGATCGAGGTGGGCAGCGTGTACCCACCGGGAGCGGAGGTCGCGGAGGAATACCGGCACCTCGGCCTGATCTGGGCCCATCGACAAAAAGGTGTGGAGCATGAACTGCTGCTGAAGATGAAGGGGGCCATCGAGCTTTGGGTTATGCAGGTGCTGGGCGTCTCGCCGGCATACGTTCGGCCTGAAGGGCGTGAGCGCCTCCCGTGGGAGCACGAACACCAGTCGGCCGCCGTACTGCTCAAGGGCCAACGGCTCGGCACGGTGAGCGTGCTGCCGCTGACGCTGCGCACCCGGATCGACGAGCACCTCCGGGCCTGGTCGGTCGCCTGGGCCGAATTGCGGCTGGATTCGATCGCCGCCGCGCGGCCGGAGGCCGAGAGACTTCGCCCCATTCCCCTGCACCCGCAGATCGATCTGGATTTCTCCGCGTTGACCGCGGCGGACCGCGATTACGTCAAGGTGGCCCACGCCGTCGCGCAGTTCGACCATCCGCTGCTGGTCAGCGTGACCTACGTGGGCAGCTACGAGGGTCCGTCGGTCCCCGCCGACAGACGGAGCCTGACCTTCCGCACGCGTATCGGCCACTCCGAACGCACGCTGGTGGACGAAGACTTGAACGTTTTCCGCGCCGCCTTTGAAGGGCACTTGCGAGCGTGCGGTCTGGAATTGAGGCAGTAGCGTGTGTTTAGCGGTTTGCCGAAGGCAAACGCGTGTTCCGCGGTGTTTAGCGGTTTGCCGAAGGCAAACGCGCGTTCCGCGGTGTTTAGCGGTTTGCCGAAGGCAAACGCGCGTTCCGCGGTGTTTAGCGGTTTGCCGAAGGCAAACGCGCGGCGTAGATCGGTGATAAGTATCAAGCGAGCGCGTGCCTCCGGCACGGCGTTCGGGAGCGTCAGACGGAGAAAGCACCACGTGGTCCTCGGATACCACGTTATCCTGGGGATGTACGGGTTCTGGTTGCCCAACGACCCACGCGGGTCGTGGTCGGACTTCGTTCGCTCGTGGGGGCTGTATCGCTTCGCGGGACCGGCGACGAAGACCGAGGAGCGTCGATCGGTGGCACATGATGAGCATAACGCTCGCCTGCGGCGAGCCGCTAAACAGTGCCTGTGCTATCCCCCGGTGCGCTTGAACGGTCTCCAGGCCCGGGCGATCGGACGGGGATTCGGGCGATTTGTGGAACGCTCCGGGTTGGACATCTGGGCATGTTCCATACTGCCGGAACACGTACACCTCGTGATTGGACGGCACCGCTACGTCGTGGAGCAAGCGGTCAATCTTCTGCGCGGAGCGGCCTCGAGGCAGTTGCTGGCCGAAGGCCTGCATCCGTTCGCGGGCTACCCCAAACCGGACGGGGCCACACCCAGCATATGGGGACGCGGATTGTGGAAGGTGTTTCTCGACACCCCCGAAGATGTGCGTCGGGCGATCCAGTACGTCCAGGAGAATCCCGTTAAGGAAGGCAAGCCGGCGCAGAAGTGGTGGTTTGTGAAGGATCGTGCTTCAGAGGCGTCCGGCGCCCGCGTATCATGGCGACTGTAAGGTGTTCGAAGGAAAAGGGGACACTCTACTTCTTGTCCTCTTTCGGCGAGACCCAGCGGGCTCGCGGCGAGCATAGGGTGCGGGCAGACGTTCAAACAGCAGTCAAGAAGTAGAATGTCCCCTTTTACAGCCCGAAGATTTGGGCCATCCGGCCGGGCATTTCCCCAGGTGTAAAAAACCTGAGCCGCCCGGCGCGCCAAACAGCATCGGAGATGTCCCGTCTTTCGGCCGCCTTTACAGCCCGACGCCAGGGGCATAAAACTCGCGGTCATGATTCGTGTCGGACGGTTCCAGATTCTCTCGGTGATCAACGGCCACGCGCGGCTCGACGGCGGGGCGATGTTTGGGGTCGTGCCCAAGACCCTGTGGCAGAAGAAGGCGGCCCCGGACGAACTGAACCGCATCCTGCTCGCCTTGCGCACCCTGGTGGCGGTCGATGAGGAAGCCCGGCGCGTGGTGCTCGTCGATACCGGGGCCGGGAGCAAGTGGGCGCCCGAGGAAGCAGCCCGCTATGCTATCACCCATGATCCCAACGCTCTAGCGCGGGCCCTCCACCCGCTCGGACTGAATGAGGCGGACGTGACCGACGTGATCATCCCCCATCTGCACTTCGACCATGCCGGCGGAATGACGTTCTGGAAAGATCGACCCGGCGGCGAAATCGGCGTGCGCTTCCCGCAGGCCCGACACTGGGTTCACGCCAAACACCTGGCCCACGCCCGAAACCCGACCTTGCGCGACCGGACTTCGTTTATCCCTCACGACGTAGAGATGCTGGATCGGGACGGCCTCTTGCACGGCGTGACCGGCGACCACCCCGACCCGCCCTTTGCGGGAGTGCGCTGGCTGCTGAGCCACGGCCACACCCCGTACCAAATGCTGCCGTGGTTTGAAGACGACGAGCACCCGCTGCTGTTTGTGGGTGACATGATCCCGACGGTACAGCACCTGCCGCCGGTCTGGGTGATGGCGTACGACCTCTATCCGCTCACGACGCTGGAGGAGAAGCAGCGCGTCCTGCAAATAAGCGTCGAGCGCGGTCTGCGGCTGGCGTTCCCGCACGATCCTGACGCCGGAGGGGTCGCCGTGGATATGGTCTCGGGACGCCCGGTGATCTCACAAACGCTGGATCTCTAGCATGACTAGCGCACGCCGCACAGCCCTTTGGGTGTTCACCGGTGCACTCGCTATGGGCGGAGGGTGCAGCCGAGTGCCGTGGCGCCTCAGCCTCGATGGGGCCTTGAAGACGGCCGTCCAAGAGGACCGGCTGGTTCTGGTCTACTATTGGCGACCCTTCAATCGGGACTGCGACCAAATGGAGCGTACCGTCTTTCGCTCCGACGAGGTTCTGGCCCAAGTGCGGGAGATGATCCCGGTCCGGCTCGATGCCACCTTCGCGCGGAAGCGCGGCGAGCAGTTGGGCTTGCGACAGGTTCCGGGATTCGTCGTCCTCGCCCCGAACGGCGAACCCCTCCGGCGGAGAAGTGGGCCCATGGACATGGACCAGTTTCTCGCCTTTCTGGTGATGGCGAGACTCAGCCAATAGTCTCCGAGGGGACGTGCCGGCGTGTCGAATGCGGTCGAGGTGTGTTCCTGCGAAGACGTTCCGCCCGAAAGCGGCCGGGTGTTCCTCGTGCGCGGCGAGGCCGTGGCGATCTGGCACGTGGCCGGCCGATTCTACGCCACGGCGGCGCGCTGCCCGCACGCCGACGGTCCGCTGGTCAGCGGGTCGCTGTGCGGCACCGAGATCACCTGCCCGATGCACGCTTGGCGTTTCGACGTTGCCTCTGGAAAGGGCCTTGAGCCCGCCGACGCGCGGATCGAAACCTATCCGACCTTCAGGAAGGGAGGCCGTCTCTTCGTGCGCGTTGACTGATCCGCTACTGTGAAGCCGGGCCACGGGTGTCGCCGGCGGGGATCACTTCGAAGGCGATGCGGAAGGGGTTGGGGCCGACGTCGTCGGGTTCGAGGCGGACGATCAGAATGCTGGTGCACGCGAAATCCACGCCCAGCCGCCTTTCCAGGGGCGGAGCCACACCCGCGGTGGGTTGCACACCCTCCTCGCTGCCGAGTTCGGCGTCGGAGAAAAAGACCCCCTCAATCATCGCGTCTTGATCCACGCCATCCGCAGAGAGGTTGTCTTCGATGAAGCCGAGGAGTTCGGCGGTGCCCACGGCGAATACCCTGCCGCACGGGGGACCGAAGGGGGCACTCGTGGTGTCGGCCTCCAGGGTCGGGCCGTTGGGGTCGTTGCCGAACTGCACAATCCGTGGTTCGGTCTTCTGGTCTAGGTCATCGTAGGTACCGACGGTAAAGATCGCCCGGTACGGCGTGTTATTGATGAACACGACGCTGAGCTGAATGCGTTGCCCCGCGGTCTCGCCGCCGAACGTCGCGGTCTGATTCAGCAAGTTGTCCACCTTACAACTCGCCGCCAGGCCCAGGAGCCCGGCGAGCCAAGCGACTCTCGCGAATCTGCGGATCATGTTTTTGCCCCTACGGAATCGTCGTCCACGGTCACCCGCTGTGCCCGCGTGCCGTGCCCGGCACGTGAAGCATCGACCGGTTACGCGCCCGGCCTTGAGTCCGCCCCATCATTCGCCGATCAGGAGTTTTTTCAAGGGCCGCGCAAAAGAAAGGCCACCGTGGGTGGCCTTTCCGGTCATCAAAGGAACGGGTTGGTTTAGTAGCGGTCTCTGCGGCCGCCGCGGCCACCCCCACCACCGCCGCTGCCACCGCCTCCACCGCCTCCACCGTATCCGCCGCGCCCACCACCGCCGCCGCCGCCGCCGCCGCTCCGCGGTTCGCGGGGTTTGGCCTCGTTCACGGTGAGGGCCCGACCCTGAAACTCGTGGCCGTTCAAGGCTGCAATTGCCGCCTGGGCCTCCTCGTCAGTGCTCATTTCGACGAAACCGAACCCTTTGCTGCGGCCGGTCATCCGGTCACTGATGACTTCCGCGCTCAGAACGGTGCCGTGCTCCGCGAGCAACTGCTCCAAATCAGAACTGCTGACATCGTAGCCCATGTTCCCAACATACAACTTTTTGCCCATCGTCAATATTCTCCTGTCGATGGCAAGCTCGACCCATTGTTTCTCTTTCAGGGTCGTGTGTGAAAGTGGCCGACCTTTCCGGCCCATGCGGTAGGAGCACGATCCAGGCGATGCGATCCGGACTTGAACAAACTACGTCCAAACAACCTCACGTATGCGCCTCGTTCGACGCACCAACCGACAGAAGTATACCTCGGAATTCCCGCGCGTAAACCCACATTTTTATTATTTCTGTTCGGCGGGGTGGGATTGGTCCCAGAACCTATTCCAGTAGTCCTCCCGGGCGCGGACCTGCGACGCAAGGCGGCGCGCTTCAGTTCGGTGAGTTGCGCCATAACCACTTGATAGATAAATAATTATCGCGCATGCCGCCGGTCGCAAGCTCCGGTGCCGGCCTGAAATCCACGTCCGCCCCCGCTCCGGGGCTCAGCGTCTTGGCAACGGGCAGCCTGTGGCAGAAATCTGTGGGACAGGCTTTCCAGCCGGTCGGTAGGTCAGGTTGATCGGGCGGTTCATCCTGCTTCGCTTTTCGGCTCAACCGGAGTAGGGCCGAGGTCCGCCCAGCCCTGTTCTGTGGGGGACAAGGTTTCCCAGTTGGCGAACAACCGACCCCACTCACTGCGGAGCGCCTCCTCGACGCGCTTACGCCCGATGACGGGCAGCCAGAACGCATCGTGGTAGAGGACGCTGGCCACGTAGGACCAGGGCGCCAGCCAGGTTTTGAGCGACCACTCCACATACCGTTTGAGATTGCCCCAGTAAATCCGGTGCTGCATGCGGCCGGCGAAGGTCATGCGTTCGTACGGACCCACGAACTTCCAGTTCTCCTGGGCCGCGTCGGTGTCGCCGACGATCTCGATCTTCCTGGGATCGCCCACGCCCAACCCCAAGTCGTGGGCCAGGCTAATGAATTTGATCTTCAACGGATCGAAGCCCATCAGCCTGGCGGAGACGGCGTCGATGGCCACCTGGTCGGCGGAGGCCAACAGGACGTTTTTGACGTACGGCACCATGCACCGCGGGCCGGGCCCGTCGCCGGCGAACGTGCCGTCCATGACCGCGAAAATCCCCTTGTGGATCCGCTTCTGGATCATGAGCAGGTCCACGAGCGTCTCGTGGATGACGGGGTGCGTCCAATGGCGCCTTTCGTTGAGCAGGCCGCCGAAGGCGTTCTTCATCGCTCCGGTCATGGTGGTGAAGATGTGCGTCTTGACCGTCGGCAGGTGGATGATGTTTTCGCCCAGAAAGCGCCGCGGGATACTGAACCCCCTGGGGTAGACGCGGTTAAGCACCAGCAGCTTGGAGGCCAAGTCCCCGATGGCGTCGCGGACGTTGATCCACGGCTCGCCGTCGTACAGATGGATGTTGCGGATCCCGTGGTGCTGCACCACCGGCAGGTGCTTGTTCTCGCGCTCACCCTTGCGGGCACTGACCACCACCGTGCGGTTGTGGCAGGCGTGCAGCCGGTCCTTGGCGTACCCGTCCTGGAGCAGGGCCCGGATGACCCCGTCCAACTGCCAGGGAGGCGTGGAACACGCCGGGTAGAAATGGTGCCACGAGATGTTCACCTTCAGCGCCGTGTCCACCGTGCGGTCGATGACCTCCTGATACCCCGCCAGGTTCATCAGGCGGTGGTAATCTTCCAAGACGGTCGCCGGTCGCGTGCGCAGGATGGCTACTTTCGAGTGCATAAATGACTTGGTCAGCCGCCGGCGGTTTTGAGCACGATTGCTACCACAATCACACCCCACAACCCGATGGTCAGCAGGAGGGGAACATCCTGGATAATCAGCTCCGTAGGGCCGGCTCGATGGCCAAACTCAATCAGCATCGCATAGCGAAAGAGCCCGTACGCGACCAGCGGCAAGGTGTACAGGAGATAATCCTTGCGAAACGGAGGCTGATACCCGGGCGTCCGGTCCATGGTATACAACAAAAAAGTGATGATGGCGATACCCGCCGACACGCTGATCAGATGATTCAACAGCTCGGGCGTGTAACGCAGCAGGGTCAGCCGGTGGGTTGCGGCCTCCTGGGGGCTCTCGAAGGCGGCCAACTCGCAACGCCGCTTGCCGAAGCCCAGGAACATACACAGGGTGAACGTACATACGATCAGCCAGGGCGAGACGACGACCTCGACGGCCTCCGCCCCAGCCACGGCGCGCAGCACGAATCCGATCGCGAGAATGATCACGTCGAGGATCGGCCGACGTTTGAGGGCGATCGAGTAGGCCAGAATGAGCACAAAGTACGCCAGGACCATGGCGCCGGCCAACGGCGGCAAGCGCCAGCCGACCAACCCCACGCCGGCCGCCAGCAGCAGCGCTGCGAAGGCCAACGCCGAACCCACGGAGACGGCACCGGAGGCCAAGGGGCGACGCCGCTTGTGCGGATGCAACGCGTCCACTTTCCGGTCGATGATATCGTTGAGCGCATAGCCGGCGCTGGACACCAGACAGAACGCGATAAAGGCCGTGAGGGCGCTCCTCAGCGCATGCACGTCGCCGAGTTTGAGCGCAAACAGCGGGCCGATAAACACCGCGGCATTCTTGACCCACTGATGAGGTCGGGCCAGTTGGACGTACGGCTTCAGCAAAGAACCTTCCCTCTAACCGAACGGATCAGATGCCCTGAGGGCACCGTCACTCGCCGTCCCTTTCCTTTTGGAGACTCTGCAGCCAAATATAGACGCGCACCATTCTGACGATGAAAACATACTCGCCCCGCACTTGACCTGATCGAAGAACCTTGAGGTCTTTCATCTTCTTGAGGAAATTCCCGAACTTCTTGCGCTCCGCCTCCGTAAGCCCCTTAGCCACCTCCGCGCGGTGAAAGCTCATTTCCAAACCGGTCTTGGCGATCTTACCGAGGATGGAGTGGTAGTCTTTGCTCCGGAGTGCTCGGTACACTTGCTGGTCGACATACTTCTTTCCGATCTCATCGGCAGCTGTGAGCACCGCCCGCAAGGCTTCGTCTTCGGGAATGATGCCGTCCTGGTCTATCCAGAAGGCGGCATCCCCGACCAGATGCATGATCTTGGGGAACCCTGCGGAGTACTTGGTCATGGACTTCATCGCTTCCGGCTCGACCTGAATCGAAACGCTCTCAAAGGCTTTGTGAAAGAAGTCCGTCATTTCCGGCCGCGACAACGCGCCGATATCGACGACGTCAAAGATGCGATCGATGGGCTGATGGTGGCGAATCATCTCACGCCGACGCTCCTCCACACCGCAGAGCCTGAGCAACAGCGGCAGCGGAGATCGGGACATTGCATTGGTGTCAATCAAATCCTTGATGAAATGGGCGAACTTGGGATTCCCCGTGATGCCATTGATTTCATCCAGGACGAGGAAAACACCTTTGACCCCCATCGCTTTCACGCGGGCCAGCACCTCGGTGAGGAAAGGAAGCATCCCCGAGGCGATGGTCGGTGCATCTTTCTTCAAGACTTCCGCATGGACCGTCACCCCAAACAGCGACTGCTCGCCAATGTACTTCGCCAGCCAGCCGCGAACCGCTTCGATGCGCCTAGGCTCAAAGGTACCGGAATTCAACGTCGCTTTAAGGACCGCAGCCCCCACGTCGTCCAGAGTTTCGGCCGCGCCGAGAGTGGCGTAGATGCTGTGGAGACCGTGCTCGCGTTCCGCCACGAACTGTACGTAACCCGCGATCGAGCTTTTCCCGATCCCATATTCGCCTTGAACGTACATCGCGACGGGTTTGCCCTCCGCGACTTGGCCGACCCCGCGCCGCAAAATATGGTCGATCTGTGTGGAGCGCCCCACGAACAACTCGACGGGCACGGGTTGCCCCGGGTAGAAGGGGCTTTTGCCTCTTGGGGTCCGGACCATGATCGGCTCCTGTCACAAGTCGCGTTCGGTCGCCGCCATTCTGCTCATGGCAGAGTTTTGGTCAAGCATACCTTGATGATGCTTATCCGCAACTACATCGTGTGGGAACCCGCTGCCCCGCGCAAGGTACACGTCGTACCGCGCGATCTTGCCCTTGTAGCTCAGCGCAACGCCAGGCGCCAGCGGCGGCGTGCGGAGCGTCCGCTTGACCACCACCCGGCCGCGTGCCACCCGCCTGGCTACCTCCAACAGCTCGCCGGCGTCGGGGTCATCGCCCACCAGCCGCCGCAGGATGCGCATCTCCTTCTTGGGCAGGGCCGCCTTCTTCCGTGGGGGAAACATGGGATCGAGATACACCACTTCCGGCGCTTCACCGACGGGCAAACGGGTCAGCACCTCCCGGGCATCGCCGACGATCAGCTTGATCCGGTCACGAATGACCACCCCGAGCACGCGGTCTGCCGCGGCCCGCTCCAGGGCGTCACGCAACATAGCACCGAGAACCGGCGAGCGCTCCACCAAGGTGACGGTGCAGCCCAGACACGCCAGCAGCCATGCGTCCTGCCCCAGCCCGGCGGTCGCGTCCACCACAGTCGGTCGGTGGCGTTTGAGCCCGACGGCCAGGGCGATCGGCTGGCGGCGTGAGAGGGACGCCTTGGGATGCGCGCCGGACTTGCTGGGAAACTTCACTCGCAAGGGCCCGGTCATGGTCCCGCCGGCTTGCCGCAGCTCCAGCCCGTGTTCGGCGACGACCAGAAGCAGGTCGAAACCCTCCGCGTCTCGGGCGGCCAGAGTCAGGCTCAGTTCCGCGGCCAGCGCCTGCGCATAAGCTTGAAGTTCCGCGTCGGGCGCAGCGACCGAGACCGCTATCCGTAGGGACAGACCAAAGGTGTGATCCGGCGCTGATGTTTCCGGCTGCACGGTGATTTCATTTTACCGGATATTCCCCATTGAGCGAACCTTGGAGTGTCAGTAGCCGCGTGGGGCAGCCCGTTGGCCTGCCAAAAACCCGATCCGAACCGCGACCGTCAGGGAGCGGAATCGATAGCATGCGCGCGCGCCGCTCTCTGACGCCTACGGTTCAGAAAAGACGCGCGCCGTGCTACGCCGTTGACGTGTGGGCGCACGTGCGGTATGCACCGGACATGCCGCGCAAAGCATCCCAGCCAACGGCCGCCCCGCCCGCCGGCCCCCCGGCGGGCCGTCCGTCCGCTCTGGTCGATACGCGCATCATCTACTGCGGCTACTGCCTCGACCAGCTTCGCAAGCTGCCCGAGCACTGTGTGGACCTGATCTACATCGACCCGCCGTTCAACAGCAACCGCAACTACGAGGTGTTCTGGGGCGAGACCAAGGAGAAGCGCGCCTTCGAGGACCGCCACGCCTCGACGGCGGCCTACATCGACTACATGCGCCCGCGCTGCGTCGAGCTGGCCCGCACCCTCAAGAGAACCGCGCTATTCTCCCACGTATGCAAGCTATCGGCGAATGGCGCACCGGGGCTCAAGCGACCCCGCCGTCACGCGCCGGTCCCTCACGCAGGTGCCATTCACAGATGAGCGGTATCGAGGACAAGCGGCTAGCTCGGAGACAGGACTTCCACCTGCGGTTGCGGGAGCTGAATGTACCCGATGACAAGTTCTTGGCCGATCTACGTCGCGTCGCGGAGGAATTCGGGCATGGCAGAACCAGCGCGCGCCTGTACCAAACACATGGCAGGTACTCGCACACGGCGCTGTCGGAGAGATTTGGTTCATGGAACAACGCGTTAAGGAAGGCCGGCCTACCGCTTAACAATGTGACTGACACGCCGGACGTGAGGCTATTCGAGAACCTGGAACGCGTCTGGGTACAGCTTCGCCGGCAACCTGGCAGGCGCGACATGGTCAAGCCTCATTCTGAGTTCAGCGAGCGCCCCTATGTGAACCGCTTCCGGTCTTGGAACAAGGCTCTCGAGGCGTTCCTGGACTATGTCAACGAAGCAGGACCGACCGACGATCTCCCTTCGTGCCAACCGAGCCGCCTGGTTCGCCGGCGGCGAACCAGGCGCGATCCTGATCTTCGGTTGAAATGGCGTGTTCTGCAAAGAGACAGCTTCAAGTGCCGGGCGTGTGGGAAAGGCTGGCCTGACGTCGAGCTCGACATCGATCACGTCGTTCCCTGGTCCAAAGGCGGGGAGACGGAGCTGGAGAATCTCCAGACGCTGTGCTCGAAGTGCAATCTGGGCAAGGGAAACCTTCAATGACGCGCCGTTCGAGTTCGAGAACTGGGCCGTCATCGCGCTGGGCGGCGTC
>JAZDKM010000413.1:0-4331 GCA_043803085.1 Planctomycetota bacterium
CCGGGTCGGTGCTGCAGGGGACGGTGTCGCCGGAGGATACGCTCGAGTTGCTGCCGAAGGGCATTCCGGTTCGAGTGCGGGACGTGCAGACTCACGGTCACGAAGCGTCCGCAGTTCAAGCCGGGCAGCGCGCAGCGCTGAACCTGATCGGCGCGGACCGCGCGGGGATCGTCCCCGGCGGCGAATTGGCCACGCCGGGCTACCTGGTACCGGCCCAGATCGTGGATGTGCGGGCGCGGTTCGTCGGCTTGCTGGGGCGCGAGATCGAGCCCCTGGCCCGGGTGCGCTTCGCAGTCGGGACCACCGAAGTACTCGGACGGATCGTGCCCTATGGCGACACGTTCGGGCGGCCGGGCACGGAAGCGCCGGCCCAGCTTCGGCTCTCCGCACCGGTCGTGGTCGAGTTTGGGCAGCCTTTCATTCTGCGGCACGAGAATGCCTCACGGACCATTGGCGGAGGCACGGTGCTCCGGTCCGGGTCGCGGCGCGTGCGGCGCGTGTTTCTGGCCAACGCCGCAGGGCTGGAGGTGCTGCAATCCGGCGACGAACTCCGGCGGATCGAGGAGGTGCTGCGCATGGCGGGCTTCCGGCGCCCAAGCCATCTGGCCTTGTCCGCTGCCACCGGCATCCACGTTGAGCGCATCGCCGACCGGGTGTTTGAACTGGAGCGGGCCGGGCGGCTGGTGACGATGCCCGGGTGCGCCGTGACCGTTTCCGCCGCGACCGTGGAGGACCTCCTGGCCCGGGCGGGGCGCTGGCTGGAGCGGTTCCACAAGGGCAATCCCGACGAACCCGGCTGTCCGGCGGACCGCTTCATCGGATGGCTGGAGCGCAAGAGCGTAAAGGGGGTCGGGCGGCCCTTGTTCGAGCGGCTGGTCGCGTCCGGCCGCGTCAAGGTGCTGGGCAAGTACGTCTGTCTGCCGCAATTTGCCCCAGTCTTGTCGGCCCAGGACGAGCGGATCATGGCGGAGATTCTTCACGAGCTTGAGCGGGCGGCGTATCAACCGCCCACGCCGAGTCAGTTGCGGGCCGCGGCGCGGTGCGACGTGAAACGGATCGAGCGTCTGCTGAAGATCGCGGTGACCCAGGGCGTCCTCGTGCGCATCGACGCTGACATCCATCTTGCGGTGTCAGCCGAGGCCAAGCTGCGGGACACGATCCGGGAGATGATTGAAGCGGGCGAAGAAGTAACGGTGTCGGCCCTGCGCGAGCGGCTGGGCTCGAGCCGTAAGTACGTGGTGCCGTTTCTCGAACACCTCGATCGCGTCGGCTTCACCCGCCGGGCGGGCGACGCACGGGTATTGGTGGAGATGACAGGTCCATGACCCCGGAACAACAAGCCAAGCTGCGTGCCCTGCCGTCCGTAGCTGATCTCTTGAACGAGCCGGAGGTCGGCGACTGGATCCAAGCGACGTCGCATACGCTGGTGGTCGAAGCGCTGCGTGACGCGCTCGCCGCGGTCCGCCGGCGCCTCCTCGAAGCGGATGGCGACGTAGTCGTGGATCGGCAAACGCTGCTCGACGTTGCCGAAGACCTGTTCCTGCGCCGCAGCACGCCCTCCTTGCGGCGGGTGATCAACGCCACCGGCGTTATTCTGCACACGGGACTCGGCCGCGCGCCGTTGTGCACGGACGCGATCGAGGCGCTTGTGGAAACGGTGGGCGGCTATTGCAACCTCGAACTCGAGCTGGACACGGGCCAGCGCGGCCAGCGCGAGGACCACGTGGAGGAACTGATCCGCCGCGTGACTGGGGCCGAGGCCGGACTGGTGGTGAACAACAACGCCGCCGCGACCCTGCTGATTCTCCACACCCTCGCCCGGGACCGCGAGGTGATCGTTTCGCGCGGGCAGTTGATCGAGATCGGCGGATCGTTCCGGCTGCCGGAGATCATGTCGGCCAGCGGAGCCCGTCTCCGCGAGGTCGGCACGACCAACCGCACCCGGCTTTCCGATTATGAGGCGGCCATCGGCGATCAAACCGCCGCGGTCATGCACGTGCATACGAGCAACTACCGCATCACAGGGTTCACCGAGGAAACCCCGATTGACGAGCTGGTAGGGCTGGCCCGGCGGTTCGGCCTGATGGCGATCGACGACTTGGGCAGCGGAGCCCTGGTGGACGTGACTGCGTTCGGGTTGCCCGCCGAGCCGGTGGTCGCGGCGTCGATTGCGGCGGGGGTCGACCTCATCTGTTTCTCCGGTGATAAACTGCTGGGCGGCCCTCAATCAGGCATCATCGCCGGCCGCAGAGAGCTCCTCGACCGCCTCCGGGCCCACCCGCTGATGCGGACCTACCGCGCCGGCAAGCTCACCCTGCTGGCCTTGGAGGCAACGCTCCGGCAATACATCGATGTGGAGAAGGCCGCAGAGCACATCCCCGTGCTGGCCATGATGGCCGTCAAGACCGAGGCGTTGGCGGAGCGGGCCCGGACCCTGTCTACGCTGCTGGAGAAGCACGTGCCCGGTGAGGCGTTCCTGGTCTGTTCGGGAACGGCCTATGCGGGTGGCGGGGCGCTGCCCGCCGCGGAGATTCCGTCGGTGTGCGTACAGTGGCGGCCGAAGCAGGTCAAGGTCTCCGAGGCCGTCCGCCGCTTGCGGGGCGCCGAGGTGCCCGTCGTGGCCCGGGTGCACGAGGATGCGATCTGCTTCGACTTGCGTACCATCTCCGACGACGATTTCGACGAACTGGCCGCCGGGGTGGCGGGGACCATCGCCGACCACGACGACGGGGGTATACAGGTCGGGGTTCCCGAGAACCATTGACCGGGAAAGGTCGGTTGGTTCGGGTTGAACCGTTCAAGGTCCTACGGAGGAAATTGCCGTGCGTGTGCTGATTTTATCCGCCTCAGTCGGCGCGGGGCACCTGCGCGCGGCGGAGGCCCTGGAGCTGGCGCTGCGCGAGCTGGACCCCCACGCCGTTGTTAAAAACGTTGATGTCCTCACGCTAACCAACGCCGCCTTTCGGAGGCTGTACGGTCGTGCCTATCTGGACCTGATCAACAAAGCTCCGCATCTCCTCGGCTATCTCTACGACCTGTTGGATCGTCCGCGCTCGCCGCGTCGGCGCAGCGACCGGCTGCGCGTCCTGGTCCAGAAGCTGAACCTCAGAGGTTTCATTCAGCTTCTGGAAAGCGAGCCGTGGGACCTCGTCGTCAACACGCATTTCTTATCCGCCGAGATCGTTGCCTCGCTGCGACGAAAACGCAAACTGGATATACCCCAATTCACCGTGACCACGGATTTCGAGACCCATCGGTTGTGGGTCCATCAACCGTGTGAGCGTTATTTCACCGCCACGCAGGAAGGGGCCTTGAACCTGCAGGGTTGGGGTGTTCCGGCCGCCGACATCACCGCCACCGGCATACCCATTCATCCCGTCTTCAGCCGGCCCAAGGATCGCGACGTCTGCCTGGAACGCCAGAAGCTCAAGGGCGATCGGCCGATTCTCCTGCAGCTCGCCGGTGGGTTCGGCGTGGGGCCGGTGGAGAAGTTGTACCAGGCGGTCCTGCAGGTTGAGGTTCCCGTCGAGATCGTTGTGGTAGCCGGCCGAAATGAGGCCCTTAAGGGAGAGCTCGAAGCCTGTGACGTCCCTGCGCGGCATCGGGCTGCCGTATTGGGTTTCACCGATCAGATGGACGAGTTGATGCTGCTGGCGGATGTGGTGGTTTCCAAACCGGGAGGGCTGACCACTTCCGAGGCGATGGCCCGTGGCGCCGCCATGGCCATTGTCAACCCCGTGCCCGGGCAGGAAAGCCGCAACAGCGATTTCTTGTTGGAGAACGGCGCAGCCATCAAGATTAACAACGTGAGCACGTTGCCTTTCAAACTGACCGAGCTGCTCCGTGATGCCCCGCGTTTGGCGCAGCTCAAGGCGAACGCCCAACGCCTGGGCCGGCCCCAGGCGGCGTTCGACATCGCCGGACAAGTGCTGGCTTGGCCCGGCCGGTCTCTCCAGGCGGAGTAGGAAGAGGTGGAGTCCACCGCTAACCAGCGAACAGGCCCTGCGTCCATCCTACCGCGGGTTTACCCCCTCTCGGGCTGGTGCTAGAATAGCGTTCGGCATCTCGAAGGACTTGCGCCCTCAGGGCGAGGAGGTTCTTGTATGAGCGGGCTCAAACAAAACGCGGTTTGGTTTTTAGTGTGGGCGGTCCTGGGTAGCCCTATGGGGACGTCGGCCCAGTCACCGGTGAATCCTCCCCAGCTCAGCGGACCGCTGCCGACCCAGGCCGCGGACCTCGATTACGATCAGACGTTGATTCGCCGGCTGGAGGGCAACCCCAATACCCTCAATCCCCTCTTGCAGGGTTCGGGCCAGGAGTATGCCGTCCTG
>JAZDKM010000414.1:0-14096 GCA_043803085.1 Planctomycetota bacterium
CCGCTTGGCCGTGACGATCACGTAGAAAAGGCGCGGGTGCCGCCCGCGCCATGCCCGCCAGTCGGTTTTGATCAACGTGTCCACGGCACCCACCTCCGCCGGTCTTTACGCCAACTCCAAACATTCAGAAGACTCATACCCTAATCCGGATAACCGTGGGACAGTAGCCGTAGGGTGCGTCCCGGACGCACCTCTCGATCAGCGTGAACCGCGAATCGGTGCGTCCGAGGACGCACCCTACGGAAGCTTTCCAGCCTGTCATCCGACCGGCTGGAAAGCCGGTCCCACAGGGATCCTGCCGTACTCCCCCGCCGTACGCGTTTAGCGTGGGTGGCATGGGTCCGCCAAAGGCGAGCGTGTAGCGAGCCTTTTGGCGGACCCGTGCTCGAACGGCGCTCCCCACGGGTCTGCTTATGCCTGGCAACTCAAAACCTGCCAAGCATAAGCAGACCCATGCCACCCTAGGCTGAACACGTACCCGCCGCCGGTCTATTCGGGCCCCGGCTGGGTCAGGGTCGGTTGCGTCGTTGGGGTCGCCAGCCGTCGGCCGCCGAGGGCCCGCTCCAGTTCCGCCAGCGCGACGGCATAATCGCGTAGGGCCCTGACGTGGTCGATCCGCCGCCGGAAAAGCGACTGCTCTGCCTGAATCAGGATCAGTACACTCTGCTCGCCGCTCTGGTAGATTCGCGTCGCCCCTTCGAGGGTCGCCAGCGCCTGCGGCAACGCCTGCTGCTCGTAGGTCCGCACGAGGGCCTCGGCGTTCCGTGCCGCCGCCGCGGCCTTCTGGACCTCCGCCGCGACGTCATCGAGCAGGTCTTCAAACTCTTTGCGCCGCTGAATCGCCCGGTACCGCGCTTTAGCAATCTGGGCCTGGTTCTGGTCCCAAACCGGCAGCGTGACCGTCAGCGAGGGTCCGAGCAGAGCATCGATAACCTGTTGTTTTTCGAGGTTCCGTTCGCCGCGGGACTGGATCGTCGGGGCCGTCAACTGGCCGGCGGCAATCGAGGAGCGGGCCGTGTCGGCCAGAATCTTCCGCCCCGGCAGCGCGCGGTTGTCCGGACGTTCAAAATCCACACCGAGAGTTACGTCGGGAAAAATCGCCAGGTATTGCCGCGCTACTTCATCTTCCGCGGCCTGCACCTTTCGGGCGGCGGCTTGGGCATCCAGGCGCTGCCGTAAAGCCAGCATGACCAGCCCGAGATCATCCGGCAACTCGGGCACAGGCTCAGGCAGGGAATCTTCGAGCGTCCATGGGATGGACTCGCGAGTGAGCCCCAGGGTCCGGGCCAACTCCACCTCGGCAACCCGGCGTTCGCGCTCCAGGGCCAGCAACTCCAGGTCAACATCAATCAGCGCAGCGCGGGTCAGATTCAAGTCGAATTGGCTGACTTCTCCGGCTTCGACCTGCGCTTGGGCGAGCCGCAACGAACGCTCGGCCAGCGCCCGGCTCTGCCGCAGGGACTCTTCACTGCGTTGCAGAGCCAGCAGTTGATAACACCGCTCTTTGACCTGCGCCGCCAGTTCGACGGCCCGGTGTGCGATGTTCAGCAGGGTCTGCTCCAGTTCCGCTTCCGCGATGCGTTTGCGCACCGGAATCTGCCACAAGTCCACCAACTGCTGGGCGAGGCCCAGCGTGAGCTTGGAGCGGCCGCCGCCTTCGGGAAACTGGAATCCCAGAGACAGGCTCGGATTGGTGAGCAGCGTGGACTGAACTACGTCGGCCCGCGACGCACCCAACTCGGCGAACAGGGCCTGGAAGCCGCGGTGGTTGAGCAGGGCGACGCGAACGGCTTCATCCACCGTCAGACCATCCGCCAACAGCTCGGCCACACTAGCATCGACCTGCGCGTCGGCCTGCGGATCGTAAACGTCTTCGACTCCGGTTCGCTCGCTGACCAGACTCGCCGCGCGCTGGAAATCCGGTCTGGGCTCTACGCGGGTGCATCCGGCCAGCAGCGCCAGGAAGGCGATCCCGCTCACGGCAAAGCGTCGGATCGTTCGACGATTCTCATTCCGATTCGACGGCAATCAACTCCTCCCGGACGTCCCCCTCCACCGAGAGCACGTGACCGATGCCCGCCGCATAGAACTTGTAGGCGACGACGCCCGGCTCAAGCGGGGTAAACTCTTTCGTCTCCAGACAGTTCTGGAATGATCCGAAGGCCACGGTCACCGGCTGATCCAGACTGATCACCTGGGCCATGTCTTCCGCAACGCCAACGTAGTACTCCTGGCGATACGGGGCACCCACCTGTGGGTTGGCCTGCATGATAACGCCTGGTAGGGCCCCGTCGACCCCGGCTTCCCAGGAGCCCTCGGTGCTGACCTCCACACCGTTCTCGTAGGTCCGGGAGTCTTCTCCGAAATACCACACCGCTCCATCGCGGTCCTGCGCGTACCAGTCGAGGGTATCCTCCTTCAGCTCGCCATCCAACGTTACCGTGTCGCGGACCACGGTGCAGGTGACGCCGAGGATGGACTTGGTCTCGTGCGTCACCATGACTTCAATACGCTCAACCCCTTCCGGCGTGTCCGACTCGTAGACGAAGGTGGTCCCGGGCGTGAGCGGGAAAAACGGGCTGTCGATGGTGCTCACGAAGTTCGCCGGGCTCACGACCGGGTTGTATGCGTCGGATGGCGCTTTCGGGCCAGAACACCCTCCGCTCGCCGCGACGAGCATACAGACTCCCGTCAACATGAGCCGTGTTCGTTTTGTCATGCAAGTTAACATGGGGATTCGCTCCTCTCTTCCTTAATTCTTCTCCTCGGAACACCTTTTGTGCGTGCTCGAACTGACCGAACAAGGCATTTGGAAACCTCCGTATCGTAGCGGCGCGGACCAGGTGAAGCCCTTGGCTTGCCGCTTCCTCGAAGAAGGTACGCTTTGACGCAGGTGCAGTTCCTTCGCCGGCCATTCCCAAGAGCCGGCGTAACCACCAGCGAAGCCGGGTACGAAAACCCGAGGGATAGTAGGACAGAATGACATACCGCTTTGAGACACGCGCCAATTCACCAAGTATCCGAGATCGCAGCGCGCGATTCCGGATGTGGTGCAGGAGACGGTGGCAAAACGCGACGTCCACGCAGTCGTCCGCCAGCTCGATTCGTTCCGCGCGGGTCAGCAAATACCGGGCCTGGAGGTGCGGATGATCTTCACGGGCCACCTCCAGCATCACGGACGAGCCGTCGGCCATGACGATTTGCCTGGTCACTTTTGCGAGTAGCGGCGAGAACCGGCCCGTGCCGCACGGGATGTCCAGCACCGTCTCCACCGGCTCCAACCCTGCGAGAATCTGTGTAAGAGCGGCTTCCTCTCTGAGATGCACACGCCGACGGCGACCGGTCGTATACCTATCGCGGTAACGCTCCACCTGTTCACGAGTGCGAAACCGATCGGAGAATTCTTCACCACTGTTCTTGCGCTGAGGCATTCTGATTCGCCGCACCCCGTCCGACCCCAGGTTAATCATCCTCTCGTCGTTCGGGTCTGGATCACCCCGGACCACTAGCTCCGCAGGCAGCGCCGCGATCGGAGAACAGGAGCCCTCACAGCCGGCGGCGGCGGGCGAAGCGGAGGCCTAGCAGGCCGAGCAAGACCACCGGTATCATCCCCGCCCCCCCAACTCCGCACAGATTATTGAGCACATTTGTTGTGGGGGTATTGGAGCTGGCAGCCGTGACCAGGGGGTTGTCCGCCTCACCGGCGGCAACCGCCTGATCGTCTGTCGGATCATTGGGGTCTTCGAACTGGGTTTCGGTCACCTGGAAGGTCACGTCGCTGGTCCCCCCGACGAGCTGAATGAAGTGGCCGCTGGCCCGGTCAACCAAGAAGGCCCGGCTGTCGGTCGCATTGCTGGGCGCCACTCCAAAACGAATGTCGATAATGCCGCTGCCCACCTGAATGCTCGCATCCTGCACGTCGGCGGTAATGTCCCTGGCGATCAAAAAGCTGTTGCTATTCACAAAGTCCACCTGGCCGTCGGTGCCGATGACCACAAACCGTGCGGCGTCATTGTTGGCATCGCGGATGTTCGTCCCCTCGGAATCGGGGATGGCGGGGTCCTGCCAAACAACTATCTTAGCGGAAGGTTTCGGTTTGCTACCACCGCCACCCAATAAGCTAGTACTCTGGCCCTGACAGCCAGACGATAAGACCACCAACGATAGCACCAGCCCAAGACGCAGGGCATCGCTGAGGCAGAAACTGGTTCTCATGGCTGTACTCCTGTGCGCCGGGATAAACCGGTCACTCGTGCGTGATATTCACGAGTTCGCTCCGAGCGCCAGTCCCGACATCGACCGTCAGAAGCTGGCCCACACCGGAGGCGTAGTACTTGTGTTCGATCGCCCCGGGTTCAAGCGGCGAGAAATCCTTGGTCTCCAGGCAGTTGGCGAAGACGCCAAAGGGGACGGTGACCGACTCGGTTCGGCTGAGGACCTCGGCCAGATCCTCGGCTTCACCGAGGAAGAACTCCTGGCGATAGAGATCATCAACCTGAGGCTGAGCCGGCATGATGATCCCAGGCTTGGCGCCGTCCACACCCGCCGTCCAGGAGCCCGCCAGGCTCACGATCAGCCCGCCTGCAAACTGCTTCGCGTTCTCTCCGAAGTACCAGACATTGCCGTCCTGGTCCTGGGCGTACCAATCGAGGGTGTCCTCGATCAGGTCGCCGTTGACCGAGACCGTGTCATGCACTTCGACGCAGGTTACCCCCAGAATCTCTCGGATCGTGTGGGTGACGACGACCTCGACGTGCTCGGTGCCCTGGGCGCTCGCGCCCTCATAGATGAAGGTTGTGCCGGGTGTCAGCGGAAAGTAGGGGTTGTCGATGACGGACACGAAATCGGCGGGGTCAATCACGGGATCGTAGGGCGCTGGGCCCAGCTCGTCGCAGACTTCCTCCCGAGCCTCGAATTGCTCTTGGCACTCTTCGAGGGCCGATTGCCGGGCTTGTACGGTCTGGCGCTTGCAGGCGCGGCGCTCCTCGGTTGAGGAGAGGTTGCTGCACTTGCCCACCGCAATCCAATAGTCCGCCATGGCCTGATGCCAGCAGGCCGTCGAAGCACTGCTCGACGCCTGCGAGCAAGCATCCATGCCCCCAGCCGGGCAGATCGAAGAAGCGCCCAGCAGCCCCAGGCCCAGTACCGGCCACCATGTCCATTGCTTTTGCACGATCAAGCTCCTTTCCCGCTCGCGTGTCGCCGCGAGCCAAGCACCCACACGCGAACTCCTGGCCCTGTTTTTAGTCGTCCTCGGCAACCGTCAGCGTCAAGCTCAAACCGCCGACCGACAGTACGTCACCCGCCTTGAGTGCAGGAAAGTCCGCCGCGAGCGGACCCTCGGATGGGTCCTCCGGCGTGCTGCTGAACGCGACTTCGCCCGAACCGTTGGTATCGAGTGTCAATGAGGCCAGCACTTGACCGGAGAGGATGACGTCGACGCTTCCCCCCGGCTGGCCACCGACGATCTGAACCTCAAATGACCTTCCGTCGGTCTCTTCTTCGTACACGACTTCCGCCTGCAGGGAAGCATTCGACCCCTCCGCGTTTAACGCTAACAAGCTTTGACCATCATCCTCCTCGTCGTCGTTAGCTTCGTCGGCGTCGTCAACCTCATCTACGTTACCGACTTCATCCGCATCGTCGACCTCGTTGGAGTCATCAATCTCATCTGAATCGCCGGCTTCGTCTGCGTCCTCAACCTCGTTCTCATCATCAGATTCGCTAGCGTCATCATCGTCGGTTTGTCTGTTGCCGCCATCCGGCGTTCCCACGGCAGGGTCCGATTTTGAGGACGAACCGAGGATCCCTGGGAGGCCCGGAATGCTTCCGCTGCCGGAAAGCCCGCAGCCCGCAAGCAGGCTGATTCCCAACGCCACGGCCATGCACCACATGAATTGCGAACGACACATAGTAACACTCCTTTGCCAGCGGGCGCAGCGCTCCGCCCCGTGCGTCAGTCTTCGTCTTCGTCCTCGCCTTCGGGCTTCCCCTTCGGTTCGCCTGCCCCCTCTCCCTCCTCGTGGTAACGACGCCCGTCGGGCGTGAAGATGATCTCGCGCCCCTTGCCGTCTTTCTTGAAATGGGCCTCATAGACGAAGAACGTCTTCCTCTCGTACTTGGCCGTCGCATCCTTGCCCGCCTCCTTCTCCACCGCGGCGCGGGCGGCGGCCGGGACCTTGTCCGGCGGGATCGACTCCTCGATCTCGACTACGTCACCCGTCTCCGTCACCAGCCCGTCCACGTTGCCGTCCGGCCCCTTCCAGGACCCTTCGTAGAACTTGTGCCCGTGCTCGATCTCCTCCGCGAATTCGGTAAGCGTTGCGCCGCCAGCAAGCTTCTTCAGCGCCGCCAAGGCCGCCGGCGGAACCTCGGCCTCTTTGACCTTGCGCTCCTGCTCCTCCTTCTTGTCTGCTGGCTGCGTCTGTGCCAAGGCGAGCACTCCGCCCACTGCCAGAATCACTGGCCCGCACCATAAGAGGGTTTGCCATCTGCTTTGCATGGAAGTACTCCTTCGTTCATCCGTTAGTGTACAACTCCGCAGGGTACACGCACCCTGCTTCGAGTCTTGCTTATAGCCGGACGGAGGTTTCGGCACCATGACGGTCGGATGACAAATCGTTCATGTTCGTTGGGTGGCCGCGCGCGCCGGCCCAAACTGACGGAGGCCGACCTCTCTGAGGTTGCCTGCGCGATCGAGGTCCTGCATAATCTTCTGGCGATTGTTTGGGATGCTTGCGGTTCCACGACCAAGGGGCGTCGACATGCGCGTGCTGGTGGTTGAAGACGACCCCGGGATTGCCGGTTTTGTCGCCCGGGGTCTTCGGGAGGCAGGATTCGCGGTCGACGTGGCCAACGATGGTTTGGAGGGTCTGCATCTCGCGTGCACCGGGAATTACGACGTGCTGGTCCTCGATCTCATGCTCCCTGGGAAAGACGGTCTCACGCTCCTACGGGAGCTGCGTGAGCGAGGCTGCATCACGCCGGTCATTTGCCTGACGGCGCGCGATGCCGTGGACGACCGGGTGAAGGGACTCGACCTTGGTGCGGACGACTATCTCCCCAAGCCGTTCAGTTTCGCCGAATTGCTCGCCCGCCTGCGGGCGCTCCTGCGGCGGGGCCCGGCCCTGACCGCCAACCCATTGACGATCGCCGACATGAGCGTGGACGTGGTCGGACGGCAGGTGCATCGCGCAGGCAAACGGATCGAGTTGTCCGCCCGTGAGTATGCTCTTCTGGAGTATCTGGCGCGCCATGTCGGGCAGGTGCTGCCGCGCACGATGATTCTGGAGAAAGTCTGGGACATGAATCAGGATCCTCTCACGAACGTTCTGGATGTCCACATCAACCGTCTTCGGAAGAAGATCGATCACGGTTTTGACCGGCCGCTGATCCACACGATTCGCGGCGTGGGGTATGTGCTTCGTGAAGACTGACCGTCGCCGATTCGTGATTACGGTGGGTGCGCGTCTGGCGCTCTGGGCCGCGGCCTTGACGCTGACGGTCTCCGCCGTGGTGTGCATCATCCTCTACGTGGGCCTCGAACGATCGCTCCACCGTGAAGTGGACAGTTTTCTGGAGGGCGAGATTCGCGAGTTTCAATCGATCCTGGTTGAAGAGGGCGAGGAGGATGATCTCATCGAGGCCGAGCGGGAAATCCGCCGCGAACTGGGGAGTCGCCTTCGCGGGGATTTGACGTTTCGGTTGCTTGACGACGCGGGCCGGCTCATGCTTACGAGCGACCCGAAGGACCCTTTCCCCAACCCGTGGTCCTTCGGGCTCGAGGCCGGCCAGCCTGCGGTCGCACCTTTCTTCACGACCCTCCAACGGGCCAGCGCGCATGCTGCGGCAAGGTTTTGTAGCCTTCAGATTACACTCCGTGGCCGGCCTTATCTTGCGCAAGCGGGATACCTGCTGACCGGAGTCGAGCATTCCCTGACCGGGTTTCGCCGCGTCTGCATGGTCGCGATCGTGGCGGCGTCCATCCTGGCTCCGGTCGGCGGAATACTGTTGGCCCGCCGCAGCCTTCGCCCCATCGGTTTCATGACCCGAACCGCCCGGCGGATGGGTGCCGGCCGACTGGCGGAACGCATCCCGCGCTCCGGCACCGGCGACGAGCTGGACATGCTCGCGGCCACGCTGAACGAGATGCTGGACCGCCTCCAGTGCCACGTGAGGCAGATGCAACAGTTTACGGCGGATGCCGCCCACGAGCTGCGTTCGCCGCTGACGGCGCTGCGTGGCGCTGCCGAAGTGGCCCTCACGCGCAGCCGGTCGGCCGAAGAGCTGACGCAGATCATCGCCGATAGCATCGAACACTACGACCGACTGTGCCGCATCGCCGAGGACCTGCTGCTGCTGGCCCGCGCGGACGCCGGCGACCCGATCGTGCACAAGGAACGACTCCGCCTGGATCAGGCGGTGGAGGACGTGGTGGACCTCTATGCCCCATTGGCGACCGATCGACAGATCGAGCTGACCTTCGCCGAGCGATCCGAGATCTGGTTGGACGGCGACGGCACACGCGTCCGCCAACTGGTCGGCAATCTTCTTGATAATGCGATCAAGTGGACCGATCCGCCGGGACGAGTCACCGTCGCGGTCACCCAAACGGACTCCACAGCACGCATTATTGTGGCGGATACCGGAGTTGGCATCCCCCCCGAACAACTCGAGCGCATCTTCGACCGTTTCTACCGTGTCGACTCGGCGCGCTCATGGCATGGCCGGCGCGGTGCCGGGCTCGGGCTCGCCATCTGCCGCTCCATTGCCGAGGCCCACGGTGGGCGCGTCATGCTGACCAGTCAACCGGGATGCGGTACGACCGCGACTGTGATCCTCCCCGCCGGTTCCAGGTAGCGTCCGACTCGTGGGTCGGACGTCTTTTCACTTCCATTCGATCGACCACTGGAGCTTCACGCCGAACTCCGGGGTCTCTTCGTGGCCGTCCAAGCCGATGTCCACCGCGGCCTTGAGGTGCTGGCCAGGCACGAGCTCGCGGGCCACACCGACTTCCAGAATGTTCTGGTTGGGATGCCCTTCCTCCTCGCTGCTGCGGTTCAAGTAGTTGAGCACCGCGATGGTCTTGTCGTCGATTTGATAGTCGAAGCCCGGGCCGACGCCCCATTGGAAGGGCCGGCGGTTCTCATCCTCGTCGCCGCGTCCGCCGTTGGCGGTCTCGATGAAGCCCTCCAGGTGGGTCCGGAACTTCGGAAACAGCGTCTTGGTCAAGTTAAAGTGCAACTCGCCGTCCACGCCGGAAGAACCCTCACCGGAGGGAATCCGCATCTCCGCCCACAGGGCAAACGCCGGAATCATGTCGGTTTCGTGGATGAACTGGTTGAATACCACCAAGGCCAAGTCGCCGTTGCCCTGGTCACCGCCGTCGCCGAAGTTGATCGGCAACCCCTCCAGTTCCACCCACAGGTCATCGGTGATGCCGTACTTGAGGCTCGGAGTGAAGGTGAAATCGTCGTCCCCTTCGCCCGCGCCGGTGACCCATTCGCCCCCGGTTTCGAATTCCCATTCGCCTTTCTCCAGGTTGGCGTTCGCCTCGCGAATGTTGAAGAAATCACTCACTTCGCGGTAACCGGAAGCCGCTTCCCCGTAGGTGGTGACCTCCGTGCTGGAGCGCGTCGTCTCCTCTTCGGTGGCCTGCGGCTTCTCGCCGCCGGAACGAGGTTCCGCCTTCAAGCTGAACTCCCGCGGCCGGTCGACGTTCGACGCCGTCCGTCCCGGAGCCGATGGCTGGGCCGAGGCGGTACCGACGAGCACCATGGCGACAAGCGGCACTAACTTTCGCAGTTTACGGAAATACATAGTTGTGCTCCTCCTAAGCAAAAGACCATCCAAAATGCTTGGGCCCTCCCACGGACCGCGCCAATATTCGCCCGATAACCGGGACTCGACCGACCATTGTCGCGGACTCCATACCCCTGTCAACAGCCCGCGCGGACGCGAGATTGCAAGCCCACCCAGCTTGCTTGACGCGCTGGGTGATTTCGGGTCAGTTGTACGTCTCGGTTCCGGCCTGAGGGGCAGCCGAGTAGGGCAGTTCGACCCGCCGTAGTAAAAAGCAGGGCGGGTTCCACCCGCCGGACCCGTGCGGCGGGCCGGGCCCGCCCTACACGGGGAAGTTGTACCCCAAGCCCGAACACTCCCCGAAAACGGAGGTGATTTGTCGATGTTCGATCGGTTACAATCCATGGTACAGATCGCGGCGCTGTTCACGCCGCTTACGATGACGGTCTTGCCTTGCGGGGCTGACGGCGGGCCGCACGACCGGTTCATGTCGCGTGCCCGGCAGTTGACCTTTGAAGGCCGGCGGGCCGGCGAAGGCTACTTCTCGCCGGACGGCAAGAAGATGGTCTTGATGAGCGAACATTACCCCGAGAACCCTTTCTTCCAAATTTACACATTCGATCTGGAGACCGGGGACGCTCGTCTGATCTCGCCCGGCGTCGGGCGGACGACGTGTCCGTTTTTCCGGCCCGGGGCCGACGAGGTTTTGTTCGCCTCCACGCACCTCGATCCGCAGGCCAAGGAGAAGCAGAGGAAGGAATACGAGGACCGCGAGAATCCCAATGCCCGACGGATGCGGTGGGACTACGACGAATCTTACGACCTCTTTGTGACCGATACGCGCGGCCCGGACCTGCGTCGCCTCACCGAGACCCTCGGCTACGACGCGGAGTGCTCGTATTCACCCGACGGCCGGCTGATCGTCTTTGCCTCGAATCGCGACGCGTTTCCGCTCGAAAAATTGACGCCCGAGCAGCGGGAGCAGTACGACAAACAGCCCGCCTATTTCAATGAGATTTACATCCTGAACGCCGACGGGACCAACCCGCGCCGGCTGACCGATTCGCCGGGGGAGGACGGCGGTCCGTTCTTCACCCCCGACGGCCAACGGATCATCTGGCGGCACTTCGACGAGAGCGGGATGCTGGCCGACGTCTACACTCTGAAGATCGACGGCTCCGACCGCCGCCGTTTGACCGACTTTGCCTGCATGTCTTGGTGTCCGTACATGCATCCCTCGGGCGAGTACGCCATCTTCAGCGCCAGCAAGCAGGGCTTTGCGAATTTCGAGTTGTACATCGTGGACGCCCTGGGCGAGAAGGAACCAGTGCGGGTGACCTATACCGACGGCTTTGACGCCCTGCCCGTGTTCGCGCCGGACGGTAAATCCGTCAGTTGGACCAGCGCGCGGCACACCCCCGGCCGAGGCCGGGCCCAAATCTTCCTGGCCGACTGGGACCACCCCGCCGCGCTGGCAGCCATCCGCAACGCCCCACCACGCGGCACCCCGGAACCGGACCCGGACTTCGGCTCATCCGCCAACTCGGGCTGGCCCATGTCCGGACCGCCCCAGGAAGCCAAGCCCGGTCTGGAACCGGCCATCACCCGGAACGATCTGTACGCGCAAGTGAAGTATCTGGCCTCGGACGAGCTGGAAGGACGCATGACCGGCACCGAAGGGACGCGCCTGGCCGCCGAATACATCGCCGCGCGGTTCAAGGAAGCCGGTCTCGAACCCCTGGGCGACAACGGCACCTACTTCCAGGAGTTCCCGTTCCCGGCCGGTCTGGAAATGGTCAAAGACAAAAACCAACTCCGGTCCATGGGCCCCCTGGAGGTGAAAGCGAGCAAGTACCGGCTGGATCAGGAGTTCCGTCCGCTGTCCTTCACCGCCAACGATCACGTCACCAGCCTCATGGTTTTCGCAGGCTACGGCCTGGTCGTGCCGGCGGAGCAAGGGCAACCGGCCTACGATTCCTACGCCGGACTCGAGGTGCAGGGCAAGTTTGTGCTGGTGCTGGACGACGTACCGCAAAAACTCCCTACCGAGCAGCGCATCCGGTTCAGCCTGTACAGTAGCCCGCGCTACAAGGCCCTGCAGGCCAAGCAGCGCGGGGCGAAAGGGTTCCTGCTGGTGGTCGGGCCCGCCACGCCGGGCGCGGGCGAGTTGCTGCCATTGTCGCGCACCTCGAGCGACGTCGGAATCGTGGCCGCTTCGATCACCCCGGCGGTGGCAGACCGCCTGCTGGATGAAGCGAGCGTGACCATCGGGAAGCTGCAAACTATGCTCGATGGTGGCGAGATTCCGCCCGCCTGCCGGGTAGTGGCGCCGAAGCTCACCTGGGTGGAACTGTTGACCGAGTTGAAGCACAAAGAGGGGCGCTGCCGCAATGTGCTGGGTCTGCTGCCGGCCGCGGGCGCCGGCCCGGTAACGGACGAATACGTGCTGGTGGGAGCGCACTACGACCACATCGGGCACGGGGAAGGCGATGGCTCTCGGGCCCATGCCGGTGAGGAAGGCCAAATCCACAACGGAGCCGACGATAACGCTTCAGGGGATGCCACCGCGCTGGAGCTGGCCGCCGCACTCGCCGATGCGCGGAAACGCGGCCAAAACAACGGCCCCCAGCGCGGGATCATCTTCGCCTGCTGGTCCGGTGAGGAACTCGGGGTGATCGGCTCGACCCATTTCGCGCGCCACGCGCCTTGCCCGCTGGAGCGCATCACCGCCTACGTCAATTTCGATATGGTCGGGCGCCTGCGCGACGGTCGGCTGGTCCTGCAGGCCGTCGGCTCCTCGCCCGACTGGCCCCGGCTCCTGGAGAAGGTCAACATCGTGACGCCGCTGAACCTGGTTCTGCAGGACGACCCCTATTTACCCTCGGACACGCACGAGTTTTATCCGGCGGGGGTTCCCGTGCTGTCGTTCTTTACCGACATCCACGACGACTACAACCGGCCGACCGACGACGCCGATACGCTGAACTATGCGGGCATGGAACAGATCGGGCGATTCGCGGGGCGCCTCCTCGTGGAACTGGCGCGAAACCCTCAGCGTCCGTCCCACGCCGAGGTCAAGCGGGCGACCCCCGGCGACCTGGGGGGCGGAGGGAGACGACGCATCTACACGGGCACCATCCCGGACTTTGTCGGCAGCGACATTCCAGGGATGAAGATCAGCGGCGTCCAAGGCGGCAGCCCCGCCGAGAAGGCCGGCCTGAAGCCCGGGGACGTCATCGTCAAAATCGCCGGGCAGGAGATCAAGAGCCTGGAGGACTACTCCGTGGTGCTCGGGGCCCTCAAACCCGACGAATCGGTGGAGATCGTCGTCAGCCGTGACCAGGAGGAAGTGCGGCTGCAGATCACGCCCACGGTGCGCCAATAGCGGACGCGCCCCGGGCAGTGCCCGCGATACGGGAGGAAAACAGCGGTGGATCTGGCCAGCGTCACCCCCGGAATGAGGGTCCGGATCGAGCAGACCATTCTGTGCCGCGACCGGGTTTGGATCCATGAGCTTGTGGGCATGGTGCAGGCGGTCAAGCGCGAACCCACGGGCAGTTGGTACGCCCACGGCCGGAACGGCCGGCTATGGCTTGACCGCATCGAACTCCGTAAGCATGATGGGGAGCTGACCAAGGTCTGCCTCGACGACCGGACCCGAATCACCCTCTTGCCCTCGACCGGCGCTAGCGACGCGGCGTGAGCATCAAACGCACCATCTTCCGCCGGCCTCTCGCGGCCTTGGAGCGGACGCTGCCCCAGCACTTAGCGCGATTATGGGCCGATCGCGATCGGTCTCTCGCCCCCCAGAGGGCTGCGGATTGGGTGCGGGATGCTTCCGTCCGAAAAAACTTCAGGGTGAGCGGAGGTCAACGGCCTCACTACGATGGAGACGGTTGCCGATCTACAGGAACTGGAGACGCTCCCGGGCGCGCCGCAGAGTCGCTTTCTGCACCGCCGACCTGAACCAGCCGGCGAATCAGGTCGGTCATTCCCGGTTGCAAAGGCCTCGAGGAGTCAGATGTTGTGATCCAACGCGTACCCCTTACACCGCCGCGGCTCAGCGCGGACCTTCTTCTGCTGCACGCACCCGCCTTCTTCGATTTCCGCGACCGGACGGACATCTACTTTCCCTATCTGAGCACGTCAGGCGACGTGCCGATCACGCCGCTCTACGAGTACTTTCCGCTCGGCTTCAAAACGCTGCAAAGATTTCTCACCGACCGAGGCCACAAAGTCGAAATCGCGAACATCAGCAGCTTGCTGCTCAAGTACCCCGGCCTCGATCTGGAGGC
>JAZDKM010000415.1:0-2852 GCA_043803085.1 Planctomycetota bacterium
AGTGCGGCACCCACGACGATTTTACCCCCCTGCGCTGGGGGGAGTCAAGTTCCCCTCTCAGCTCTTCTTTTGATCCTTCGGTCGGGTTCTCTTCTGACGGGCCATGGCTTCCTGGAGGCGGAAGCTCTCTCCGTTGGCCTCGATGATGTGGACCTTGTGGGTCAGGCGGTCCAGCAGGGCGCCGGTCAGCCGCTCCGATCCCAGCACCTCGGTCCACTGCTCGAACGGCAGGTTGGTCGTGACCAGCAGGCTGAGTCGCTCGTAGGCCCGGCTGACGACCTCGAACAACAGTTCGGCGCCGACCTTGGAGAACGGAACGTAGCCCAGTTCGTCCAGGATCAAGAGCTGCTGGCCCTCGAGCTGCGCCATCAACCGCTGTAGGGCGCGTTCTTCCCTGGCCTCGAGCAGCAGCCGGACCAGATGCGTGACCGTGTGGAACCGGACCTTGCGCCCCTGTGCGCAGGCGGCGAACGCCAGCGCCGTGGCCAGATGCGTCTTGCCTGTGCCGCTGTTGCCGATGATCAGGATGTTCTCGCGATCGGCGATGTACTGGCCGCGCATCAGCTCGCGGATCAGCGCTTCGTTGACCGACGGCTGGGCGGCGAACACGAACGTGTCGAGGGTCTTGATCACCGGCAGCCGCGCCGCCTGCAGGCGGCGATCGGCTGCGCGGCGCTCTCGATCCAGCAACTCCCGTTCGGTTAGCCGCAACAGGTAGGTCGCGTAATCGGCCTTCTCATGGCCGCAGGCCGCAGCCACCGGCACGTACTCGCGCAGCACCGTCGGCAGCTTCAGCGCCTTCAGATGGTGCTCCAGAAGCACCGTGGATTTCGCTTCGTTCATGAGGCCACCTCCACAGCCATGAGGTTGGCGTAGGCGGCGGGGCATGGCGGCGCGATGCGAACGGCCTGCAGTTGCGGACGACCATCCAGGACGAACGTTCCCGGTTCGGTCAGGTGGTCAGGATACAGGTACATCGCCACCACGTCCGGAGACGGCGCGCCGATGAACATCGCCTTCTCGATGGCAGCGGCCACACGACCGGTCGAGTGCGTCTCCAGCAACCGCAGCACCGTGATGTAGTCCTTGGTACCCTTGTGTCCGCTATCGCTCTCCAGGCGCCGCCTCAGCAACGCGAAGCAGTCCGGCAGTTGCAACCCCTGCAACGGTCGGCCGTGATCCAGGGCGCCGGGTTTGGCGTCCAGCAGCGGCAGATAGTGCCGCGGCTCGTACACGGTCTCGCCACGGCGCCAGCAACGCCGGTGAGCGGCCACCAGATCCGCGCCCCGGCAGATCTCCACCCGATCCCAGTAGCCCTTGGCCGTGACCTTGTGATGAGCCCAGCACACAGGCACCGAGTAGTCGTTGTCGTCGAACCGGACCAGTGACAGCGAGTTCGACCGCGTCGCGTGCTTCCTGCAGGCATCGAACGGGGCGGCCGGCAACTGCAGGAACGCCGCCTGGTCCTCCTTCAACAGCTCGGCCTTCGTCGCTCGCTGGCCCCGCAGACGCCGCTCCATGTCGCTCCGACAGCGCTCCAGCAGGTAGGCATTCAAGGCGTCGTAGTCAGCCATTTCCGGCACCGGAACCAGGAAGTTGCGCCGCGCGTAACCGCCCGTCCCTTCGACCACACCCTTCTCGTTGCCGCGCCTGACCGTGCAGAAGTGGTAGTTGAACAGGTAGTGGCTGGCCAACTGCAGGAACCCGACGGTCAGCTTCCGGGCGTGTACGCCGATGATCGCCCGCACGGCGATCTTGCTGTTGTCGTAGCTGATCCGCTCCGGCACCCCGCCGAAGAACTCGAACGCGCGCACGTGCCCTTCCCAGAAGCTCTCGGTGCATTCCCGCGGCACGCACATCATGAAGAACACGTCGCTGAACGGCAGCGCCATCAGGAAGATCGCCACCTTCTGCAGGGTGCCGCCCAACCGGGCCAACGCGTGGAAGTAGTCCACCTGCGCGTCGCCAGGATTGTGGACCAGCGGCATGTAGACCTCGCCACTGGTGCGGTTGATCTCCTGGACCGCGTCCTTCACAACCGTGTAGCCGCCGGTATAGCCGTCGTCCCGCAGCCGCTCGAAGATCCGCTTCGCGGTGTGCCGCTGCTTCTTGGGGATCAACTTGTCCTGGGCGATGATCTGGCGAATGGCGTTCACATAAGGCCCCAGCTTGCTCTTCTGGCGGAACGCCTTCAGGCGGTAGCCCGGCGGTTCGCTGTGGGCGAGGATCTTCTCCAGCGTGGTCCAGTGAAGGCCCGTTTCACGCAGGATCTGGCGCTTGCTGACGCCTTCCTGCAGCACACGGCGGCGGATGTCGGCCCATTGCTCCATGTCGCTGTACACCTCCATGCCTCCGGAAGGTCGAGGTCAGATCCGTCTGGGGGAATTCCCGACGAATCTGCCCCGTTTCCGGGCGGCGGCAAGGGGTGCCGCGGTTTTGGACCGGCGCTACAGGTGCCGCGGTTTTCGACCGGCGTTTACACGAGGACTTCGTCCCGATGGTCGAGGCGGTCAAGCGGACCGGAAGGCACGTGATCCATGCATCGATCGAATTGCCGAAGAATGAAGGGTATGGGTACTTCCTGCGGAATGCGAGCGATGACCATATCGTCATCACGAAGGCGGATCTCGCCCGTCTCAGCTAGAGGCCAGAAACAGACCGCACCGTCTCGGGGGAGAAACGGCGCGGTCTTCGGGCGAGAGTATAATCAAAAGAAGCGTATCAGATCCTGGGCGTTTTGTCTATGCCCTGTACGTCCCCCGCGCCACCCGCTTAATCGTCGAACTGGTGGATATCGTCCTCCGCAGAACATTCTCAAAGTTGGCGCTTTTCGTCTTGATCAGCTTCTTCTT
>JAZDKM010000416.1:0-8875 GCA_043803085.1 Planctomycetota bacterium
CACCGTTACGCATGCGCCCGCGGCCAACGCTGCCCAGCAACCGCACTTCGTCGCGAGCGAGAGCCGTGAAACACGTCGCGGCGCCAGCCTCGGCTGCGTGTCCATGCCCGCAGGCCCGTCCGGCGTAGCTGTTCGGCGGCGCGCGGAGTCGGTCGCGGAGATATCCTGCGGCGCGGGCAGGTCGAAGCGCACGCCAATGAGATAACCGCGAATCCCGCGCGTGCAGTGCGCCACGGTACCGGGCAGCCAGATCGCCCGAGGTTCTCCTTCCGACTGGTGAATCCACACCGCTGTCTCGGCAGCGAGTTCCCGATGCGACCAAAACCCGACTCCGCCTCCGGAGATGTTATGGGTCACCGCCAGCCCGGCGCTGGTAGGACACTGCGGATCCATCGTGAACTCAATCGGCATACCGATCGCGTAGCGCGGCCAGCGCCGCTTGGCCGCGTACACATCGGGCTCACCCTGCTCGCGCGCGGCCGCCACGAGGCGGGCGATCGCCGCGTGTGCTGCACTGCCGCTTGCCATGTGTTCTGTCGCCATCTGCGTAGATCACGGTTGACGGTTGCGTCGCGCATCCGGCCGCGACCTGTCCGACCGCCCGCCTTTGCCCCGGTGATTCATCCCAGATATCGGCCGATCGAAGCATCCAATGTCCTCGAAACCCGCGGCAATTGGCATGCACAGTTGCCGTTGCCTGCACGGATCGGACCAACGCGAGACGCGGTAGCGTATTATTGAACTCTCGCCACCTTATCCGGACCTCGAAGTCCTTAGCGGCGCTGCCGTCAGGTTGGCGTGCGACGCGATGCTGAGTATGATCATCGCGCCCGGCGCCGTGGCCCGACCCGAAGAGCGCCCGATGGCCGGCGCGCGATGCAGGATGGAGCCCGTGACCGTGGTCGATGGCCAGATTTGACCACCCCGTTGCGGGAACCCGTCGGCGGGAGTTAGCGGCGTCGTTTCTTGAAGATAGCTGCGGGATCCTGGCCGGCGCCGACCAACTCAGCCAACCGAACAACTTCAACGCGGTCGGCCAGGGCGTAGCGACGTTCGCCTGGATAGACCACGATCAGGCGATCCAGCTTCAGGTCGCCGAGGGCAATGCGCATCGAGGGCGTCCGGGTGGGCGCGTCCATGCGCTTGCATTCGACGCCGACGCGTCGCGAGGAGGAAGACGAGGAAGAGGCCCGCGAGCCCGGACCTTGCTCAACTCCGCCCGACGCGCTGTTCCGGCGGGCGTAGCCCGCCCTACGCGGCTACCAGTTCGGTGCTCCCTGATCCGGGGCCGGCCGTGGGCAACCGCGGGCTTGGGCGTGTAACATGGCGGCATGCCCGAAGATTCCGGAGACGACATCCTGCGCGAAATGTACGAGCGGCTCTGGTCGGCCTATGGCCCCCAGCATTGGTGGCCGGCCCAGACCCCCACCGAGGTCGTCGTGGGGGCCATCCTCACACAAAACACCGCCTGGAGAAACGTCGAGCGGGCCGTCTGCAACCTCAAGGCCGCGGACGCTCTGACCTGGGCAGCGCTGCGCGACCTGTCGCAGCGGCGGCTGGCCGGCCTGATTCGCCCGGCGGGCACCTACCGCACCAAGGCCGCCCGGCTCAAGGCCTTTGTGACCGTTCTCTGGCAGCAATGTGGCGGATCGTTGGAGGCCCTGCTCGCCGGTGAGGTAGACGACGTGCGCCGGCGTCTACTGGCCATCCGGGGCATCGGGCCGGAGACGGCGGACGCCATCCTGCTCTATGCCGGTCATCGGCCGGCGTTCGTGGTGGACGCGTACACCAAGCGCATCCTTCGGCGACATCACTTAATCGGGGGCCGCGCGACCTACGATGCTGTCCGGAGCCTGTTCCAGGGCGCGCTCGCTCCCGAGCCCCGCGTCTACAATGAGTATCATGCCTTGCTGGTGGCTGTCGGCAAAAAACATTGCCGCACCCGCGCCCGTTGCGCGGGCTGCCCCCTCGAACCCCTGCCCCACGGTGCGGACCTGTAGCCCGACCGTACTCGACCCCCTTCTGCTCACGGCCGGTCTGTGTTATACTACGGCCGGCGCGGCCATGCGGCCGTTGGGAACAGCGACACACAAGGGGTCTCCCGTGTTGGGAGTGAACGAAAGGAGTCGAGCGATGAAGAGCTTTCGGGTCTTGCTGTGCGGAACGTTCTTGGCGCCTCTGGCGGCAGGCTGTGATGCCGTCCGCAGTATCATCGGCCCGTCGACCACCTCCGTATCCATGGTGAATAACAGCGAAGACTACGCCGTGGACGCGACGTTGTTCATCTCCGACGAGCAGGATGTTCCGGAAGACGTGCTTACCGAGCTCGGCACCGAATTGACTTTCAGCATCGGGCCCGGCGAAAGCACCAGTTTCACGCGCGACTGCGACGAGCTACAGGCGATCATCGTCGAGAACGCGGAGCTGCGCGTCCTCGGTGGTCTCGGCCCCGAGACCGGCACCGACGTGCTCCGCGACGGCACCGACTTTGGCTGCGGCGACCGCATCGTCTTCACCTTCGACCATTCCGAGCTGATCTTGGATTTCGACGTGACGGCCTCGGTTCCGTAAGCCATCGGGCGTGTAAAACCGTCTGGTTTCCGATCTGCCTTCATAATGTTCACTGTCCCTTTCTCTGCGCAGTGAAATGCGCTTTACTTCTTAGCGTGCTTCTCCGTATGATGGTCCGCAGGTGAGTGTAGCGACCGCACTAAACGTGCGTCGTGACCGGAGGAAGCCGCCGCACCTAGCGGGAAGTGAAGCATCCCTCCTTTGGGATAAGTCAGGAGATGAGTTCATGTCCAATGGGTTGCGTAATGCGCGAGGCCGACGGGTGGCGATCTGGATGGCGGCGTCCTTGGGATTCTGCGGCGCCGCGGCATGGGGATGGGCTCAGGAGCCGGACAAGCCGGGTGACGCGCGCTACCCGGTCCTCGGCTGCGGCAAGGCCCAGGCTCTGGCGCTGCGCTACCTCGCGGAACAGGCGGACGGAGGCGACGTCTCGCTGCGCGAAGCCATGACCGAGACCGACGTGCTGCACTATGATTTGGACATCGAGATTTCCAACCTTGTCCCCGACCCCAACAACGGCACCTGCACCATTACCGGCACCAACGTGATGACCATTCAGAGCAAGGCGGCGGCGCTGACCGAGTTTACTTTCCGCCTCCGCAATCAGTACACGATCACCAGCGCCACCGTGAACGGCACCACGCCGGTGACGGTGGCCGAGGTCAGCTCTACGACGCGGCGGGCGACCCTCGATCGCACGTACAGCCTCGACGAGGTTTTCACGCTGACAATTAGCTACACGGGCAATTCGGTGAAACGCGGCTTCGGTTCAATCGACGTGGATACTCAATACGACATTCCGGTGGTCGCCACGCTGAGCGAACCGTATTACGCCTACACCTGGTGGCCGGCGAAGGACGGCGACGTCTATGTGCCCGGGGACAACTCAGACAAGGCTACGCTGGAGTTCAGCATCACCGCCCCGAACGACTTCGTGGTTCCGTCGAACGGCACGCTCCTGAGCGTGGAGACGTTGTCGGGTAATCGCAAGCGTTACAACTGGGCCACGGACTACCCGATTACCACTTATCTGGTCAGTTTCGCCGCGACCAATTACAACACCTGGACGCAGACTTACAGCTATTCCGGCGGGACGATGCCGGTGGAGTTCTACATCTATCCGGGCAACGACAATCCCTCCAACCGCGCGGAGTGGGAAAAGGTCATGAACATGTTGCCGGTGTTCGGCGACCTGTTCGGTGAGTATCCCTTCATCGAGGAGAAGTACGGCATCTATAATTTCAACTTCGGCGGCGGGATGGAGCACCAGACCATCACCGGCCTGGGGACCTTTGACGAAAGCGTGAACGCCCACGAGCTGGCCCACCAATGGTGGGGCGACATGATCACGTGCAGAACCTGGAACCATATCTGGCTGAACGAGGGATTTGCCACCTATGGCGCAGGCCTCTGGGAAGAATTCAAGCCGGGGAGCACCGGCCTGCCCGCCCTGAAGAGCTACATGGCGGCGAGGAAGTATACCAACCTGGGCAGTGTGTATGTGAGTGACGCCGAGACCGCCAGCATGTATGACATCTTCGATGGCAACACTAGCTACAATAAGGGAGGCTGGGTATTGCACATGCTGCGCCACGTGCTGGGTGACGCCGACTTCTTCGACGCCTTGGCCGTCTATCGCGCGGCTTTTGCCTATGGCGCCGCCACGACCGAAGACTTCCAGGCCGTGTGCGAGAACTTCTATCCGACCGCTGACCTGAATTGGTTTTTCCAGGAATGGGTCTACGGCGAGTACGCGCCTGCGTAAAGTTGGGGGTGGCAAAGTGTGCAGGTCGGCGGCCAGAACTACCTGTTGCTATACATCGACCAAACGCAGAGTGCGTCGATTCAGCGCTTCACCATGCCCATTGACATCGTCGTGAATGGAACGACCTATGTGGTGTTTAACGACCACGATCCCGAGCACTTTGTGGTGCCCATCCCCGCGGCGGCGACTTCCGTGCAGTTCGATCCGGACGCCTGGGTACTGTGGAGCACACGCACGAGCACCAGCTACGTGCCCGGACCGCCCAAGATCGTGGAAACCACGCCCGCGCCGGGTGAGGTCGTCGAACTGGCCCAAGGTGTCGATGCGGTTGAGATTACCTTCCACACGAACGTCAGCACCGTGGCAGCGAACTATACTCTGGTAGGTGAAACGACCGGACCCCAGACCGTCACCTTTGCCTACAACGGCGGAACCAACACCACGACGCTCACGGCCACCGGGCTTCTGCCGCCGGACACCTACACGCTCACGGTCGATGATGCTCTCACCGCGGTCAACAGCGGGCAGCATCTGGACGGCGAGATCGCCGATCCGCTCGATCCTGCTTCGCTGCCCTCCGGTGAAGGTGTGGCCTATGGTGATGCGCTGATCCAGTTCGCCGTGGTTTGCGCGCTCGGCGATGCCGACTGCGACGCGAACGTCGATCTGGCCGACTTCGCGGCTTTCCAGAGGTGCTTCACGGGAGCGGGCGGCACCGCCACCAGCGGCTGCGCCATGATGCGCTTCGACGGCGACAAGGACGTGGACCTCGCCGATTTGGCCCTGTTTGATGATGTTCTGCTGGGACCGTAGGTCGGGCTCCGCCCGACGCGTATATGTTTAGCGTTGTAGCGGTCGGCGTCTCGCCGGCCGACGGCCTGCGGGGACGCGCAGGGCGCTACCCCGCTAAACACGTACCCTGACACTGTGTTTCCGGCGGGCAGAGCCTGCCCTACGTAGCTTGTGGAACTGGCTTCCTAGTGTGGTGTCTCAGTGAAACGGCCTCTTGTCCGAACCGCGACCGTGAGGGAGCGGCGTGACCGGGCGGCCTGCTGGGCCGCTCCCTGACGGTCGCGGTTCGGCGAAGAATACGTTGCGTCAATTGTGAGGCACTACACCAGCCGGGCGATGGACTTCGCGTCAGGTAGTTGGTTCTCCATGCCGTCGCTCGTAGACTTCCTCGGCCTCCGGGCGGCGGATGTAAATGGGTGTCAGCGCGTTCGGATCATCAAAACATCCCGCGGCCGCCTGTCGGCGTCCCAGCCGGTACACCATCTCAGCCAAGGCTTGGCTATAGGGTGCGGGGAGAATGACCAGCCCGCTATGCTCCACCGCCTCCCGGTGATAGGCGGTTCCCTCACCGACCACGGCGCTTCCTGGCGGCATCCGGGCCAGGAAATCAGCGGGGGCGACCTCCGCCGGCTGCATGATAAGCCGATAGCCCGGCCCGCCCGCCTCGACAAGCTCGAAAGCCGCTGCGTAGACTCGCCCGCGCTTGGCATCGAGGACCACGGCCAAGTAGGCCGGCGGAGGGTCCAGAGCCAAGACGTTTTGCGCGATCACGTCGAGGGTCGGCACCCGGACGACGCGCGTCCCGCCTCCGAGAGCGAGGGTCTTGGCGAAGGTGATCCCGATCCGTAGTCCGGTGAAGCTACCCGGGCCGCCCGAAACGTAGACCTCAGCGACTTCGCCTGGTCGGACGTTATGCCTGCGGCAAAGCATTTGGACGACAGGCAGCAATTCGACCGCGTGCCGCCGGCCGTCCGAAAGCTCCTTCGCCTCCAGAATCTCCTCACCCCTCCCGAGGGCGACGCTTCCGACGCACCCCGAGGTCTCCACCGCGAGGCCCACCCTTCGCTCACCTGCGGTCTTGCTCATGGTTCGAGTTCACCTCCCCGGCCCATTGACGGCTTTACACCCGCCGCATAACATGCTTGGCTTGCATGTGGGTGGCTGGAACACATGGCCACCGAACGGTTATCCTGGGGTCGCTTGGAAGACATTACGAAGCACGTGTTTGCCATAATCTCCGACATCCATAGCAACCTGGAGGCCCTCGAAGCGGTCCTGGCAAACATCGACCGCCGCGGGATCACCGAAATATACTGCCTGGGCGACATCGTCGGCTATGGGGCCAGCCCCAAAGAATGCCTGGACCTGGTCATGGAGCGGTGCGCGGGATCGGCCTGTGGGAACCATGACCACGCCACGTTTTACGAACCGTACAACTTCAACGTGGGGGCCGAGCGGGCCTGCTACTGGACCCGACGTGTTTTCGAGGAGGAGGCGAGCAAGGCCAAGCGGGACCGGCGCTGGGACTGCCTCGGGCGGCTGCCGGTGAGGTTCGAGGCCCACGGTCTCCTTATGGTCCACGCTTCGCCCCGTCGGCCGGTCAACGAATACCTCTTCGCCGAGGACGTTTATACCAACCCCAACAAGATCCTGGCCAACTTCGACAAACTGGACGATCACCACAGGGCCTGTTGTGTCGGACACACCCATGTGCCCGGCGTCTTCCTGGACGATCCGTACTTTGACCCGCCGGGGGAACTCCCCGAGGCCAACTTCTACATCATCACCGAGGAAGAGAAGGCCATCATCAATGTGGGCAGCGTCGGGCAGCCGCGCGATCACGACACGCGCGCCGGCTACGTCGTGGTCTACCAAGATGCCGAATCGCCGCTGGACGGTGACCTGCCAAACCCGACGCCCCGCGCCGGGGGAGGCTATCGGGCCACGGTCGAATTCGTCCGCGTCGAATACGACATCGAGAAAGCCGTCAAGAAAGTGTTGGCCGTGGACGAGTTGGATGACTTCCTGGGGACTCGCCTGCTCGAAGGACGCTGATGGATAAGAAGGTCCTTTTTCAGGCGATACTATGGTCGGTGGCGGCCTGGTTGCTCTTCCAGACCCTCGTGGTCCGGATCTGGCCGCCGCAACCGAACGTACCGGCGGAACCTCCCACCACCCAGCCCACGTCACGGCCCGCCGGCCCGTCCAGTGCATCGGCAGCGCAGCACGAACCGGCTTCACGGCCGGCGACCACAGCAGGCGTCGACGCACTCAGTGCCGTGGGGGCGGAGGAGCAACGCTCATTCGTGCTCGGCTCGGTCGAAGGCGGCGAGCGCAGCCCGTACCGCGCAGAGATCCGTGCGACCAACCAGGGCGCATCCCTCGAGTCCATCCTCCTGTCGGACTATAAAGAGGTGGTGGAGGCCGACGATCGGTACCGCCTGGTGGGCCCGGTCCAAATGGGCCAGCAGACGCTCCGGTCCTTGGCCATCGACAAGATTCTGGTGGACAACGTTGAACACTCCCTCGATGAGGTTCTTTGGCGGGGGAGTACAGAGATGGGCTTGGATGCGCAGACGGTCACCTTCGAGTGTGACATCCTCCGCGACCGGCAGCCGATCCTCCGCTTGACCCACCGCTACATTCTGGCGCCCACGCCGGCCAAAACCTGGCGCTACGACCTCAAGTCCGAATTGACCGCCGAGAACCTCACGGACCAAGCCCACGAAATACGCGTCACCCAGCATGGCCCGGTGGGCTTGAAACAGGCCGATCGCCGGATGGACGATCGCGCGGTCAACGCGGGCATCCTGGTGAGCGGCCACCTCCAACCGCGTAGGGCCACCTCCGTCGCCGAGGTGGCGAAGAGCGCCCAAGTCAAACTCTTCGCCGCACGGGTCGGAGGCGCCCCGGAGGAGAGCCGGCTGTGGTGGGTCGCCGCCGAGAACAAGTATTTCGCCTTTATCACCACACCGGTTAAGCCCGATGGCGGCGAGGAGCCCGGCTGCGTCTATGAAGCCGCCGCCGTTGACGGGGATGGTAACCCCGCGACCCATGACGATGTCGCCACGCGGCTGGTGTTGGGGCCGTTCGCCTTGTCGCCGCGGGACTCCACGACCGTGCGTATGGAGCACTACATCGGCCCCAAGGACAAACGGGTATTCCGGAACGAACGCAACATCGACTACCTGCGCCGCAACTACTACATGCTCAACCAGGACACGCCGACCTGGTGCACCTTCGGCTGGCTGACCGAGCTGATGGTCACCTTGCTCAACGCCTTCCATACGGTCGTCCGCAACTACGGGATCGCCATCTTTTTGCTCGTGCTGTTGGTGCGCCTGATTCTGCATCCCGTCACCAAGAAGACGCAGGTCAACATGGTGAAGATGCAGCAGTCCATGGGCAAGCTCCAGCCCAAGCTCGAGGAAGTCAAGAAGCGCTTCGCCAACGACAAGCCGCGGCTGCAGCAGGAGACCATGCGGGTCTACAAGGAAGCGGGCGTCAATCCGGCCACGCAGATACTGACCTGCCTGCCCATGATGCTGCAAATGCCCATCTGGGTCGCGCTGTACACCAGCCTGAACAACAATATCGCCATGCGCCACCAAGGCTTTCTCTGGTGGATCAAAGACCTGACTGCGCCCGACTCGCTGATCCCGTTCCAGGGCAGCTACCATCTGCCCCTGATCGGCGGCATGATGGGCGAAATCACCGCCTTCAACCTGCTCCCGCTTCTGGTCGGCG
>JAZDKM010000417.1:0-43520 GCA_043803085.1 Planctomycetota bacterium
GTTCGCTGTTTGGCTTTCAGTTTTCGGCGTTTTGGCATTTCGATGTTTCTTTCGATCGGGCGCCAAGTACTGATAGCAGGGACTCCGCGCCCGGGCGTTGTTGCCAACGGCCCCCAGCCGCGCGCTGACCGGGGTTTCGCCGGTCGGGGGTGCTTCGCCGCGGAGTTCGCCGAGCCCAAGGATTCATCAATGACCACACTCTCACCTTCATCCCGATGCCCTTTCCTCCCTCCATCCTTCTCTCCCTTCGTGGGCTTCGGGGCTGCCGCTCGAAATTACCAAACAAACCCATTCTACAGTGGTGCTTTATACAATCTCTCTCCCGGCTCCCCTACTCTGGCTCTTGCCTCTTGCCTATTGCCTGTTGCCTCTTGCCTCCTGCTCTCCCTTCGTGGGCTTCGGGGCTGCTACTCGAAATTACCAAACAAACCCATTCTACAGTGGTGCTTTATGCAATCTCTCTCCCGGCTCCTCTCCTCTGCCTCTTGCCTCCTGCTCTCCCTTCGTGGGCTTCGGGGCTGCCACTCGAAATTACCAAACGAACCCATTCTACAGTGCCACTTCATGCCCTCTGCCCTACTTCATCGTTCCGTCGCTTCCGCTTCTCTGTTTCGACGTTTCGACGTTTCTCCTTTTCGGCGTTTCTGCTTCCTGCCTCTTGCCTCTTGCCTCATTCGCACAATCCTTGCCCGTGACACACCTCCGCTGACTTTCTACTATGCGGCGAGGGCGGCCGAAGCGCAAATCCAGTGGCCTGGTCGACGGGAAAAGTCCTTCCGCCGGACCGCGTCCGTCGGGCCTGGGGTGCCCAGCCTGCGGGCCAGAGCCCCGGACCCCGGTGGCTTAATTGCCGGACCGCATGCGTTGTTCGCTGCGATCTTGGAGCGGATCCAGCGGTCCCGTGTGCCTCCGCCGTTGGTGCAGCGTAGCTGACGCGGTGACCGGACGATAGGCCGTTTCCGTTTGAAGCTGGTGGGTCGCCCGGGTACGATGGCGGTTTGAGGTCTGATAAATGGGAAATATCGGCTAACAAGGAGCAACGCGCATGTTCTGTAATCAATGTGAACAAACGGCCCACGGCAAGGCCTGCACCGAGATCGGCGTATGCGGCAAAGACGCCGACATGCAGTCATTACAGGAGATCCTGCTGTACGGGCTGAAGGGGATGGCGGCGTATGCGCATCACGCGCGGCGCTTGGGGATGGTGGACGAAGAGGTGGACGCGTTCACTGAGGAGGCTCTGTTCGCGACCGTCACAAACGTCAACTTCGACCTGAACAGCCTGCTGGAGCTGGTGCTTGAATGCGGGCGGAAGAACCTGCGCGTCATGCAGATGCTGGACGAGGGGCATGTGAAGCGCTTTGGCACGCCGTCGCCGACGACGGTGTACGAAGGCACCAAGGCCGGCCCGGGGATTCTCGTCACCGGGCATGACCTGGTGGACCTGGAGGACCTGCTCAAGCAGGCCGCCGGCACGGGCGTCAACGTGTACACGCACGGCGAGATGCTGCCGGCGCACATGTACCCCGAGTTGCGGAAGTACCCGCACCTGGTCGGACACTTCGGCGGCGCGTGGCAGAAGCAGAAGTGCGAGTTCGTAGAGTTCACCGGGGCGATACTGGCGACGACCAACTGCGTGCTGATCCCGCGCGAGGAATACAAGAACCGGCTGTTCACGACGCGCGTCACGGCTGTACCGGGCGGGACGCGGCTGACGGGCAATGACTTCTCGGCAGTGATTGAGTGCGCGAAGCGCTGCACGCCGCTGAAGGACGCGCCGGCGCGCGAGTCCACCATCGGGTTCCACCAGTCCGTGATTCTCGGGTTGGCCGACAAGATCGTCGCGGCGGTGAAGGCCGGCAAGCTGCGGCACTTTTTCCTGATCGGCGGCTGCGACGGCGCCGAGGTCGGCCGCAATTACTTCTCCGACTACGCCAACGCCACGCCGGCGGACAGCTTGGTGCTCACGCTCGGCTGCGGGAAGTACCGCATTCGCGAGCACGATTTCGGCACGTTTCAACTGGATGGGGTCGGGCCAATTCCGCGGTTGCTCGACATGGGGCAGTGCAATAATGCGTACAGCGCGATCCAGGTCGCGGTGGCGCTGTCAAAGGCGTTCGACTGCGGCGTGAACGACCTGCCGCTGACGATCGTGCTGTCGTGGTTCGAGCAGAAGGCCGTCGCCGTGCTGCTGACGCTGCTGGCGCTCGATGTGAAGGGCATTCGCGTCGGGCCGGCGGCACCGGCGTTCGTGTCGCCGAACGTGTTCCGCATCCTCCAGGACAAGTATGATCTGAAGCTGACCAGCAACCTGGCGCCGCTGATGGACCTCAAGGAGGCGCTGGAACCGGTGGCGTAACGGGCTGTGCGGCACTGGTCAGGACAAGCCCGATGAGCACCGCAGCGTTCGACGACCGCGTCGATAGCTAGGACGCGTTGATCGACTGGCCGAAACGGCTGGCCCGCGAAGAGCCGTTCTACCGCAGGCTGTTCGAGCGGGTCGGCGTTCGCTGGGTGCTCGACGCAGCCTGCGGTACGGACCGGCATGCGGCCATGTTCAACTCATGCAAAGGCAAAGGGGCCAGGCTTACTTTTGCGCGTCTTTTCCCAGGTGGCCCACCTCGTTTCGAGGTAGGGGAATGATCCTTCTCCTATGGAAGTCGTCCGACTCGCCATACTCACCAACCGTCTCCCCCAGGTTCGGAGAACCCGGGCAAGTCTGCCTGCAATAAGTAAGCCTGACCCTCTTTTCCGCCCGATTGAGGAAGTCGTGCAAAGAAAGGTACTTCCCGCACTACAGGGCATCACGGTGCCGCGAAAATGTCACTGGGCAGGGGCGGACTTGAACCGCCGACACACGGATTTTCAGTCCGTTGCTCTACCAACTGAGCTACCTACCCGCCGGCGAACCCACGCTTACGCCACTGCGCCGGCCGGCCGTCACTCGGACCCAGCCTACGGCACGCGTGACAACATAGCCCAGGCCCCTATGCCGGTCAAGCGAGCAAGTGAACCCGTGGTGGTGGGCAAGCTGCCTGAGGGACCCGTCGGTCTATGACGCCCGCGAGGCCGGGGCGAGGCGCGCCAACCGCGTCACCAGGGCCTCAACGGCCAATTGGGGTGAAGCGTTCCGGTCGAGGTGTCTCTCGGCATCCACGACCGCCTTGATGGCCAGGGCGGCCTGCCGCGGACCGAGACCCGCCGCCGTCAGACGCCGCAGGTCACCAGCATTGACCAGCCCATCCGGAGCGTTCACCGAAACGTGCAGCGAATCGCCGAACCAGGCGGCCACCAGCGCAAAGAGCGTCTTTAGGCCGCGGCGTTGGGCCTCGGTCTCGGAAATCTCCTTCTCGCGGCTGCGATACTGCTCACCCAGGGTCGCGGCGTCGTCCAACCACTGCTTGGCGACGTGCGTGACGGATACGGCCCCAAGACGGCTCAGGGCCGCAATGATTCTCTCGTTGTAGGCTTCGACCACGTCCGCGCAGAACTGTTGCGCGCGCCCCAGGCTTCCCTGGGCCAGCGCGGCGTACGCGGCGGCACGTTCGGGCGTGATGTCGGGCGCGAACTCGGTGAGCTTCGCCGCCACAAATACCGGGGGCAACGGCGCAAACGGCACCGGTTGGCAGCGCGACTTCGTCGTCGCCAGAAGCTTATCCAGGCTCGCACTGAGCAGGACCAAAAAGGTGGCGGCGGGCGGCTCCTCGATGGTTTTGAGTAGCGCGTTCTGGGCTTCGATGTTGATCCGCTCGGCCTCACGGATGATGAACACCTTGGCCCGCCCACGGGCAGGCTTCGTGCCCACCGCTTCGATCACAAAATGGCGGACAACTTCAACGCCTAACTCCAGGCCCTTCTGAGCGCGGATCCTCGGTTCCGGATGGTGCTTGTGCAACTCCCGGTAAATCAGGTGCAAATCCGGATGGGTGCCGGCCCGGGCCAGGACACAATCCTGACATGCACCGCAAGCGTCACGGAGTGGGCCGTCGAATCCGGCCAACTCCTCGATCGGCGGCGCCGGGAGGTATACGGGCTTTTCACACAGTAGGATGCGGGCCAGCCGCTCGGCCAGCATTTCCTTACCGACCCCGTCGGGTCCATGGAACAGGTACGCATGGGGCAGGCGCCCGCTGGCCAACGCCCGTTGGAGGATCTTCTGCGCCCGGGGCTGGTAGCGAACGTCAAAGAACGACACGGTTCACCTCCGCTCCCTCACGGTCGCGGTTCGGATATCTGCTCCCTCGCGGTCGCGGTTCGGTCACTCTCGGTAGCGAACGTCAAAAATCGATCCCGTGCAGCACCTCCCACACTGCCGCCTGCACCCGCTCGATCTCGTCGTCGGCCGGTACGATCCGAACCGGCCGGGGGTAGAAATCCGGCAGTTTCAGGAAGTTCTCGCGGACACGCCGATGGAAAGCGATCGGACGCGCCTCCATCGCGTCGGGTTGGGCGTCGTCAAACAGCGTCTGCTGCCCGGCGTGTTTCCGGTGATGCTTGCCGACGTGATGGCGCTTCCGCCCCGTCCGCTGGAATCCTTTCTCCACGTCGATATCGAGAACGAGGGTCAGATCCGGCCAGGTGTCGCCGATGGCATAGTGGGCCAACTCGATGATTCTCGGAATGGCGTACCCCGCGGCGCCCTGGTAGGCACAAGTGGCGGAGACAAACCGGTCGCAGATCACCACTCGCTTCACCTTCAGCGCCGGCTCGATGACCTCCCCGACCAGTTGCGCCCGACTGGCCATGAACAGAAACGTTTCGCAGCGTGGGTCCATCGTGCTGAGGTTATAGCCCAGGACCACGTGCCGGATGCGGTCGCCGATTTCGGTACCGCCCGGGTCCTTGCCATAGACCACGTCCAACCCGGCAGTGGAAAGGGCCTCACCGAGCAACCGACATTGCGTGCTCTTGCCACACCCCTCCGGGCCGTCAAAGACGATAAACTTCCCGGCGAGTCTCTTGACAAGGTTGGGATCGGGAGTCTGCACTTTCGCTTCGTGAGGCGACCTACGGTCCTGCGTCAGCGATCTGCCGCCGGATTTCCCCGAAGACCTCGGCCGCATTGTAGCTGGAACGCACGAACGGTGCCGAGGCCACGCTCAAGAAGCCGCGTTCGCGGGCGCGGTCGGCAAACTCGGCAAACTCCTCAGGGGTGTAAAACTTGGCCACGGGCGCGTGCTGGGGGGTCGACGCCAGATACTGCCCGATGGTGAGCACGTCGCAGCCGGCCGCCCGCAAATCATCGAAGGTGCGCAGCAGCTCGTCGCGCGTCTCGCCGAGCCCCACCATCAAGCCGGACTTCGTGATCATCCGTGGCACCAGTTCCTTGACGATCCTCAAGACCTCCAGCGAACGCCGATACTTGCCCTGCGGACGAAACCGGGGTGTCAGACGCTCGACCATCTCGAGGTTGTGGTTGTAGATGTCCGGTCCGGCGTTGCAGATCATCCCGACCAGGTCCCGCCGGGCGTGCAAATCCGCCGGCAACACTTCGACGCTCACGCCCGGAGCGTGCACCCTGACAGCCCGGATGCAGCGTGCAAAATGCCCGGCCCCTTCGTCGGGCAGATCGTCTCGGGCCACCGCCGTGATGACCGCGTGCCGGAGCCCCAACTCGCCCACCGCCCGGGCCAGGCGCTGCGGCTCCGTGACGTCCGGCGGGTCCGGCCGGGCGGTGGTCACCGAACAGTAATGACAGCGCCTCGTGCACTTGTGCCCCAGGACCATAAACGTCGCGGTCCGCTTGGACCAACACTCCGTCAGGTTCGGGCACTTGGCGTCCTGGCACACCGTGGCGACGCCGCTGCGGGCTACCACCCCCTTCGTGCGGGCGAAATCTTGTCCGCCCGGCAACGGGCGTTTGAGCCAGGGCGGAAGCCTCCCGTCCGGCCATGGCGGTGTCGATGGTAAGACGGAGAGCTGCAACAAGAATGGCCTCCCGACACTTAGCCAACCGGGGCATACGCTGCAAAACGATCAAACGCACGGATGATAGAGACACGCCGGGGGATTGCAAGGGCCACCGGAGAACCGAACACCCTGGCGGCCGCGCCGCTCGTTGACCGCAGGGCCGAACGAGCTTAAACTGGAGGGCTAAGGAGGCGCTAGGAAGCGACGCGGAGACAAAATGTGGCACTCAAAGTCGGGAAAATCCTGTATCCCACGGACTTCTCCGAAATTTCCCTGGTCGCGTTGCGATACGCCCGCGAACTGACGTCGATCTTCGACGCCCAGTTGCACTGTATCCACGTCGTCGACGAAGCCTACCAGTATTGGACGGCCATGGGGCCCGAGGCGGCGCCCCTGGGTCCTGCGGTGGAGGACATTACCAGCATGGCCGAAGGGCAGATGGAGCACTTTGCCGACACCTACCTGATCGGCCTGAAGTATGCTCCCGTGACGAAGGTTCTTACGGGTCGGCCGTTCAAGGAGATCGTCACCTACGCCCAGGAGATGATGATCGACATGATCGTGCTGGCAACACACGGCCGCGGTGGGCTCGCGCACGCGCTGTTGGGCAGCACCGCGGACAAGGTGATCCATAACGCCCCCTGTCCGGTCTTGACGGTCCGGGCGTCCGCGGGCGAATCGGCGTCGTCTTGATCTTGCAACGTTCGGGTGCCCGGTGGACGCCGGCCTCTCCCGCCGGTGAAGTCCTCGGGCAGCCGGCGGAGCGGAAGCTCTTGAGGAACTGTGCATGTCCACACCCCCTGTGGATGTTGCTGCGATCCGTTCTGACGTTCGACGCAATGCGGTTTGGGCGGCAGGGGCCGCCTTGATCATGTTGTATTTCGGGCTCCCGCCTTTCTTGCGGGAGGGGGCCCTCACGCCCCAGGATGCGGGCGGGCGCATTTTTCTCTATACCCTGGTGATCGGCGGCGGGGCGATGGCCCTCTCCGCCGTGCTCTCGTTGACGGGGGTCCCTTTCGCCCTGATGTTCGACGCGATCGTCAGCATGGCCATCGGGTTGGCCTTGGCTTCCAGCGGCGTCTTGATCTATCGCGAGACGTCGTCTCAGGCGCTCGTCAACATCGCGTTTGGAGTGATTTTTGCCTACTCCGGCTATCGAAACTGGCGCGAATTCAGTTTGATCGCCGCCGTGGACGTGTACGACACGTCGGGTGAATCGCCGGACGAAGACTCCGATTCCCCTCGGGACCCCCGGCACCCCGGCGCCGCGGAGGAACCCGGGAGGGCTCCTTCGCGTCGTTCTCCAGAAAGCCCGACGCCCCAGAGTAACGCTTCGCAGGGGAGAGGGATGGAACGCCCCGATGGGAGAGCCACACCACACGAGCAGAGCATCCGCCGCCGGGACGCAGCGTTACTCGCGGCAGACGCTGCTTCCACAAATCGGGCCGGCGGGGCAGCGGCGCCTGCACGAGTCGCGCGTCTGCCTGATCGGCTGCGGAGGGCTGGGCTGCGTGCTGGCTGACACCCTGGTCCGGGCCGGCGTAGGCCACTTGCGAATCTGCGACCGCGACTTTGTCGAAATCGACAACTTGCAACGCCAGGCGTTGTTCGACGAATCCGACGTGGAAGCCAACTTGCCCAAGGCCGAAGCCGCCCGGATCAAGCTCGCCCGGATCAACAGCACGGTGCAGGTCGAGGCTGCCGTGCTGGACGTGAACCACACCAACATCGAACGGCTGGCCGCCGGCGCCCATCTGCTCCTGGACGGGACCGACAACTTCGAGACCCGCTACTTGATCAACGACCTCGCGGTTCGTTCGCAGCGCCCTTGGGTGTATGGCGCGGTCGTCGGCACGACAGGGCTGTGTATGCCGGTCATCCCTGGCGACGGGCCGTGCCTCCGCTGCGTTTTTGAGGAACCTCCGCCCTTGGAGCTCAGTCCCACCTGCGACACGGCCGGCGTACTGGGCAGCGCCGTGAATGTTGTAGCCAGCCTGCAGGCGACCGAAGCCCTCAAGATTCTGACCGGGCACATCGGCGACTTGCACCGTGGCCTGACCAGTATCGACCTGTGGTCCGGTCGCTGGGTCACGCTCCACGTCGGCCGCACCCCACGTGCGGGCTGTCCCTGCTGCACGGAGCGGCGGTTCGAGTACCTGGATGGGACGCGGCTCGCCACCGCGGTCAGCCTGTGCGGCCGGAACGCGGTGCAGATCAATCGCACCGGGGGAGGTGCGGTGGACTTTGCGGCCATGGCTGCGAAGCTGCGCGGCGTCGCCTCCGGAGCGATGCGCTGCAACCGCTTCATGCTCCAGGCCTCGATCGCGGGATTCGAGCTGACGCTGTTTTGCGACGGCCGCGCCCTCATCCAAGGGACGGCCGACCTCGACGTGGCCAAAGCCGTGTACGCCAAATACGTGGGCGCGTAGAACCTACGTCGGGCCCGGCTCACTCCCACCAGCCGGAGCCGTGGAAGCCTCGGCGGGCGTCTCCGGTTTCCACAGACGAAGCTCGGTGACCTCATACTCGACGGAACCCACCGGGCGTGCACAGTGGACTGTCCGGCCGAACCGCCGTTTCGATCCCGGCATCAGCGGGCCGCGCCAGTCGTTGTCTATGGCTAACGGCGTCGCGACGTATTCGGTGGTGGCAGACAAGGGTCTGCTGTTCTCGTCCAATACGACCACGCGTAAGGCCAACATTGAAATTACCTGGTCGCCTTCGTTTCCCACGCTGATGGACGTTTCGGCCCGATCGGGACGGGACGGGTCGGACTTCACGCCCACCTCGATCTTGAGGCAGTCCCGATAGTCGGGCCGGCGTTCGTCGTTGACGGCGTCTGCCAAGGCGGGCGGCAACGCGGCCCTGAGCGCGGGCAGCTCCTCCACCAACACCCGAACGGCTCCCACCAGCGTGTCGGATTTCTTGTCCACGATACGCATGCCGTAAAGTATTATGGCTGAGCCGCTTACAATACACGTGATGGCGACCGCGCTCAGTCCCAGCACTATCGCGGTGAATACGGACATCCGTTTGGGCCCGTTCATGGCTTGGTCTCCTGATCTTGAAGGTCCCGGTCTACGCGGCCGCCGAGGCCGCCGCTGGTTTCATCACCGATATTCGAGACCCGTTCGCAAATATTCGCGCCGTATCCAGCGGGAGCGGTTCGGAGGGGCCGGCGGTCCGATTTGCCCGGTCTGCGGATTCGAGTAGAATCGCGTCGTCTCTCTCGCGTTTGAGCCGACAGGAGTGCCGTGGATGGCCAATACGCCGCAAAGTCCGGAAGCACCGGAACGCATCGAGAACCACTCCATCGTCACCGAGATGCAGGACTCGTACCTGACGTACGCCATGAGCGTGATCATGGCGCGGGCCCTGCCGGACGCGCGCGACGGCCTCAAGCCGTCCCAACGCCGCATCCTGGTGGCGATGCACGACCTGAACCTGGGGCCGCGGGCCCAGCACCGCAAGTGCGCCAAGATCGCCGGCGACACCTCGGGTAACTACCACCCCCACGGGGAGCAGGTCATCTACCCCACCCTGGTCCGCCTGGCCCAGCCCTGGAACCTGCGCTATCCGCTGGTGGACGGACAGGGCAACTTCGGCTCGCTGGACGGCGACCCCCCGGCGGCGATGCGCTACACCGAGGCGCGGCTGGCGGCCATCGCGATGGAGATGCTCGCCGACCTGGAGTACGAGACCGTCGACTTCGAGCCCAACTACGACGCCACCCGGCAGGAGCCTACCGTGCTGCCCAGCAAGTTCCCTAATCTGCTGGTCAACGGCTCGAGCGGCATCGCGGTCGGGATGGCCACCAGCCTCGCCCCGCACAACCTGAGCGAAATCTGCGATGGCACCATCGCCCTGATCGACAACCCGGACATCACCGTGGCGGAACTCCTACACCGCGTCCCCGGCCCGGACTTTCCCACCGGCGGGCAGATCTGCGGGCGACGCGGCATCGTCGAGGCCTACACCACCGGCCGCGGCTCGGTCACCGTGCGCGGCAAGCTGCACGTGGAAGCGCTGCGTGGCAGCCGCCAGATGATCGTCATCACCGAGATCCCCTATCAGGTGTTGCGTTGCACGATCACCGAGAAGATCGCCGCGGCGGTCAAGAGCGGGACGATCAAAGACGTGAGCGCGGTCAATGACGCCTCGGACCGTAAGCACCCCGTGCGCATTGAGGTCGAACTGAAGCGCGAGGCCAACGAGGACGTGGTCATCAACCAGCTCTACGAGTACACGCCACTGCAGACGACCTTTAATATCATGAACATCGCGCTGGTGGACCGCCGCCCGCAGACGCTTTCCCTGAAAGCGCTGATGCGCTTGTACCTCGACCATCGCCGGGAGGTCATCCGCCGACGCACGCTGTTCCTGCTGCGTCGGGCCAAGCAGCGGGCCCATGTCCTCGAGGGCCTGATCCTGGCCGTCGGCGACATCGACCGCGTCATCCAGTTGATCAAGGAGTCGCCCGATCCGGCGGCGGCCAAACAGCGGCTGATGGAGCGCGCGCTCCGGCTGCGCGCGGGGCCCGCGCTGCAAAAGCTCCTGCCCGGGCCGTTCCTGCAGCGGTTCTCGACGACCGGCCATCACCTGACCGGAGTACAGGCCGGCGCCATTCTCGCCATGCAGTTGCAGCGCCTCACCGGCTTGGAGATCGAGAAGCTCGCCGCCGACTATGCCAAGCTGGTGGAGGAGATCGAGGGCCACGAAGCCATCCTGCGCGACGAGCAGTTGATCCTGGACATCATCCGCGAGGACCTCTACGAGATGAAGCGGAAGTACGGCGATGCGCGCCGCACCGAGATCGTCGAGGCCGTCGGGGACTTCAAGATCGAGGAGCTGATCCCCGAAGAGCAGGTCACGGTCACCATCACCCACGAGGGGTACATCAAGCGGACCGACCTGGAGAGCTATCGCAAACAGGGTCGCGGCGGCAAAGGCGTCCGCGGCAGCGACACCAAGGAAGGCGACTTCCTGGAACACCTCTTCGTGGTCTCCACCCACGATTACCTGCTGGTGTTCACCAATCGCGGCCGCGTCTACTGGACCCGCGTGTTCGACATCCCCGCGCAGGCCCGGACCTCGCGGGGGCGCTCGATGGCCAACCTGCTCAAAATGCAGGACAACGAGAAGCACCGCGCCGTGCTCGCCATCCGGCAGTTCGACGAGGCCTTCGCCTTCTTCGCTACGGCCAAGGGCACGGCCAAGAAGACGCCGCTTAATGCCTTCCGCAATCCGCGCTCCAACGGCATCATGGCCATTACGCTGGACCCGGACGACGCGCTGGTCAACGTGGAGATGACCAGCGGGAACGACGAGATCATCCTGGGCACGCGGGAGGGCGTGGCCATCCGCTTCAGCGAGCAGGACGTCCGCGCGATGGGCCGGGCGGCACGCGGCGTCCGCGGCATGACCTTGAAGAACGACGACCTGGTGGTGGACATGGCCGCCGCCCAGCCGGGCGCGTCGATCCTGACCGTGTGCGAAAACGGGTTCGGCAAGCGGACGGACGTCGCGGCGTACCGCCTGACCCGCCGCGGCGGCAAAGGCGTGATCAACATCAAGGCGACGGAACGCAACGGCCGCGTCGTGGCCGTCAAGGCCGTAGCCGACGACGATGAGCTCATGATGATCACGGCCAAGGGGATCATGCTGCGCACCGGGTTGGCGGAGCTGCGCGAGATCGGCCGCGCCACCCAGGGCGTGCGCATGATCCGCCTGGGCGAGGACGACCGCGTCGTGGCCGTGGCCAAAATCCCGGCCTCGGAAGGCAACGGGGATGAGGGAGAAGCCAACGAAGCACGGACGTCCGAAGGCGCAGCGCCCGGTGCTGGAAACGCATCACCCGGCGAAACCACGGGCCCCGGTCCGGCGGAGAATGGCGAGTGACGTGAATCCCCACCGAATACTGTAGAAGTGCGAGGGACCGGGGATTATAATGATTGGAAAGAGGTGTCAGGGCCCAAAGCGAGGATTCCATCCGTGAGTGCTGTTCATGGTACTTATCGAACGGGTCGCGTTGATTTGGATTCTCCGGTCGATTGGCCTGAGGGCGTCCGTGTAACCGTCCTGCCGACGAACGAGACCCTGGGGCTGAACGAGACCGATTGGGTTGACAGCCCGGAAGCGCGTTCGGTTCTGTTGGCCCACTTGGATGCTCTTGAACCGTTGGAATGGACACCCCAAGACGAAGCGGAAGTAGCCGGCGTGCGAACCGCAGGGATGCCAGGTTTAAGTTAGGCAGGCGAATTCGGAGAAGCAGCGCACAACGAAGGAGTGACGAGTGGCCTCGCGCATGCTTGACTTCCGTCGCAAGGTGGCGCTAGGCCAGTATGAGCTGACCGGCCATGCGAAACAGGAAATGGAGCAGGATGGCTTCACCATCCGGGACATCAAGGCCGCAATTCATTCGGGGAGAATCGTGACGACCCAGCGGCACGGCCGCGGGCGACGGAAGTACGTGGTGCGGGGTAACAGCGCGGATCAGCGCGGCCTTGTGCTGGTGTGCCGACTGACTGAAATGCGAAGACTGCGCATCGTCACGGTATTCGAGGTTCAGAGATGAAATTTGATGCCTGCGAGAATTGTGGCGGTCCCGTCCGTGAACGCAGAGTCACGGTCGACCTGCGGCGTGGCGAGCGCCTGTATGTGTTTTACGGTGTTCCTGTCGGCGTATGCACGAAGTGCGGGGAGCGCTATTACCCGGGTGTGGTGCTCGAACGGCTTGACGAGTTGGCCGAGCACGGGATGAACGGTAAGAAACTGACGGTGCCCACTTTCGATTTCGCCGGCGTTGAGTGAGCCTGCGTGCGGCGACGTGCTGCCGGCTCCTGAAACCATCCGGCGTCTGGAGCACATGCTCGACACGCTGGACCGCCCCAGCCGGACCGTTCCGCTTTACGAGTACGCGTAGGGCGCCGACAGACAAGGGGGCGGACGGAAAAGTCGAATGTCTTCTGGGCCTTTGCGGCACCGAAGGGAGGTGGAATACGCTCCTCAACTTGCCGCATTCAGGTGCATACGGCCCCTATGCACTTGGCTACTATCTCAGCACCCTGGCCCCCCTTGAACGCCGGTTTACGCACACCTGCGGCCGACACGCCCGCGTCTTTCGCTGGTTCTACAATCGGCGATTGGAGAAATTGCGGCGCGCGGCGCATTTCGCTGCGAAGGCGTGGCGGGATAGCCTGCTCGAGCTTCCTCAAGCTTGGGGCGGAGGTCCCTCGTGCCCAGAGTCCCAGTACGGGATGATCAGCGCATTTTTTTCAGATCAGGTCGCCTGTGAGCAACGGCACTTCCTGCAAACGTGCTTGCGATTGGCGGATGAACTCGTCACCTCCGAGACGCCCAGCCTCTCCCTGGCCGCAGACGAACTGCTGGCTTGGTACAGGTTGGCCCGCCGCCCGTCATGCAGGCACACTCGAGAGTATCTTGCCCGGTGCCCCGGTTCGCCTTTTGCTCCGGACCTTCGACGCCAGTTGGCAGCATTCATGAGAAACCGGGACGCCCGGAGACGATTGGTCCGCAGAAGGGTGCTCACCGCGTTCGCAGCCGTCGCTGTCTTGGTGCTCGCAGCATGGGCAGCAGGACGTTGGGCTTACCCCGCGGTCCTGTCTGGGTACCGGGCTTCCACGCGTCACAGCGAGGGACTATCGTGGCGCCGACAGGGCCATGCCCACCTGGCCGCTAAGCAGGATACCGAAGCCATCCGTTGCTACACCAAGGCGATTGAATGCCTTGGGGTTGATCCTGACGTGTACTTCCAACGCGGGTACGCCTACTTCAATGTCGGGGATTTCAATCGCGCGGTAGCCGATTGGACTGAGGTCATCAAGCTGAAGCCTGACAGCGTCGATGCCTACCACAACCGCGGCGTAGCGTTTGTGCGTCAGGGTGACCATGTCGCGGGCTTTTCTGACTTAGCCGTTGCTTGCACGATGAAAGGCGACACCGACGGCGCAATTGACAACTGGACCCAAGTTATTGCGCGGAGCCCGGGGCATGTCGCGGCGTACATGAACCGCGGGATTCTCTACTTCCAAATCGGAGAGTCTGCAGAAGCCCACTACGACGGTGGGATGGCGTGCTACAAGAACGGCGATTACGATGGCGCCATCGTATTTTGGACGAATGCCATCCGCGCTAGACCAGACTGGGTCGAGCCCTACCAGCTGCGCGGCGCTGCCTACTGTCATAGGCGTGAGTACGACAAGGCTCGGCATGATTGGGACCGTGCGGCCAAGCTACGCGCTGCGTCCAAACCAGCGGACTGATCCGTATCCAATTGGCGCTGAACGGGCCCCGTGCACTGCCAAACGAAGGGAAAAAGAGGCATCACTGACTTGTTTATTGGAGTGGGCGGATGGCATGTCCAAGTCCTTGACACCCCGAGTCAAGGGCGCGGGCATGTTGCATGACACCTCACGCGACCAGAGGGGGGCCGGAACCCGTGCTCGCGGAGCTTCCCCCTGGGGTGGGTCCCGTAGGGACGCGGTGAGAGTAGCCCAGCGTTTCAACGCTGGGGCCTGGGCGATCTTGGGCGTTTTTCTTTTCCTCTCCTCATCGGGGACGGTGTGCCGCCGTCCCCGATGAGGAGAGGAAACTGGGGTGGGGATCGGCCCCTGGGTCCCAGCGATCAATCGCTGGGCTATTCTCAACCCGTGCCTACGGCACGCCCGCCGTCCCGGCGTCACGGTGCGATGTTAACAGCAGTGGGCTCGCCCTCCCGTTGTGTCGATGCTTCTTGCCGCACCCTGCCCTTCCGACGGATTCTTTGACGGGTGGCCCAGGTCCTTTGGACCTGGGGGAGCGATTATCGTGAGCCACCGAATCACAAGATGTGCGGTTTTCTCCCACCCACCAGAAATCACTCCCCCACCTCCAAAGGAGGTGGGCCACCCGCCAACCACACCGGTCCTGACCGTGGAGCGGGCGGTGGGGTTTTGACCTCCCCAATCCCGCTCGGTTAGAATTCGCTCTGGACATCGTCCGTGATCGGGGAGTTGATCGTTGTCGACGCCGGCGAAGCGTGCCGGCTCCTGGGACGGAGCGGCCACCGAGCTAATGTGGTGTCTCAATGAAACGGCCTCTTATCCGAACCGCGACCGTGAGGGAGCGGCGTGACCGGGCGGCGTGCTGGACCGCTCCCTGACGGTCGCGGTTCGGCGAAGAATACGTGGCGTCAATTGTGAGGCACGACACTAAAAGGAAACAAGATTATGCTCAAGAACGTCTACCTGGCGGGTGGGGTGAGGACCCCTCACGGTTCGTTTGGCGGTTCCCTGGCGGAGGTCCATCCGGCCCAGCTTGGGGCCGCCGTCATTAAGGGCACGCTGGCGGCGGCCAAGGTCGCGCCCGATGACGTGGACGAAGTCTACATGGGCAACGTGATCGGGGCCGGTCTCGGGCAGAACATCGCCCGGCAGAGCGCCCTGGGCGCCGGCCTCAAACCCGAAATCGGGGCTACGACCATCAACAAAGTGTGCGGATCGGCCATGCGCGCCGTCATCATCAGCGCCCAGGCGATCCAGTGCGGCGACCTGGACCTGGTGGTGGCAGGCGGGGTCGAGAGCATGTCGCGGGCGCCCTATCTGCTCACCAAGGCCCGGACGGGATACCGCATGGGCAACGGTGAGCTGATCGACGCCATGATCCACGACGGGCTCTGGGACGTTTACAACAACAAGCACATGGGCAACTACGGCGACCTGTGCGCCGAGAAGTACAACTTCTCCCGCGAAGAGCAGGACGCCTACGCCGTCGAAAGTTATCAGCGGGCCATCGCCGCCTGGGACAAGGGCTACTTCAAGGACGTGGTCGTGCCCGTCGAGATCAAAGGCCGCAAGGGCACCGTCGTGGTGGACAAGGACGAGGACCTGGCCAAGTTCGACGCTGACAAGCTACGCAAGCTGCCGCCGGCCTTCGGGCCCAACAGCCGCATCACCGCGGGCAACGCTTCCAACATCAACGATGGGGCCTCGGCCGTGGTGGTGGTCGGTGAGGAACGGATGAAACAGCTCGGCCTCAAACCCCTGGCTCGCATCCTGGGCCACGCCAACGCCGCCACCGCGCCGGAGTGGTTTACCGTCGCCCCCGTCTATGCGATCAAGAAACTGTCCGAAAGGCTTTCGCTGAAGCTCTCCAACGTCGATCAATTCGAGATCAACGAAGCGTTCTCCGTGGTGGCCATGGTGGCCATGCGCGAGCTGAACATCCCGCACGCTAAGGTGAACGTCTGCGGCGGGGCGGTGGCGATCGGCCACCCCATCGGCTCGACCGGGGCCCGCCTCGTGATCCAGTTGATGCACACGTTGCGGCGTACGGGCGGCAAACTGGGCATCGCCTGCCTGTGCATCGGCGGCGGTGAAGCCAGCGCCATCGCTCTCGAAGCGTGCGGGTGACGTGCCTGTCCCCCCCGCGAGCCGGCAAGTGTGCCACTGCTCTGTGAGCAGTGCTTTCCAGGAAGACTCCTACGACCGGCACTGCCGATACGGCAGTGGCACACAAGTGGGCTCGACCGCGAACCCGCAGGAGAAGGTGCGTCGGAGCACTTGGGTGATTCACCGTTTTCAATGTTCTTCGGGGTGCTCGGCCCCCTCTGTGGTGGGTGTCATTCGAGCTAGTGCCTGGCGCGCCGGTTGATGGTCCGGGTCGGTGCGTAGGGCTTCGCGGTACTCCGCCATCGCTTCCTCGCGTCGGTCCAGGCGTTCCAGAAGCTCGCCCAGCTTGAAGTGGGTTTGGGCGTGGTCCGGCCGGAGCCGGAGCACCGCACGATACTCTTCGATGGCCGGTTCAATCCGGCCCTGGGCGGCCAGAAGCTCCCCGAGATGGTACCGCGCGTTGGCCAGGTCGGGCTTGAGCCGTGCGGCTTCGGTCAAGTGCCCGAAGGCCTCGGTCGTTCGACCGGAGCGCAGCAGGGCCAGACCCAGGTTGGTGTGGGTCTCCGCCGAGTCGGGCCGGCGCTGCACCGCGCGGCCGAGGTACGCGATGGCTTCGTCGAACTCGCCCTGCCGGCTCAGGATGGTGCCGAGGTTGTAGAGCGCCTCGGGGCCGTCGGGTTCGACGCGCAGGGCCTCGCGGTACTGGATCGTCGCTTCAGCATTTTGTCCCGACCGTTCCAGTGCGACTCCCAGCCGGTTGTGCCACATATAGTTCGCCGGGTTGATACGTAGCGCTGCGCCGTATTGTTCAACGCCTTCCGCGGCGTTCCCGGTTCGGATCAAGGCGTCGGCGAGGCTCGCGTGGGCCTCGGCCCAACTCGGTCGGAGGCGGACGGCCTCGCGCAGGTGTACACACCCGGCGTCAAGCTTCCCCTGCAGAACCAGGGCATTCCCCAAGTTGAAGTGCTTCTCCGCCGAAAGCGGGTCGTAACGCACGCCTTCGGCCAAGTGCTCCACCGCTTCGTCGTACCGACCCAGTTTGTACAGAACGTTACCCAACTGGTAGTGTGCCAGGTGGGAAGCCGGCATCAGGCGGAGCTCCTCGCGGTAGTGAGTTACGGCGTCCTCCAACCGGCCCGTTTCATCGCAGGCGGTGGCAAGGTTGCCGTGGCCCCTGGGGTTCCCGGGACGCTTGGCGACCACGTCACTCCACATCGCCGGCACGCTGTGGTAGGCCCGGTTCCGATGGACGGTTGTCAGGCCGAGTGTAACCGCTGCGGCCACGACCAGCCCGATGGCCACCCCTTGCCGGACCGGCGCGCGCCACCCGCGGCGATCGCAGATTCGGGCGAGGAGCGCGTGCCCGCCGAACACGACCAGCACCACCACCGCTGCCAGGGAAAGATACATGCGGTGTTCAAAAAGCGGGTCGCGGATGGGGATGAAGCTCGAGGTCGGCGCCAGGATCAGGAAAAACCACGCCCCGACAAGCCCGACCCACGGCTTACGCCACAAGGCCCAGAGGGTGCCGGCGAACAAGGCCCCGACCAGCAGCGCAGGTGGCACGATCGCTTCGAGCGTCCGCGCCACCGGCCAGCCGTAGTCCAGGCACAGCCCCGCCGGCCAGAGCGAGAGCCTGAGGTAGTGGAGGATCACTCCCGGCTGCGTGAGCAAGTACTCGACCGGGGTGATCCCGGTGAATGCAAACCCGACCGTGGCCCCGGGTGTGGGACGCGGCGTCAGCACCGCCTGAACATAGCCACACGCGAACAGCACACCCCAGGTGGCCGCCAACCCCAAGTACAAGCCTCCGCGCCGACGGAAAGCCAACCCCAACGATCTCGCCAGAAACGTCCGGTCATAGAGCAGCACCATAAACGGCGCCGTGACCATCACTTCTTTGCTACCCATGCCCAGGGCGCAGGCGATGATGGCGGGCCCATACCACGCCCACGCCCGGGATGAACCCGCGCCGCGAATGACGCAATAGAGGGTCAAGAGGTAGAAGAAGCCCATCAGCGCCTCGGCCCGCTGGACGATGTAGGTGACACTCTGGGTCAGCAACGGATGGACCACCCATAGCAGTGCCACACTCAGGGCCAGCCCGGGCGCGACGTGGCCGACCCGACCAAGCTCCTCGTTGAGCAGCAACGTACGGCGCACAACTCCATACAGGGTCAAAGCGGCCAGAAGGTGCACGGCGAGATTGACCAAGTGGTAGCCGAAGACCTCCAGTCTGCCCAGGGCGTAGTTGATGGCGAAAGACAACTCCACCACCGGGCGCGCAGCGCCGGCCGGAATCTCCCAGGGCGGCCAGAGGTGGCGAATCCGCGCGTTCTCCGCAATGTTGCGGGCATCGTCGAGGACGAAAACGCCGGAGAAGCTGTTCAGATAGACGGCAATGCCGGCGGCAACGATGAGCCCCGGGAAAAGACGCTGCCCAAACGACCCCCACTTTTGCCTGAGCATGGCATTGGTCCGCGAACACGGGCCCTACACAATGGTTGATCGGGCTCTGCCCGACGTTCTGTTCCGGCGGGTGTAGGGTCCGCGCTCGCGGACCGTTCTTCGGGGGACGGAGCGCACAGTACGGTCCTGGAGCGCGGACTCTACTCGGCGATCCTACGACGATCAGTATGCCGGATTCGTGGTGGAGTTCAACTACGGTCCGCTGAGCACGGATTCGAAACCCGCCAGGTCGGCGGTGTCCACGTCGCGATCGCCATCCAGATCGACCGGCTGGCACGAGGTGTGGATGGGGGACCGGTCCGCGCCCGTGAAACAGCGCTGGAGGGCCGCAAAGTCGGCCAGATCAACGTCGCCGTCGTAGTCGTAGTCCCCGTTCCCGAGGGGCGGATCGGTCGGCTCGAGAGCGCCAGCGGCTACGAGGGCGTAGCCTTGCGTACTCTGATTCACCGCGGTCCCCCGGATTTCGAGGGTGTAGATGCCCGGCTCGGGTGCGGAGCGATGCACCTGCTCGACGTTGTTCCGCGCGTCGGGTGCGCCTCCGGGCGACGATTCGCCGTTGGCAAAGTAGTTGCCCAGGTACTCGGTTCCGCCGGAGCGGGCCGTGAGCGGTCCGGTAACGATCAAGTCCAGATTGTTCACCACTGGATCCTGGGCGTTCACGGTGCCCGGCACGTCGGTGAAGACCAGCGTAATCTTCAGGGGGGCGCCGTTGGTGGTGACATTGAGGTGGTAGGTCTCAAACTCGCCGGTGGACAGGCCGTTGGTATTGAGCACATCTGCGACGAACAGCTTGCGTGCGTCGCCGGCGAAATAGAGCGTGTCCGCGAGGAGAATGCGCCCCCACCCCTCCCCGTTGGAGGGGTACCCTGCGACGCCGGTCATGTCCACCGCGGAGTTGATGACCGTCGCCTTGAGCAAGGCGCCGGTGGGGGTAAGCGCATCGGCGGGGGTGGCGACGCCGGTGGGATAGAAGCCCTCGGTGTAATACTGCCGGGCGAGCACCGCCATGCCCGCCACCGCGGGAGCCGCCATCGACGTGCCGCTGCTGGTATACGTACCGCAGGGAAGCGTGTACGACGCGGACACGATCGACCGGCCGGGCGCAAACACTTCCGGCTTACGCCGCCCGTCGGCCGTAGGACCGCGCCCGCCGGAGTACTTGTCGGCCTGACTCGGTGCCTGGTACGTGGCCCCGACCGCCAGCACGTTCTTCGCATTCTCGGGAGTCCTAAGTAGGGACACGTTCGTGGCCGCGAAGATGACCAGGCTCTCCTCATAATCCCGGGAGAACCGGTCGGCCTGTTCACACCAGGTGGTGTAGGCCGTGGTTGAATCGTCGCCCCAACTATTGCTGTGGACGCGAGCCCCATCCGCGTGGGCGGCAACCAAATCAGGGTAGAGCAGTGAAGGCGTGTTCTGCACATCCCAATAGAGCGAGAAGCTCAGCTTGGCCGCAAAGGCCATGCCGTCCACCGGGTCCGCCGCTCCCCACGTGCCCTGATCGCCCACCAACGTGCCGGCGGTGTGCGTGCCATGGGAGTGAGCACCCATCGCTCCGCGATAGGCGATGATCTTGCGGTGGGTCGGGCCAACCGGCTCGGTATCGTCGAAGGCACAGTGCGCTTCCCACACTTCCGAGTCGATGAGGCCGGCGACCTGATCCTCTCCGTGAAGCCCCTGGGCCCAGAGTGGTGTTTGGTCCTGGATGTTGCTTTGGACCACCCAGCGGGTCGTAGTGTTTCGCAGTGTACCCAGCGGGGCATCTTCGACGAACTGCACCGTCTCCAGGGCAGCGATCGACTCGAGGGCGGTGAGCGGGACCACCGCGTCGATCAGACCGCGGTCGCCCGCCGCGTTGGCGGCCAGCACGTCCACGTCCTTAAGGCGGCCCAGTTCCGCGACCGCCGCCGCCAGATCCTCCCCCGCGAACAGGGCAACCACCACTTGGACCTTGCCGGCGCGGCCAAGCCGGCCGCGCGGAGCGAGCTTCCATTCCGGGCGGAAACGGTCCACCCAAAGGACACCCCTCGTCCGGCTCACGGCTTGGGGCGTCGTCCCCTCGAGTCGAACGATGTAGGCGTGGTCCGCCAGATAGTCGCCGAGCTTCACGCCGGCGTCCTCGAGTTGGGCCCGGCGGGCGGGAGTCGGGGGACCATCTAACTGCACAACGTAGTGGACTCTCTCACCGCCCACGGGCGACGCAAGAGCCGGGAGCGACGGCAGGCGCGTGTCTACGACACCGCTGCGGAGGCGAAGTTGCCGTGGGGCATGGACCGAAGGTGCGGGGTCCGGGCCCGCCGTCGCGGGACTGGCGAGACACACGGACAGAACTCCCCCACTCAGCAATGCCCTGATGAATGGCCTCATCCGAGGCGGCCCCTCCTTTGCCCGACTCACTAGACCATAGGTCTCTGGGTACCCGTTTGTCCAGTGGGGGTCTGGTCGACCGGCCTCGAACGTCGCAGCCCTACCGATTATGGGACGCCTGGCTGGTATCGCGGAGGTGATCAAAGAAGACGATGTTGTTGGGGAGGACTAGGGGATGGGTCCGGATTTCCCGTTCAGTCATCCAGCGCGCCGCCTGGACTTCGCCGGGATTGAGCCGCAACTCGCCGCCGACGGCGCAAAGGCGCCACCAGTACAGGGTCAGCCGGCCGTCAGCGCGCCGCCATTCCCACAGCTTCTTCTCGGGGGAGACGGTGAGCCCGAGCTCCTCGCGGACCTCACGGACGATGGCCTCGGAGGCGGACTCTCCGGCTTCAATCTCGCCACCAGGGAAGCACCAAGTTCCGCCGGCCGGGATTCCGCCGGCCCGGCGGATCATTAGATAACGTCCCTCCCGCTCCAGAACGCCCACCACACCAGTTGTCGTGCCGATCCATTCGCGCCGACCTGATGACATACCCGCTCCCCTTGCCCATAAGAACACCGGCGATCGGCTCTGGGCCAATCGCCGGTGCTTGAGGACAAAGCCATGAATCCCCCGAATCGACCTACGGATAGATCAAGGTATCGGTGGTCGAATACTGGGCATCCGTGGGACCGAGGCTCTTTTCACCAGGGAACCAGGAAGTCGCGGCATCGGGCCCCGGTGCGCGACCCCACCAGCGGCCGTACGTCGAGGCACAGTTCATCATGTTCGTGTAGATGTTGTCCTGATCCACCCCGACGATGGGCTTTCGCTCAAAGGTCACATGGCCGTCGCCGAACAGGATGTTCTGCCCTTCGCCGGCGCCCTTGCCGCCGTGGTTCGGTGAGTTAAACTGCTTCCACTCCGCGGGAGAGGAAGTATCATCCGGCTGCGATGCGCCGCTGCTGCCGGGCACAGCCGTCGTGCCGTAATACGGGCCCTTGTCTGCCATCATCGCCATCCGATTGTCCACGTTCTCCGACGGGCGGGTCTGATTAGGACCAAACGGGACTTGATAGCCGTAGCTGAGGTGGCTGGGATCTCCGAAGTCGTAGTAAATGTCGATCGACTCCGCCGGATCGGAAGTGTCCCCACTGCTCGGACAGATCATCTGCTTGACCTGAAGATCGCCGGCACGCACCAGCATCCACAGGGCGCGTGTCGAGGACAGGGTGGACGCCGTGTTGTCCGAGGCGGTCCCTCGGTTCGGCGTCTGACTGGGCGTTATCGGCTCATAAGGATCGTTTATAGGGATTTTCCCAGCATAGACGATCCCCGGACCCGTACCCGCGGGCAGTTTGCGATTGCTCAGGTTGAAGGCCGGAATCGGCCACACCTCGTCGGGGTTCACCATCGGGCTGGCGTAAATCTTGCACGACTTACCCATCCCACTAAGGTTCGCCGAACACGCTAGCCGCTTGCTCAACTCCCGAGCACGCGACAGGCTGGGTAGTAAGATGGAGATCAGCAGGGCGATGATCGCCACTACCACCAACAGCTCAATCAAAGTAAAGCCGAACACTCGTCTCCGTTTCACCGGACACCTCCTGTGCACCAAGGCACCTTTGGGTCACCGAAGAAAAGGCCAACCGCGCCGACGATGTCTTAGGGAACAAATGAATGCGCGTCCGCGGCCCAAGGCGCTGGACGTGATCCGTCGATCGCAGTTTGACACCGTCCTCCGACAACCACCGCCGAACCTTAGGTTCGGCCCACCTAACTTATCCGCCGGTCCAGCGTCCAGCCACACCGGCTGAACGTCCGACGGGTTTCTTCTTAGCTCAGGTTTCACCCTGGCTCATTCCCGGGCTCAGCGAGAGGTCACGACGGCATGCGGTTGTGCAAGTTCCAGCCCACCTCGTCCGGGAAGTTCACCATGCCCCGGAACGCCGGAGCCGTCTTATCGCTCACCTGAACGGGATGGTTCTCCTCGGCATGCTGCCTGCGGAATGCCTCCTGGGTCCAACGCAATCGTACTGCAATCCGCGTGGCAGGTGTTCGGTTCGGAGGAGTGCGGAGAGAATATAAGGATATAGAGTGCGGTGGCCGCGTATCGACAAACGTTATGTATTAGAACGAATCAACGGTATCACAACCGTAGGAACAATCGCAACCCGTCACTCTGAACTCCGAAACGATCCTTACCTCTCAAAAGATGTTATCTGAGCTATCGGCAGGTGTCAACCGCATCCTTTACGGAATATTGCAGCTTTCATGATCCCGCCCGGACAGGTCCGTCCGGCGGCGGGGCCGGAAAACTCACAGGGGGTGCCGCACACGGTTTAATAATTCAAGGCCGATTGAATCTACTGCGACCGGAACCCGTCCCAACGGCAACCCGCCTCGGTCTACGATCTACGGGGCCTTGCAGCCCGCGGTGAAAGTAGCCAAGAGCGGTGTGGCACGGGCATCTTGCCCGTGGAAACACAGGCTGGAAGCCTGTGCCACGACTTGTGCCACCGGCTGCCGGGCCTCAGGCCCCTTGTCGACCACCACCCGCAGCCCGTTCGCCACGTGCAACCGGAGCTTCAGGCATGCCTGGTCCAGTCCGTTGACACGCGGTTGCCACGCTCCTATATGTACCGGACCACCCTGCGCGGCGGCTTGGCTCGCTGAGATACTCAGGCCCGACACACCGGCCCGGGGACAACCATGAACCCTGAAACCTTGCGGAGGGAAGCGACTCGTCGAGGCCAAGGCCATCTGTTCGCCTTTTGGGGCGAACTGGGTGAGGAACAACGCCGTGAACTGCTGGAGGATATCGCCCAGATCGACTTCGAGACCCTGGACCGTCTGATCCCGACGCATGTCCAATCCGCGCCGATGACCGAGTTGCAGAGCACGCCCGAGCCGGCCGATGCCTGGCCCGCGCGCCCGGATCGGTCGCGGCAGAGCCAGTACGAGGCCGCCAAGGCGCTGGGGTGCAAGCACATTACCGAAGGAAAAGTGGCGGCGCTGGTGGTCGCCGGCGGGCAGGGCACGCGCTTAAGTTTTGAGCGCCCCAAGGGCGAGTTGCTCATCTCCCCGGTGATGAACAAGCCGCTCTTCCAGCTCTTTGCCGAAGCCATCCTCGCCACCGGCCGGCGCTGCGGACGCCCAGTACCCTGGTACGTCATGACCGGTCCGACGACCGACACGCCAACCCGCCAATATCTTGCGGAGCGTCAGTATTTCGGGCTGTCTCCCCAAGACGTGTTTTTCTTCTGCCAGGGCGTCATGCCCGCCATCGACCGCGACGGTCGGGTTCTGCTCGAGCAGAAGCATCGCGTGGCGCTGTCGCCGAACGGTCACGGCGGTTGCCTGCTGGCCTTGGCCTCCAGCAGCGCCTTGGGCGACATGCGTCGGCGCGGCGTCGAGGTGGTGAGCTACTTTCAGGTGGACAATCCGCTGGTTTCGCCCATCGATCCGCTGTTTCTCGGCCTGCACGCGCTGACCGGCGCGGAGATGTCCGCCATTGCGGTACCTAAGGCCGATGACTTGGAGCGCGTCGGCCATTTCGCCCGCGTCAACGGGCGACTGTGTGTGATCGAATACTCCGACCTGCCCGAGGCCCTCGCCCGGGCCCGCAACTCCGATGGTTCGCGGAAGTTCGATGACGGCAGCATCGCGGTCCATGCGTTCTCGCGTGAGTTCCTCGAGCGTCTGACTCATGAGCGGGGGTCGATCGCGATCCCCTGGCATCGGGCGGAAAAGAAAGTCGAATACGTTGATATCGCCTCGGGGCGGCGCGTCGTTCCCGACCGGCCGAACGCCGTGAAATTGGAGTTGTTCGTCTTCGACGCGCTGCCGCTGGCGCGGCAGACGCTGGTGCTGCGCCAGGACCGGGCCGACTGTTTCAGTCCGGTGAAGAATGCCGAAGGGGTGGACAGTCCCGCCACGGCCCGCCGAGACCTGTCCCGCCGGGCCGCCCGGTGGTTGGAGGCCTGCGGGGTCCGGGTGCCGCGGACCCCCGACGGCGAGCCGGACGGCGTGTTTGAAATCAGCCCGACGGTGGCTCTCGACGCCGACCAACTCCGCTCGGCATTGATGCAACCGCCCGTCCTCAAGCCCGGCGCGCGCTTCTATCTCGGATGAAGCGTCTTGAAGGTTCCGGCAGGGTGCGCGTAAGCCTCTCAACAGGCTTCACCCGACGGTAGGGTCCGCGCTCGCGGACCATGTTCGTGTAGACGGCGCGGTTGTACACTACGGAGCGCAGCACCCCTCCCCCCTGGCCGCCCGCTGAAGCGTTCGTCCCCTCGACCGAACACACCAGCTCGCCAGAGAACGGACCCTCTTTCAAGAACGCGCTCGGACGATAACCACGCAAACCTGCTTATCGATCGCCCGGGCTCTTGTGGTTCCGCCATGTCTTGATACACTTTCCACTGGAGAGTTCCGTTGGTACTGCAGGCGGGCCGCGACGGCCGGCCAGGTTAAGCGCTCGTAGCTCAGTAGGATAGAGCACCGGTTTCCTAAGCCGGGGGTCGCAGGTTCGAATCCTGCCGGGCGCGATGCGGTTTTCATAGGGGAAAGTGCGGTTTCTTCAGCATTTCCAATGACTTGCGCGCCGGGCCGGTTCCCGTCCAATTGTCCAGCAGAGTCTAGCAAAATCTGACCGGGAGCGCCGAATTGCGCCAACGGAAGCGCCAAGGAAACAGGCCGGTCATCGGTTCCGGTCTTGCGGGCGGGCACGGCCACGGGCTGGGTCAAGTCGGGCAAGCCGATCAGTGCCGCCGCCCGTTCGCCTACAACCGTGTGTGAGTAGAGTTTCATCGTCAGGTTCACGTCACAGTGCCGCATCAGGTCCATCGTCACTTTCGGGCCCACGCCCGCACGGGCCAGGTTCGTGCCGAAAGTGTGCCGCAGGCTGTGAAAGTCCGCAACGCCCTCGTCGGTCTCGGGCAGCATGAAACCCGACTCGGTACACTCTTTGCGGTCGGCGTCGGTGCCCGCCGCTTCAATCCACGCCGCCCGCGTCGCTGCCATATCCTCGCGGAGCATTTCCGCCACTTCCCAGCGTGGGGGCATGGTGAACGCTTGGACGTCGGGGGCTTTCAGCCGCAGAAACCCGCGAAGCGCGGTCGCCAGTTCGGGGGCAATCGGCTGCACCGCGCCCTTGCGATTCTTGGACGCGCCCGCCGCAAGAGTGACGGTCTGCGGATTCGCGTCAAGGTTGAAACTCGCCCGCGTAAGGCTTGCCAACTCGCCTGAGCGAAAGCCCGTACCGAGCGCGACACGGTAGAGCGTGGCGCGGGCCGCGCCGGTCATGTTGTAGCGTACCGGCTGGGTTGCGGTCGTGGTGGTCAGCCAGCGCTGTTCATCGACGGTCAACGCACGGCGCTTGCGGCCGTCGGTCACGGTCAGCTTGTCGGCGCCCGCCAGGGGGTTTTCGTTCGCCCGCCGGTCCCGCACGAGCCACAGGCAAAATTGATTCATCGCGCCCGTGTAGAAATTGCTCGTGCGTTGCGACAGTGGCGCCTTGTCCGCCGTGCCCTTCCGCTGGTCGGCCAGGAACGCCGCGACGCGGTCCCGCGTGATGTCGCCGATGCGCTTGAACCGGCAGCCGTCGATGACACGCCTCACGCGGGTTGTCACCAGCACCCCTTGACGCTCGCTCGTTCCCTTGGCGAGCAGCGCGGCGCGGAAGGCGTCAAGGTGCGCGTCCAGCGACTTTGCGACGCCCGCCCGCTCCGGTTCGAGCAGCCCCACGGCGAGCAGCCGGGCGCGGATGCCCTCGGGGAGGGCCACGACCGCACGGACAAGCTCGGGGCTGGATAGCCGCCCGGCGGTCTGCACGTCAGCGACCACGCGCACGAGCGTTTCGGCCGCGTCGGCGCTTGCCTTGCGGGAAGTAAACAGCGCAAAGCGCCGCACTTTTTCCCGGTGGTCACGCAACTCGGCGTACCACGTCTGAACATCGGAAACGAGCAAGTCGGCGCCCTCGTGCCGGCCCTTGATCGCCCGCACGATGCGGACTATCTGCACCTTGCCGTCGGCGTCGAGCCACCGGGCAAAGCGTTTGCGGTCGGGGGCTGCCGGGTCGAATGGGTCGATAGTCGCGCCGTCCGGCAGCACACCGGCGCATTCTCGATACGTCGCGGTTTTGAACAAGCGAAAGCCCGTCCTCTCACGCTTCACTCTGCACCACCTTTCTTTACGCGCCGCTTGACCAGCCGAACATCGACGGCGAGTGCATCGCACACCCGGTCCGCCGTGGTCAGTGTCAAGCTGCGCTCTGCCCGCATAAAGCGGCTCAAAATGCCCTTGTCGATGCCAGCCGCGTCGGCAATCACGGGCTGGGACCGTCCGTCACGTTCAATCGCCGTTCGCAGTGCCGATGACATAGTTTCCATACCCCCAAGATACTCGATTCTCTGCGGTTGTCAAGTGCCACCTTTGCTTTTCTTGCTTGGCGCGAGCACCGGTCTATGAAACCGCTGGCGCCGGGTTGTAAGTCCTGTCCGCGTCGTCACTTGGTCAACTCTGCTTGCAGCGCTTGGCGTTCCCCTTGGCGCGTTTCGGCCTCACGGGCTGCTCGGATCGTAGCGAGCCGTTCGCGTTCGATGCGAGCGCTGGGGTGTTCCGAGCAGGCGTCAGCGGGGCGCGCAGCCGCCCCCCGCGAAGCGGGCAGGGGCGGCGGCCGTGCGCGCCCTCTTCCCGTAGGGAAGTTGGGGCGTTTTTCGCCCTCTACGGCTTTTGCCCCGTAGAGGGCGCTTTTCGCCCCTAAGGCGTTGCGCCCCGTATGGGGCGTTTTTCGCCCTCTACGGCGAAGCACAATACGCAACAGCGTTGCAACTTGGCGCCCCCCCTTCCCCACGGGCACGTGCCGGCGGTCAATCCACCCGGCTTGTTCCAACGCCGTTAGCGCACGCGAAATGGACTTATGGCGGTCGATGCCCGTTGCCTTGGCCAGCCCCTCGCGCGTAGGCGTGACCACGGGCGTCCCGCGTTTGTCAGCCAGGTCCAGCAGCGCGAGCCAGACCACGGGGGCCGCGTGGCTCGCTCGGTACACGTCGGCCAACGGCCACGGCTTGGCGCGGGGTTTCCTCATTCGGTCCCCCCTTCCGACAGCTTCGCCGCATCTTCGATGCGAGCGCACCACGGCCACCAGAGCAGTTCCAGCGGGGCATCATTCTCGCGCGTCGAGCGCCCGTACCGATTCTTGCCAATGACGATTTCGAGCGCGCACGGGTCAGTATTCCATCGGGGCACGTCGGGCCGCCGAATCCGGTCGATGAGCAGCACGGCCGCCGCGTCATTTTCCAGCGCCCCCGAATCGCGCAGGTCGTTGCACGTTAGTCGGCCCTCTTTTTTGGACGCGGGCCGATTGATTTGCGCGACCAGCAGAATCGGAACGTGCAGCTTGCGAGCGAGCAACCGCAGGGCATTGCTTACGGCCGTCGTGCGTTCGTAGGGGCCGACGACGCCGGGGCAATCGACCATCGACACTTGGTCAACGACGACCAGCTCGCCGCCGTCGTCAACGTGCAGCTTGGCAACGCGCTCGATTGCGTCGATGCCGCGCTGTTCGGACAGCCGAATGGGCAATGTGCGAATGAGGGTCCAGCCATCGACCAGCCGCTGCCGGTCATCCGTGGCCGGTTTCACCCCGTCCAGCCCGTCCAGCAGTTTGACCAGTTCCACTTGCGACGCGGCGGCGTGCAACCGCCAGACAGCTTCGATGGAGGATTCTTCCAGCTTGAAAAGCAGCACCGAATGCCCAGCGAGCGCCGCCCGCCGCGTGACATTTAACGCGAGCGTGGTTTTCGCGCTGCCCGTCCGCCCCGCCAGGATGTACATGCTCTCGGGCCGGAAGCCCCCGCGCAATGCGCGGTCGAGCGTCGAGAATCCCGTCGTGACCGGCGTTAGCCCCTTGCGGTAGGCGGGCAGCCGCCCGACTTCCGCCACGGTCAGCCAGGGCGGGCCAGCGTCAGCGGGTAACGTGTCCGTCGGCTGGGGGCCGTCGATGAGTTGGCGGGCCAGGTCGGCGGTCTGTTCGGTCATCGCCTGCCCCCCTTGCGCTGAAGTGAACCGACGGCCGATGCGAACGCCGTCCGCGCTTCGCGTTCCCCCAGCCCGCACACCGCCGCCCCCGCGAGCACGAGCCGTTTGGCTTCGCCCTCGGGCACGCCGCAACCGAGCAGGTTGCACGATGCCGCGAACGCCGCGACGTTCCGCCCGCCGGGGGCCACTTGCCCGGCCAGGAAAGCGCGTGTCTCGGGGCGGATTGCTGGCGAATCCATCGGCGAGCGTCCATCGGCACCACCGCGCGGCGTTCGTGCCTTGGCGCGGCCCGTGGCCCGTCCTACGGGCACTTGGCGCGGGATTCTCGCCCGTGCCTCGTCGATGAATCGCCGCCACGCCGCCGGGCCACAGCGGGGCGGGGCATCCGGCGTTACTGGGGCACCGTCGAAAGCGTCGATGATGATGCCGCCCCCCTGCGCTGTGAACGCCCCAGCGGCGGGCAATGCGAGTCCCCAGCCTTGCGGGGGCTTCGCGGTTGAACGCGGAACCAGTTCCACGGCGCCGGGCTGGCCGGGACGGGCAATCCCGCCGTCGCCCTGTCGGAATGCGTGGGGCGCGCCGTCGCGCACGTCGGCATCGGCGCTACAGAATGCCGCCGCCGCCAGCGCCGCCGCCGCGAGCACCGCGTCCGCCAGGGGGACCGGTTCGGGCGTGAAAACGAAAACGTGAACGCCCCGCCCCCCGCGTGACCGTGCCGTAAGCAGCCCCCCGAGCAACCCGGCGGCGTCAGCACGCTCGGCAAAGCATCGGGTCGCGTGCAGCGGATCCGCCAGCCCGCCTGCCCCGTGACCGTCGGCCGCGTCAAGGTCGATAGCGAGCCAACGGCAGCCCCCGTCGGTTGCCGGGCAGAGTGCCGCGAGTGCCAAAGCATCGACGCGGACGGATTCTGGGGCGCGTTCAGCGGGGGAATACACCACGTCGGCGGGCGCCCCGCATAGGTGAGCATCGACCAGCGCCGCGCGTTCGTCGGGGTCGATGGGTAGCCGAATCGGTCCGGGCTTGCCCCACGGCATGAGGGCGCCGGCCAAGTCGCAACCGTCCAGCATGGCGAGCAAAACAGCCGCCAGCGTTGGCACCGGTTCCGAAGACCGCTGGTTTCCGCACGTAACCGCCGCCGGGGACGCGGCTTGCGGACTTCCCGTCCGTTGGCTTGGCGCGTCCGTTGGCGATAAATCACACGGCGCTTGCTCATTCGGGATGAAGGGGATAGACTGCATGGGTCAAAACGGTTTTGCCCCGTCGGCGTTCGCGTGCGTCGGCGGGGCGTTTTGTTACCGGCCGGTCTTGGACTTTTCCCACGTTGTGCGGTCGGGGCAGCCCGCCGCGAGCCACGCGCGGATTTCATCGACTCGCCAGCGTGGGGCGCGCTGGGTCGGCCTCACCGGCAAGGGCAACTTACCTTGCGAGTGCATCGCAAAAACCGTCGCGCGACTAAGCGAGAGCAGCCCAGCCAGACCGCGGGCGTCCACCAGCATCGGGGCAAGTCCGGTTTGGTTGAAACAAGTCTTAGTGTTCATACAATTGGGCAAGATTCGCGCGCGGGCCGGCCAATCGGCCTCTACGCCTCTTGCAGGTGGGAAGATTCTTGCGGGGCATTCGCGCGGCATTCGCGCGCGAATGAGGATTGGCTATTCATCGACGGGGGCTTCACCCCAGGCTTCAAGGTCGCCGGAATACTTCGTTCCTTGTGCGGATGGGCTGTCAGGGCGAGCCATCAAGAATTGGCGAATGTCGGCCCACGGACCAGTTTTTTTGTAGAGGGTTCCGGGCGACACGCCGCACAGCTTCGCAAGTTCAGTCGGTCGGATGTCGGGACGTTCGAGCAGAATCGCCTTAGCCAAATTGGCCCGATGCACGGGTAGCGGCGCAGTCTGGCCAGCCCCCCCGGCAGCCGGGGCAGCGTCGGGCGCCGGAAGTCCGGCCACCGCGCCATTTCGCAGCCGCCAGGCCGTCACCGCGGCCTTAGCAGCTTGGGTCAGCCCCACGCGCCCGCCTGAGCGCAAAAGGTCATTCGCCATCGCACAGTCGTATAGCTCGGGGTCAAGTATCGCATCGTTGAACGGAATGGTGTGGTCATCGCCTCGATAGATGCGGTCCAAGAACTTGTAAATGGCTTCAGGAATTGAATCGGTCGGCATAGTCACCACCTTCCACCGGGCCGCCCCCCGCGCCGCGCCAAGGTGGTGAAACGCGCACGGCGCCGGGGGCGTCACGCGGGCGGCCGCCCGCAACCCAGCCGATGAATCATAACGCGCACGGAACGACAATCAAGCCAGTAAGTGTGCGCTGTCTGTGGCGCTGCGCGTGGTCGTGGGCAGTTGTGCAAGTTGTTGACGTGAGGGCAGTTGTGGATTCGGGGCAGCGGACCCTCTATCCGTTGCCGCGAGGCTGACCGTTGTTGCGGGGCTTTGGCCGCGTAGGCGTTTCGGTGTCGAGTTCAACGAGCTTTTCGCTGAGCCGCATGGCTTGCTCGAAAAGCTTGGGGCGGCCGAGAAACAGCCGGTCCATCTGGGCCTGCCTCTCGGCGCGTTCAGCGCCGCGGTCGGGCTGAATGTCGATAGCAAAGGCGGGGCGCCCTTCGGTTCGAAGCAACAGCGTTTCGACGGCCCACCGCCGCGCGGCTGTCCACTGCCGGCCGGTCAACGCCAACTTGACCAGTTGCTCAGCCAGGACCACGCGGGCGATTTTGCCGTTGGGCAGCTTGCGGTCCAAGGCTTCGCGCAACAGGTCCGCGATAGCTGTCCCGCGTGGCGGTCTGCCCCGTGGATTGCCGCTTTGGCCGGGTCGCCAACTGGTTCGTGTTTTCGTTCGTGCCATATACCTGTTCCGGGCCTATTTTACAGGCCGCACCCCACGGTCCGCGCCCGGCGCCGGATGAGGGCCGACGCCGGGGCGGGGTTCCGCGAGTTCGCAAAGAAACTTCACAATCATTCCTCATCGCCCGCCAGCGCCTTGATTGACTCGCCGCACCCGAACGCCTCGGCCATCTGCCGGGTCGCGTTCAAGTCGCGGCGCGCCCGGGCGAGCTGTAGCCGGGCCGCTTGTTCGCCGGGAAGCTCAAGGCGGCAGACCAATAGCCGCTCGGCCGCGCGCACGCGCTCAGCCGCGTCAATCCACGCCGTGACGATGTTGCCCATTACTCGGTCCCTTTTCCGTCGCCCAGGGCCTCAGCCGCAAGGCCCAGCGCTTGCAGGTTTTTCTGCGCCGTGTAGAGCTGGCCGCGCTTGTCGCCGAGCACTCGGGTTGCCCCATCGAAGCCGAGCTGCGATTCGCGCAATCGGTTGAAATGCCAGGTCACGTCGAGGCCTTTTTGGCCGGTGTCATCGTAGGCCTCTTTTGATTTCGTCACGGCCGCCTGTGCGTCGCGGTATCGCTCTTCAGCCGGTGCGATTGCCGCTACCGCGGTTTTGTAGGCGCTCACGGCTGCGCGGTGCCGTTGCACGATGTCCTCTGCGGACGGCAGTTGAACCGGGCAATGACAGCGCGGACATTGCATTGCCTCTTTCGGCGCGAAGAGCAGAAAGCCCAACTCAGTCGCCCGGCGGTCGCCGTCCGGCGTCGGCGCCATCAGCAACCGGCAGTACTCGGCCAAGAGGGAATCGGCTTCCGGTTTCGGCACGCCGCCGATTTCATGTGGTTCCGGTTCCGTGGTTACCATCCGCGCGCCCCGCGGTGCCTCTGTCTTTCGTCGTTTCGTTGCAACAGCCATCTTCAAGCCTCGCTTTCTACAGTATAGGGCGACCGATGGTCGCCTGTACCATCGCCACGATCCCCGCCCGGATGGCGTCGGGAAGCGTCGGCCAAGCGTTCACCACCGCCGCCAAGTCGGGGTCAAAAGCGCCAACGGGAACGCCAACGGGTTTCCCCTCTGGCGCACAAGTACCGTGTTCACAAGTCGATACGTCGTTTTCGCACCGGTTTCCTAAACCGGGGGTCGCAGGTTCGAATCCTGCCGGGCGCGATGGGAACCGACCAGGACATTTCCCGACTGCTCAGGACCGCCCGGCCTGAACCCACCTCCGTGTCACCGTCTGGAGGGCAGCCCCGGATCTGGATGTAGTGCCACAGTATGACACCTGAGAACATGAGACGTCTCTCAAGCCTCGCCGGCCTTCAAAAGGGTCCGGCCGCTCGCCCGCGCTCCGGCCGTCTCACAGTTTAAGAGCGTCTAACAGAAAGATGTGGGACCGGCTTTCCAGCCGGTCAGCGACAGGCTAGAAAGCCTGTCCCACAGGTCCATTCTGTTAGAAGCTCTCAGTGCAGTTACCGTCCGAGAAAGTCCCGCTTCAATAATTGCATTTTAGTTGCGTTGACTTGCGCGTCCCAATTTGTGTACGCTTGTGGGTGTGCAGTGCTTGGTCAACGACAGACGTTCGTATTCAACCGTCGCTGACCGGATCGCCGGGGGGTCGGATTCCCCAAGAGGCTGGTAACGTTTGTGAATAAGGAGCAGGTCGTGCGAAGAAGCTTAAGGACAGCGTCGGTATGCATTTTGTTTCTCCCCGGGATGGCGTGGGGCGCCGTCGTGCCCAAGACCGTTGAAGACTTGACCGCCGAAGCCCGGCAGATTGTGCTCGGCGACGTCGTGGAAGTGACCAGCTTCTGGGACGACCCTCACGAGCTGATAAAGAGCCGCATTGTCGTCGCCGTGGACCAGTATCTCCTCGGCGAAGGCACCGGCCTGGAAGTGCTGCAAATGAGCGGCGGGACGGTGGATGACGTGACGCTCTATGTCTCCGTGCTGCCAGTGTTTGAGGTCGGCGATCACGTGTTGCTGTTCCTGGGCGACAGCGAGATCCGTCTCGTGCAAAGCTATCAGGGCGCGTACCTGACCGACGGAGTGCAGGTCGTGCGGATGGCCCCGCCCTGCGCGCGGGTCGTGGAAAGCACCCTCCAACCCCTCACGGAATTCTTAGACGAGATCCAGCGCGCCCTCCCGCCCGGTATCACGCTGCCGAACGTCCCAACCTATACCGGTGATTTCCAGTTACCGCTCGGAGGGCTGCGCTATAGCCTTTGTGGTTTCAGTTGGGCATACCAGACGAATCCCATGGGGGAAAACTACGTGATCAATCCCAACTGCGCGGACGGCTCCGCCGGCGACGCAACCTCCCAGCAGACCCAGATTCAGAACGGCGCCGCCGCGTGGAACAGCGCCGGCGCTGACTTCGCCTTCACTTACGGCGGCACCAGCAGCGGAACGTCCGCCACCTTCAATGGCGTCAACCTGATCTACTTCGACACGACGCCACCCGGCGGCGGCGGCTATGTGGCAGCTACCTATTATTGGCAAAGCGGCGGGAACATGACCGAGTGCGATCTGGTGTTCAATGACCAGAGCTACACCTGGTGGAACGGCAGCGGACGCTGCAGCAACAAGATGGACATTTGGGACATCGCTACGCACGAACTCGGCCACTTCCTCTGCCTTTTGGACCTCTATGGCGGCGGCGACACTGCCAAGACCATGTACGGGTATGTCAGCTATTGTGATATACACGCGCGCGATCTGCACTCGGATGACATCAGCGGTATTATCGCCATCTATGGCAGCGGTGGGGACACCACCCCGCCGACGCCCAACCCCATGAGCTTCTCCACCACGCCTTACGGTTACGGTCCGACCGAGGTCCGTATGACCGCGACCCTGGCCACCGACGCCGGCTCACCCCCCGTCGAGTACCAGTTCGACTTCGTCAGCGGCGGCACCGGTGGCACGGATAGCGCCTGGCAGACATCGCGCGACTATGCCGACGCCGGTCTGAGTCCCGATAGCGCATATACGTACCGGGTGTGGGCCAGGGATAGCGCGGCCACGCCGAACTACACCGGCTACAGTTCACCCTATACGACCTACACGCTCGCCAACGTGCCTGCCGCACCGGTCCTCTCCGCCGTAGATTGCACCTCGATGAACATCGACGTGGCACCCAATGGGAACCCCGCGGCCACCGCCTATTCGATTCAATGCACGGCCACGGCTCCGACCGACTCCAACTGGAACGGCAAATACGTTTCCGCGACGGGAGCACCGTCCGCGGCCGCAGTCTGGAGAACGGACGCGCAATGGGCCCTCACGCTCCTAACCGGCATGGGCTCACAGACGAACTATACGTTCCAGGTCACGGCGCGAAATCAGAACCTGATACCCACAGCGGCGGGTCCTTCGGCTGCGCGAAGCACCTCCAAATGCGGCGACAGCGATATGGACGGCGGCAACGGCGACGTCGATCTGCGCGATTTTGCCCTGTGGCAGTTGTGCTTCGGCGTCACGCCCGTCGGCCCTAGTTGCGTGGACGGTGATTCCGACGGCGATGGCGTCATCGATCTGCAAGACTACGCGGTGTTTTACACCCGCCTGCTCGGGCCGGACTGACGCCGTTTCCAGTTGACGAGTTTCGCACGGTTTATCGCGGCCGGCGCCAGTGCCGGCCGCGACAGCTTTTACGAATACTCGAGGTGAAGCCGAGACGGACCGCAAGGCCGGCCCCGGCCAAGGGCGCCTGGACGGAAGTCAAGGCCTCGGTCGATCGCTACCTTCAGTCGGCGGTGTGGGGACGAACGTAGTGCAGGACCTCATCAATCCGTAGCGCCTCCGGCAGCGGGCCGGCGCTGCTCAGGACGAACGTCGTCGAGTTGATGGCGTTCAGTGAGCCGTGCGTGCTGGCCACGTGGCCGATGCAGACCTCGAACATCCAAAGCCCGTGACAGTACCCGTCGCGCAGCGAGACGATCACGTCCGGCGGCTTTTGCATCAGACCGTGAAAGCACGACCAGACACGCTGTAAGGCGTCGGGATAAACGTGGTCCAGGGTGGCCGCGAAGAAGGCCGCGTCGTCAATCACCCCATCGGCGGAAACCTTGCCTCCTTCCTGAAGTGCCTCGATGATCGGCATGATCTGCAGCGGATCTCCCCGTTCGGCGACATACGTATAACCGCCCTCGCCCCGACCGATCCGCGCCCGGCCGTCGACGCTCAGCACCATCACCCTATCGCCCTCGGGATACACGGCCACCTCCACGGCCGGGTGGATCAGCAACGCTTCCGCGACGGCGGCAGGCTGCGACGTGAAGAACTGCGCGAAAGTCACCAAGCCGTAACGGACCGTCACGACATCCTGTGGCCCGCGGAGCGCGTCGGTCAAACGAAAGCCATGCCGCGCCAGATGCTCGGTGAATCCGATGCGCTCGCACCGGGTCAGGTTATGCCCGTGATCGGCCGTCACCGTGATCCGTACGCGCCCTCTCCGATCGTAGACCAGCCGTTCGCAGAAGCGATCGATGGTCTTGAGATACTCGCGGATGGCGTGCTCGCCGCCGCGCGTGCCCAGACCCGCCGTCCCCACGGTGTAGGCCGACGCGGTGCCCGTGCCAACCCGATCGAAGGCCGCACGCATCTCCCGCAACTCCAGTTCAAAGACGCCCTGCGGATCGAGATAGGCCCGCGCGCCGATGGACTGGGGGGCATGATAGGTCAGCGCGTCCAGCCACGGCGAATTCAGCCCCGCGTTGTACGCCCCCACACCGCCCTTGATGCGGTTCGCTTTCCGGTCGAAGTACGCGGCCTCCGCCGCAAGGCACGGCGGCGCGTCCAGCAAACGCGACAAGGCCAAATCCGTCATCGACGGGAACGTCGAGATCACCTTCGACGGCCGCGGGAACAACCGAAAGTACCCTTCGTCCCACAAATCGGCCGCCAGTCGGTAGGGCACGCCGTCGAGCACGATGACGTAATGCGGCCAATCGGGGTCGGGCTGGTCCAGGCGGACCTCGGCGTCGGTGCGTCCGTCGCGGTCGTCGTCGAAAGAGAGGACGGTCTTGCGGCCATCGTGCATCCGCTGGGTGTAGTTAGGCTTGCCCGAGCCAACCACGTCGTATGACAGCAGCATGTCGCCATTGACGGCCCTCTCTTCCGTCGGCCGACCAGGCCAGGCGATGTGCGCCGTGGAACACCCACCCACCAAGGCCAACAGGGCCAGAACGGCAGGCGCAAACCAACTCCGGAGGTCGGGTACCGCACCCCATCGTAGGGTGGGCATTGCCCACCGTCCGAGTGCTTTGAACCCAGAAACGCCGAGAAGAATTGACAATGGAGAATGGAGAATGAGGAACCCAGCGTTAGCTGTTGTGCGGGCCGCCCTCCCCTTGGCCGACCCGTCTCTTTTTTTTCTGTTTTGCTTTCCCGGCTCTCTATTCTCCGTGTGCAGTAATGTGAAGGTAGAAGGGGATCCTGTCGTGGGGGACACCGTTCCCCACTACGGGGGTTACGGCGAAGCCCCGCAAGACCCCTACGTACCACCCTCTGCGCGCAAGGGAAGAGGCCGCACGATTCCCCCAATACGCGGCCTCTTCGTGTCGCCTCGAAGGCGACGCACCGTTCTATCCAGAGCGTTCACACTAGCACCGGCCCCTTCCCCTCGGCGGCAGGCTCCCCGGTGAACTTCTCTGGCGGGCTCCGCCTTCGAGTGGCTTCCGTCCCTCTCCGGAGGGACCGGCGAGCCCCTCTCGATTGCCCTCCCTCTCTCCCGATAATATCTAGCAATCGGTGTGCCACGGGAAGGTGCCACGCTGCATATATCATAACATATTGTTGAGGAATAAGTTATATGTAGCATCGCGTTCCCGCCCTGTGTTTCGGAGGCTGGCTCATGGGGTTGCTTCCCCACGTTCACTTTGCCTAGGTGGGCAATATTGCCCTACGATCACCGTGACATCTAGGAAAACATGGCCAATCCTCTAAAAATATGGCTCAAGAATCGAGGCACGGTTACCGCAATTCCGTTCTATCCTCGGCCCGTTCGCCATCCAGCACGTCAGGTGCATGTCGTCCGGTTTGGCTCACGCCTGTCCGATCGTATGTATCCCCTTGATCCAGGACACCAGCTCCCGCTTGGCGCAGTCCGCGTCCCCGAGCTCTTCGTTCTGGTGCGCCACCACCGTGTTCCGGAAGTCGTTCATATTCTGAACCATGGCCAGCAGGTCCCGCCCGCCCTTGGTTTTGAATGCCGTCCGTACGGCGTCGAACACTCCGCCGATCTTGGTGTTGTCGTTCAGCGCGTAGTCCATGCACGAGCGCAGCAGCCCCAGCGGTGACGTGCCATTGCCGTACAGAAGCATCTTCCGCAGGTTCTGCGCCGTATGCTGGTAGAAGCCCTGCTGCCGCCGATCGGCGTTACCCAGGTACGGCTCAAACCAGGTGCGCTGATCGGCAGGCGACGTGGGCACCACGTCTTTCAGCCGGCGGAGCAACAGCCCGCGGGCCGCCTCGTCGATGCACCCCAGCAGGCAGTTGAAGACCGGCGCGAAGTTCATCTCCGGGTGGTTCTCGATGAACTGGAGCAGCAGTACGGCCTGGTCCACTGCCTTGCGATACCGGGACGGCAGGGCGTCCAGCAAGGCCGCGTCGATAAAGTCCGGCGGCTTGGGCTTCTCAACGGCCTCCGCCTCGATTACGGCCGCAAACAAGGGCGCCGCCTGTTTTTCCTTCTCTTCACTGAGCAGGTTCTGCAGCGGCGGTGCGCACGCCCGCGCCAGCGCGGCGACCGTGTTTCCGCTCAACCGCTCCAGCAGTCCCTGCGGGACATAAATATATTCCCACCGACAACCCGGTGCGGAAGCGGCCGCGCACCACGCCACCGCCGCTTGCGCCTTACGTGGCACGTCCCGGTCCTCTCGCCCCTTGGTCTCGATCAGATAGTAGTTGCCGTCCCGCGTCCGCACGAAGAAGTCCGGCGTGTAAAACGCCAGCCGTCCGCCCAGCGCCAGATAGTCGATCCGCAGACACTGTGGCCCGGCATTCTTGGCGAAAGCGGCCAAGTCGTCCGCCTTCTCCAGGAACCGCGTGAGCGCCACTTCCAGCCCGAGCTTGCACGGCACCAGGTTGAACGGCGTCGGCCGGGCCGGCAGCGCAGGGTGCCGCTCGCTGTGCGTCACTTGGTATGGCTTCCACGTCGTTACGGAAGTGGGTGCTGCGGCGGGCGCCCTCCGTTCCGTCCGTGTCGAGCGCGCCCGGACGAGTGGTACGAAAACGGCGCGAATGTGCTCGCCCACATCAGTATCGCCCAGGCGGGCCGTCAGCGCGGGGTCAAAAAGGTTCGTCCTGCGCTCGAACAGGATTTCCTCCAGGAACATCTGCAGCAGCGGCGCCAGCGTGGTGTGCAGGCTGCGCACCTTGCACACCGTCTCGATCTGCCGCACGAAGTAGGAAATCGCCCCCATCGGGTTTTGTAGCAGCGGTAGATCGATCTTCATCCGCTCGACCACTTCGCCGGTGAACAGGTGCCGCCCCTCGTAGTCCAGCGCGGTCACGCCCCGCCCGCTCAACGGCAGCGGCTTGTACTTCCCGAACTCCCGCTTCATGTCCTCAATGCCAAACCTCTCCAGGGTCTCGACCGTCTGGTGCCCGGGGCTGAGTTGCGGGATTACCAGGTCCAGCGCCCGCAGGTCCTTCATCTCGTCGACGAAAATCGTGACCGTGGTCTTGGGCACCTGGTCCAAGTCCACGATCTCGATCGGCAGGCCCTCTTGGGCCAGCTCCTGCTCATACAGCTTCCCCACCGCGGGGTGATCCACCACGGTGACCAGCTCGTGTGCCTGGCCGGGCGGCGTCATCCGCCGCAACCCGCGCCCCAGCATCTGCTCGGGCAGGACTTGCGACGCCGCGCTCAACGGCCGCAGCGGCACGATCGTGGTCACGTTCCGCACGTCCCACCCTTCGCGCAGCATCAGCACCGACACAATGCAGCAGTACGGGCTCGTGTTCTGGTCCAGCTCCCGGCTTAGCTTCCGCAGCTCCTTCAGGTCCTCGTCGCTGATTTCTTTCTCGCTCTCCACGAACTCCAGCCGTGCGTCCGCCCCGCGCCCCACCCGCTTGATCTTCCCCTTCAGGTTGGTGTGCAGGTTGATCGTTCGCCCGTTCAGTTCCTTGAACACCTCGTCCCCGTTCAGGCGGGCGGCGATCTGGTCCGCCGCTTTCGTGTCCTCGCACATCACGAACAGCAGAGCCTTCTTGCCGCTCTTCTCCCACTCCGCCTTGCTCAGCTTCCATCGCTCGTACCCCAACCGCAGGTGCCGATCGTACTTGTAGCCGGCGTCGTCGCTGGGCTCGTTCTCCAGGTCGGCCGCCTTCCCGACCACCGGCGTTTTAACAATGCCTGCATCCACGGCTTCGCCCAGCGGCGTGTCGCACACAATGTGCTTGAACGGCTGGGCCTTGTCGTCCTTGGGCGTGGCGCTGAAGTCGAGTTGGGCCGTCAGCCCGTCCCCGCCCCGCTGGCGGATTTCCTCGTGCAGGAACCGGATGGCCTCGCTCCACGCGGAACCCGGGTCCCAGACGTGGTGCGCCTCGTCGTTCAGCACCATGACGCGGGTGTGCGCGGTGATCCGCTCGCGCAGGGCCTTGCCCGTGTCCAGCGCGCTGCCCTTGGACACCGCCGGCCCCACCCACGCGTACGTCTCCGGCTCCCGTCCCCTTCGCCGTTCGGGGTCGTACAAGCGGTGTATATTGGTCAGGTAGAGCATCCCGCCCGTGGCCGCCCCGCCGGCGGCATCCTGAAGCACCACCGACAGGTTCCAGTCACCCCGCCACTCCGCCGGAATGAGCGGGTCCTGCTCGAAGATGCGCCCGTCCCCGAAATCCTCTTTCAGGCGCTCGTACACCGTCAGGTTCGGCGCGATCACCACGAAGTGCCGGGCCATATCCGAGTCGGACTCGCGGAGCGCGTGGAAGTAGCTCCACACGATCGCCAGGCTCATCACCTTGGTCTTGCCCGCCCCGGTCGCCACCTTGAACGCGTACCGCCCCCACGCGTCCTCCTCCGGTGCGATCCCCAGCGCCGCCGTCTCGGCGTCCGGCCCGCCGAACTCCGCCACGAGCTGCGATAGGCAACTCTGCCGCCGGAATTCCTTCAGGTAGACCAGCGTCTCGATGGCTTCCCGCTGGCAGAAGAAGTATCGGAACGGGAACTCCTCGCCGTCCGCCGTCTTCTGCCGGTGCGGCCGCTCGAACCAGTGTCCGAGCAGTTGCCGCGTCGTGTCACTCACCCCCGCGTAAAACGCCTCCCGCCACTCCCGCACCGCCGCCCGCAGGTTCTGGGCGATGACGATCGGCGACGGCCGCCGGCCCGGAATGATCTTCGGCGGATCGCCCGCCCGTGCCGCCCGCACCCGATGCGCCCGCGGCTCCTCCCAGGGGGCGAACAATGGCTCCAGGGCTCCAGGATTGAGGTAGGTCATGACTGTGGCTCCAGACCCTCAAACAGGAGCGGCTGCTCAAGTTCGGGAAAGTACTTGCCCGCCTCTTCGATGTTGCAGAGCCGCACGAAGGAGCGCCGGAATCCCTTCCGGCGGATGGTCGAAACGCACGCGGACCGATCCAAGGGAACGGATTCCCGAACGAGTGGGTGCCAATCCACGATTCTGTCCGTCACGCGGGCGAGGTTCTCAGCCCTGTTCCTCATTTTAATGCTGCTCCGTGATGACCTCTAGCGCGGTGATGCCCACGAAGTGGTTGGCGTTGTGCGTCACCAGCGGCACGGCGTGCCGGACGGTGCAGGCCGCAATCCATGCGTCATTGGGCGCAATAGGCTTCCCGCTACGCTCCCCCTCTGCAACGAGCCGTCCATAGCAGCGGGCGATTTCATGGTCATAGGGAATCACGACGAAGTTGCGCAGCGTCGTTTCCAGTTCCATCCGCTTCTTCTGGCCCCAATTCGCTTTCTCTGCGCCGTAGTACAGTTCACCGACGGTGATAAAGGCGATGGCGAGCAGTTTCCCCTGGACGTGTGGCGCGTACGCTTCAGCAAGCGGTCCCCCCTTCATCAGATAGGAAACAATATTCGTATCGACGATGATTTTGGCGTCGCTCATGCCATGCCGCCCCCCGCCATGCTCGGATGCCGCAGTTCGTCAATCGCCGCCTCGAACCCGTCGTCGTCTTCGCCCGGCCAGGTGCCGAACAGCGCCCGCACGTCCGCCATCGGCTGCACATCTTGCGAGCGCGCCAGTTCCTCCAGCGTCGGCGAATCCCAGAAATCGCGCGCGATCGGCGTGCCTTGGGGCAGCAGGTTGGCGGCTTCGTTCTCCCGGCCCTCCAACCGCTCTATGTCGTGTATCTTGATGCTGGCGATCCTGCCGGTAACAGGATCCTCCTTCGCCTCCCCCACGATCCGGACGTAGTGGAGCATATCCTCCAGCACCTCGTCCTTCTGCTCCTCGTCAAAGAGGCAGAGCACCGGATCCCCTGCGGACGGATGCACTCGGCAGCGGGTTCCGTGCTCCTTGAAGTCCGCCATCAGCAGCCGCCCTTCGATGGTCCGAATGTTGGTCTGCGGGCCCTTGATTCGCGTCTGTATGCATGTGAAGCCCTCCGGCGTGAACGCGGTTGTCCGCGGCGTGTCCCGGTGATTTAGGGTAAATTCGATCCGTTTGACTCCTTGGGCGAAGAGCGTCCCAACATCCCGCCACGCCATGAGCACCCCCGCGTCGTATCCCGCCGGCAAAACCTCATTCGACTTCTGAACGGCGGATAAACCGTCGATTGCCTTCTCCAGAATATCCAAGCCCAAGTCCAGCCCCGGCAGGGACGTCTCTGTCTGCCGCCGCTCGAATCCGAGCACGGCCGCCGGGCTGCCGTGGGTCAGCAGCACCAGGTCCAAGGCCACCTCATCCTTGATCATGCGTGGTTGCGCACCCCGGCGCACGCTCTCGGACTCGCCCGCCAGGACACGCCCCATCCGCTGAAGTGCCTTGGTCAGATTGCCAAGAAACCGCAGCAGGTGCGCCACCGGAATCTTCGACGCCCCGACGGCATCGCCATCGAAACGTACCTTCAAAAGTGGATCATGCGTTTTCATGGGCAGTTCTCCTCTTCACGGGTCGTCCCCCGCGCCCGTGCGCTGTCACAACACCGGGGCTACCGACGATATTGGGCCGACGACATTTCTTTTCGCTTGGCATATCGCGCTCCCCTATACCTTCACCTCCACCGTGATGCTTGTATCGCACCCGAACACGTCCACCACCTTCACGCAGGCCGTGTACGTTCGCCCGACCGCTCCCTTACGGTCGCGGTTCTGATAGACGTGCCCGGCGTCGCTGACGGTCTTGAGGCTGCGGTCCTTGCGCGTGCGGTAGTCCTGCCAGTGGTGGTTGAACGGCTTGCCGGGCTGCCAGTCGAAATCCACCGCCCAGAAGTCGATGAAATCGAATCCGCTTTTGACCGCCCGCTCCTTCAGCGCCTCCAACTCCTTGCTCGGCACCTCCGCCAGGCTCGGCATGAACTTCGTCAGCTTGATATCCACCGGTGGAAGCGGCGTCCCGCCGCTTGAAGAAAGCGGCGG